>CAZQVZ010000102.1:0-15498 GCA_964596895.1 uncultured Myxococcaceae bacterium
TCGCTGCGGACGCGGACGACTGGCACCGGGTGGTGGGCATCCTCCAATACCTGGAGGCGGACTACCCGATGGCGCTCTTGTCGGGCTCCGAATTCGAGCTCAACGAGCAGGACGCCTTCATGGAGGAGACGGTCCGCGCCGCGAAGGCGCTCGGACCGAAGGGCGCGTCGTTCATCCCGAGGTTGCAGGCGCTGCAGGCGAAGGTGAAGGCGCGCGAGGCGCCGGAGCCGCTGGTCGCGGAGTTCGCGCGGCTCATCGAGGAGCTGGTCGCGGCGGGCGGACTCTCTCGCAGCCCCAGAGTGCCACCGGACCTCCAACGCGGGGAGACGCTCTACGCCCAGACCTGCGCCACCTGCCACGCGGCGGACGGCAGCGCAGACGTGCCCCTCGCGAAGACCATGGAGCCTGCGCCCGCGAGCTTCCTCGACCCCGAAGTCGCCGGCGCGCTGCCGCCGTACAAGGGCTTCAACGTCATCACCCACGGCCTGCCGGAGACGATGATGACGCCCTTCAAGACCGTCTACCCGAATGCGGATGACCGCTGGGCGCTGGCCTTCTTCGTGCTCACCCTGCGCCACCCGCCGTGCTCGGAGGAAGCCGCGAAGAATACGCCGAAGGCCACGCTGGAGGAGCTGGCCACCCTCTCCGACGAAGGGCTCGCGCAGAAGTACGGCGAGGCGGCCCTCCCCTGCCTGCGCCGCGTGTTGCCCGAGCGGGACGAAGAGGGGGGGCTGGCGCTCGCGGAGTCGAAGCTGGACGAAGCGCTGCGCGCGTGGAGCGGCGGCGACGTGGAGGGCGCGCGCAAGGCGGTGCTGGACGCATACCTTTTGGGCGTGGAGCCGGTGGAGCCGCAGCTCGCGGCGCGGGATGCGAGCCTCGTCCGGGAGATTGAGACCCACGTGCTCGCGCTGCGCGTGGCCATCGACAAAGGCGACGACGCCGCGGTGAAGAACGAAGGGGCGGCCCTCGGCGCGGTGCTGAAGCGCGCGCGTGAGGCGGGCGCACCCGGGTCTTCGTGGGCGGTGTTCTGGGTGGCGCTGCTCATCGTCCTTCGCGAAGGGTTCGAGGCGCTGGTGGTGGTGGGCGCGCTGCTCGCGGTGCTCAAGAAGATGGGCGCCACCGCCCACGCGCGCATCGTGCACGCCGGCTGGGTGTCCGCGCTGCTGGCCGGCGCCGTCGCCTTCTTCTTCGCGCAGAGGCTGCTCGCCGGCGCCAACCGCGAATGGATGGAGGGGCTGGTCGCGCTGGCCGCGGTGGGGATGCTGCTGTACGCGGCGCTGTGGCTCAACGCGCGCGCCAACATGAGCGCCTTCATGAAGGACCTGCGCGGGCAGGTGGAGGGCGCGCTCGGCAAGGGCAGCGCGGCCGGGCTCTTCCTCATCTCCTTCAGCGCGGTGGGTCGCGAGTCCTTCGAGACCGCGCTCTTCCTGCAGGGCCTGGCGCTGGACTCCGCGGCGGCGAGCGCCTGGGGCGGCATCGCCGGGCTGGCGGTGCTGGCGGGGCTGGTCTTCACCGTGCTGAAGGTGGGCTTCCGACTGCCGATGAAGCGGCTGTTCGGGTTCTCCACCGCGTTCCTCTACGGCACCGCGGTGGTGCTGCTCGGCAAGGGCCTGCACGCGCTGCAGGAGGTGGGCGCGGTGCCCATTCGTCCGGTGGCCTTCGTGCAGGTGGACTTCCTGGGGATCTTCCCGGACCTGGTGACGCTGCTGCCGCAGGCCGCGCTCGCATCCGCGCCGCTGGTGTACTGGCTCGTTCGCCGGATGCGCACGGCGCCGGCGGAGATCCAGGGCGCGCCGTAGAGCCCACTGGCGGCTTGACCAGGACCGCGGCCCGTCCGGCCAGCGCTCACCACAGCGCGGTGCCCGCCGGCGCGACCGAAGCGCCGGGCAATGGCGCTTCGCGCAGGTGCAGACCGCTCAGGGCGGGTAGCTCTCCACGAGCAGCGAGATGACCTCGTCCGCCGGACCCTGCGCCTGGCCTGGGGGGGCGTTGCTCACAGCGACGTAGGCCCGGTCGATCTTGGGCGCGAGCCAGACGACGGCGAAGTTGCGGGTGTTGGAGCCGGTATGGACGTAGACCGGGCCGCCCGCCCAGTCCCGCGTGGTGGCGACCCAGCCCAGCGCGTAGTCACCGCCCGGCGCCGGCGTGTGCAGCGTGGTCCAGACCTCCATGGGGAGCCCCAGGACATTGGGTTCCCCGCGCAGCCCCCGCAGATGCGTCTGGAGATAGGCCCCCCAGGCCTCGAGCGGACAGTGCACCGTCCCCGCGGGCCCGAGCGCCGGTGGATTATCTCCATACGCGGGCGTAAAGGCGGCGCCATTGTGGTCGTGGCCCCAGGGCTGGTCCGCCGCGCCCGGCGAGGCCTGTGGCCCGAAGCCGCACCCATCCATTCCGAGCGGCTCGAACAGGTGCTGCTGCATGAGCGCCTCCCAGCTCTGGCCGGTGCGCTTCTCGAGCAGCGCGCCCACCACCATGTAGCCGGCGTTGGAGTACGCGAACGTCCCGGGCGCCTGAGCGGGTGCCCGGCGGAGCAGTCCTTCGGTGAAGGTGCGCCGCTGCGCACTCAGGTCGCCCTGTTGCCACAGCGGGTTCCACAGCTCCGGCGGGATGGCCGCAGGCGCGCCGCCACGGTGCGACAGGAGCTGCGCCACCGTGACCGGCTTGTAGCCGTCATCCAGGTCGGGGAGCCAATCCGCGCCGAACGCCTCCTCCAGCGTGGTGGAGCCTTCGAGGACGCCCTCCTGCACGAGCACGGCGGTGAGCGTGGCGGTCATCGCCTTGGTGCACGAGCCCAGGTGCCACTTGTCCGCGGCGGTCACCTGCGCCGTGTCGTCCACCTTGCGGCGCCCGACTGCGCCCATCCCCAGCGTGCGCTCGCCGTTGAACACGGCGGCGGCCAGCGCCGGCAACCCGGCCCCGTCCTGAAGCGGAAGGAGCACTGCGTCCAGGCTCTCCGGCGAAACGCCTGCGTCGGGTTCGCCACCATCCGGTTCGGTTCCGGCATCCTGGATGACGGCGGTGCCAGCGTCTGCGGCACCGGGGGGTGACGACGAGCAACCGAAGAGCAGCAGCACAGCGGCGAAGAGAAGGACGCGGGTGATCATGGTCTGCGCAACTAACCCGATGCAGAGGGTCCCGGTCCACCTTCGGGGCCGCGAGCCCCTGCGGCCCACCGTCGGTGCGCGCTCACAGAGGCAGGTACCTGTCGTCCCGCCGCTCCACCTTCCCGTCGCGGACAAGCTTGATGAGGATGGCCAGCGCGCTGCGCTCGGCGACGGGGTGCATCACCTCCGGCGTGTCCGAATACGCCTTCGCCACGATCTCCTTCAGCAACGCGCCCGCCTTCGGCAGGGTCTGGAGCACGGTCCGCTCGCGCGCCTGGCGGTGGCGCAGGTACTCCTCCAGCTTGCCCACGCCGTCCGGGATGGCCGGGCCGTGCGCCGGGTACAAGGTCCCCACCGGCAGCGCCTTCAGCCGCTCGAGCTGCTCCAGGTAGTCCGTCATGTCCCCCTCCGGCGGGTCGATGACGATGGTGCCGTAGCCCGCCACCATGTCCCCCACCACCGCCGCCTTCGACGCGTCGTCCACGAGGCACAGGTGCCCGCGCGCGTGCCCCGGCGTGTGCAGCACCCTCCAGCGCATCCGCGGTGTGCCCTGCAGCTCGATGAGCTCGCCGTCTTCGAGGATCCGGTCCGCCACGCCCTGGGGCAGCCGGTCCGCGGTCCGCGCGTGACACCACAGGGGAACCTTCAGCCGCTCCTTCACCGCCAGCGCGCCGCCCACGTGGTCTGCGTGGTGGTGGGTGAGGAACACCGCCTTGGGCCGCTTCCCCTCTGCGGTCAGGCCCGCCACCAGCGCCAGGAGCCGCGCGTACTGCCGCACCTCCTCCGAACCCGGGTCGACGATCAAGAGCTCACCGGTCCCCAGCACGTACGCGTTGGTGTGCGTGGCGGGCGGCAGCGTGGGCGTCTCCAGCGGGAACAGGTAGACGCCCTTCTGGAACTCGATGCGCGCGGCGACGTGACCCGGGCAGTGGTCCGGCGAAGACAGCCGCTTCACCGCCTCGTCGGTCGTGGTGAAGCCCGCCATGATCTGCAGCGCGTGGAGGTTGGGCGGATGCAAGAGCGCCGTCCCCTTCTCCCATTGCGCCAGGGCGTCCTTCGGCGCAATCCACGCGCCGTCCACGAGCTCTCCGGGCCATACCTCCGCGTGCGCCTCCTTCGGCGCCTCCACGAGGAAGAACCGGGCGTCGAACCGCACGGGCAGAAAAGGCGGGGTGATCCACCGGCCGCAGGGCACGAAGTCCGAAGCCCAAAGGCGCAGCCCGCGCTCCGCCAACATCGCCCGGAAGCTGGCCTTCCGCTCCCGGTCCAAGAGCAGCGTGCGCAGCCCGTCCAGCTCTTCCTTCGGCAGCCGGTTTGCGCCTTCGGCGACGAGCACGCCGGTCTCCTCGAAGAGCTCACGCGCCGCAGCGGCGATGAGCGCTGCCTCCGGGCCAGCTGCGCCCTCCACTGGAACGTCCGCGTCCGCGCGGTCCACCCGGCCGCCGGGGAACGCGTAGAACCCGCCGGCGAAGCGCAGGTCCTTGTCGCGGCGCAGCCAGAAGACCTCCACCCCGCCCGTCGCCAGGCGCCGGTACATCACCACCGCCGCCGCGTCCCGCGTCTTCGCGGCACTGGCCGGTACGCGCGGCATCCCCGGCAGGGACTCGCTCATGTGTGCAGCTCTCCTTTGTGGGCGCGCTTGAGCACCGCGCGCGCCCCGTCCGCCTGGTCCGGCCGCACGTACAGCCGCGACAGCCTCACCGCGCCGCTGAAGCGCTGGTAGAGCGGCGTGTACTTCGCCACCTCCGTGAGCCGGCCGGTGGACACGTCGAGGATGTAGAGGCTGGGGCCCGCGCCGCCATCGAAGTAGCGCGAGAGCACGCCGCGCGACTCGCAGGAGAAGTGCTCGATGCCCGCCTGGTCCAGCGCCCGCTCCAGGGCGGACAGGTCGTAGTCCACGTCCCGCTCGGTGAACTCCGCCGCCTTCTTGAAGGGCTGCCTCGCCACGATGCGCGAAGCCCACGGGTTCTTCGAGTTGCGCAGCGCCATCAGCAGCGCCACGTCGTCGCAGAGCAGGAACGCCTCGGGGTCCGCGGGGATCTCGAACTCCTCCGGAACCTCCTCGTAGAACCGGCGGAGCATGTGGTCGAAGTTGACCGTGGTGTGGTGGTAGTAGACCGAAAGAAACATGTGGTAGCGGCTGAGGAGGAAGTCCTCGAACGCGAACGCCGCCGCCCGTGACAAGGCGAGGTACACGCGCCCGTCCTTCTCCGCCGGGTTCAGGTTCCCGACGATCCAGTCCAGGTCGTACCGGCCATAGGTGACGCCGGTGAAGAACGAGTCCCGGAGCAGGTAGTCCATCCGGTCCGCGTCCAGTTCCCCGGAGACCATGCCGCGCAGGCATGGGAACCAGTCCACCCCTTCGAACATGAAGGACGTCTCACCCGGCGCCGGCATCCCGATGATGAGCGAGGCGAGCGCCTCCGGGGTGATGCCCAAAGGCGCATAGCGTTCACGCAGGATGGGGGTGAGCGAGCTGTCGAGGACGATCTTCGCCGTGTAGTCCTCGTGCGCCGCCTGCGCGTTGGGTCCCTGTCCTTCCGAGAGCCACTCCGGCAGCTCCAGGAGGGCTCGCTTCGGGGCGATCTTCTCGGAGGCATGCGACAGGGGCATGTGCCCGAGGTCATGGCAGAGCACCGCGGCGCGCACCGCGGCCCGAAAGCGCCCCCGGACGTCCTGCGGCAGGCTGCTCTGCGAGGCCACCGCGTCGAACAGGCGGGAGGCGACGTGCATGGCGCCCAGCGAGTGGGCGTGCCGGGTGTGGGTAGCGCCCGGGTAGGCGAGGTCTCCGAAGCCGAGCTGCCGGACGTTGCGCAGCCGTTGGAAGAAGCGGCTGTCCACGACGGCCTTCTCCTCCGGAGAAACGTCGATGGTCCCGTGGATGGGATCGCGAATGCGCATGCCGCACGACGCATAGCGCACTTCCAGGCCCTTTTCGGGCGGAATGGTGCGCCCGTCGCCATGCGTTGCTGGGCGTGATAGGGAGAACCCGCAGCGCATGCATCTGTGCATCCTCTACAACCGCGACCACGACCTCCTCGAGGAGGATCCCGGCCGCGAGGCCCGCGAGGACGTCACCCGGGTGGCCCAGGCGCTCCAGGAGGCGCTGGAAGCCGGTGGTCACCGCGTGGACCTCCTGGGTGTGGAGAAAGACCCATTCTCCTTCGTCGCCACCATCCGCAAGACCGTGCCGGCGCTGGTGCTGAACCTGTGTGAGTCCGTCGCCGCAGACAGCCGGGGCGAGATGGCCATCCCCGCCATGCTGGACCTGCTCGGCGTGCCGTACACGGGCTCCGGACCGCTCGCGCTGGGCCTGTCGCTGCACAAGGACAAGGCCAAGGAGATCTTGCGCGCCCGGGGGGTGAGCACGCCTGCCTTCGCCGCCTTCCACAGCGGGCAGGAGGCGCTGCGCTCGGACCTGCCGCTGCCGGCCATCGTGAAGCCGTCGCGCGAAGACGCGTCGGTGGGCGTGGACTTCGACTCGGTGGTGCACACCCGCGAGGAGCTGGCGCGGGTGGTGGACAAGGTGGTGACGGCGTTCGCGCAGCCCGCCATCGCCGAGGCGTACATCGAGGGCCGGGAGATCTACGTGCCCCTGCTCGGCAACCAGCCGCGCACCGCCCTGCCGCTCAGTGAGATCCAGTTCGGCCGCGCGTTCGAAGGGCGGCCCAACATCGTCTCGTACAGGGCCAAGTGGGAGTCAGAGAGCGACGAATGGAAGGACAGCCCGTCGGTGGGCTGCACCCTGCCCCCCGAGCTCGAAGCGAAGGTGGTCGCCTGCGCGCAATCTGCGTTTGACGCGCTCGGCTGCCAGGACTACGGCCGGGTCGATCTGCGCCTGACGCAGAGCGGCGAGCCCTATGTCATTGATGTGAACCCGAATTGCGACCTGCATCCTGCGGCCGGATTCGCTAAAGCAGCCGGACGCGCCGGCATGGACTATCCCGAGCTGGCGCGGCGGTTGGTTGAGATTGCCTTCGAGAGGATCCATGGAAATCCGTCCCATCTCTCCCCAGGACAGGGAGCAACTTCAGGGGCTGCTCGGCAGAATCGAGACGTTCAGCCCGACCGAGGTTGAGTGCGCGCTCGAGCTCATTGACGCAGCATCCAGTCCCGGCGGCAGCGCCGACTACAAGGTCCTCGTCGCGCTGCGCGACGGCAAGGTCGTCGGCTACGTCTGCTACGGCCCCACCCCCATGACCGAAGGCACCCACGATCTGTACTGGATCGCCTCGGACCCGGCGGTCCGTGGCCAGGGCGTGGGCGCGGCGCTGGTGTCCGCCATGGAGGGAGACCTCCGCCGTCGCAATGGGCGCCTGGTGCGCGTGGAGACCTCCGCCATGGAGGCCTACGGGCCCACCCGCGGCTTCTACGCGTCCATGAAGTACGGCGAAGAGGCGCGGTTTCGCGACTTCTACAAGGCCGGCGAAGATCTGATCATCCTCTCCAAGCGGCTGTGAGCCCCTCCGGCCACTGCCGCCGCGAAGAACTCCCCACCCGGCCCGTCGGAGGGTCCATGCGCCGTCTCGTCACCCTCCCCGTCGTCACCGCCCTTCTGGCAGCGGCGCTCTCGCTTTCGCTCCTTCCGGGGGAGGCCCTGGCGAAGAAGCCGCGCGCGAAGCCCCCCGCCAGGAGCGCCGAGGTCTCCGACGTCCTCAAGGTCAAACGGCCCAAAGACGGCGAGTGGTTCGGGCTGTACCTGCTGGACAAGAAGGTGGGGCACGTCTTCACCCACCTGCACCGCGTGAAGGGCAGCCCCGACAAGGTGCAGTCCATCAACGAGTTCGTCTTCAAGGCCAACGTGGGCAACCGCGTCTCCGAGCGCGTCCACCGCGAGGTGCGCGTCTACGAGGCGAAGCCTGGCGGGGCGCTGCTGACGGTGCTGATTGAGCAGAGGGGCGACGGCGGAGACCAGACCATCCGCGGTACCAACGGTCCGGACGGCCTGCACATCGTCCGCACCAGGCCCGGCCAGCCGAACGACGTGCGCACCCTGCCGCGCAGCCTCGAAACAGTGGAGGCGGCGGACCAGGCGCGGGTGGCGCTGCACCGGAAGCAGAAGGTGGAGGGGCCCATCCTCGACGGGATGGATCTTCAGAGCTACGCCATCTCCTCCACGCCCCTGAAGCCGGAGACCCGGACCATTGGCGGCGTGAAGGTGACGTTGCAGCGGGTCACCACCATCACCGACAAGGAGAAGGTGCCCGCGGTGGCGGCGCTGACCGCGGACGGGGAGACCGTCGAGATCCAGATGGGCGAGTCCATGCGCGCGGTGGCCGAACCGGAAGAGACCGCGAAGCGCCTGGACCGGGTGGAGGTCTTCGGGCTCACCCGGGTGGTGCTGCCGAAGGTGCTGCCGGACACCGCGCGGCGCATCCCCGGTGAATTGACGCTGGTCCTGCAGGGCCTGCCGGAGCACTTTCACAAGGACACCGGGCGGCAGACGCACAAGGCGCTCGGCAACGGGCAGACCGAGGTCACCGTCCGCGCGGACTTCCCCGACAAGGCGAAGCGCAAAGACCGGCCGCTGAAGGATCCCGCCGGTGGCAAGTACCTCGAGTCCACCCTGGCGGTGGAGTCCGACCATCCGGAGATCGTGAAGCTGTCGAAGCGGCTGGTGGGGAAGACGAAGAGCGCCTGGGAGGCGGCGAGGATCATCAACGACTGGGTCTACGCCAACATGACCCGCGACTACGGCGCGTCCGCAGACCGCGCCAGCGACGTGCTGCTCCAGATGAAGGGCGACTGCACCGAACACGCCCTCTTGTCGGTGGCGCTGCTGCGCGCGGCGGGCATCCCGGCCAAGCGCGTGGACGGCGTGGTCTACCTGCGCAACGAAGACGGCGTGCCCGCGCTTTACTGGCACGAATGGGTCGCCGCCTGGGTGGGGGAGTGGGTGGAGCTGGATCCCACCTTCAACCAGCTCATCGCGGACGCCACGCACCTGGGGCTCGGTGAAGAGGGGGGCGCGGAGATCACCCCCCTCATCGGCACGCTGAAGGTCATCGAAGTCCGCTGACCGGCGCCGCGCACGCGCCCCCTTCGCAGCCCGCCCCTTCTGCCTCCTGCCGCAGCGCGTGGGCCACCACGTCGTCCTGGGACAACCAGAGCCAGGAGGAGATCCGCCTGCGGTTGGAGGACAGCAGCTTGAAGGCGCCGCGGGCCAAAGGCCGCATGGACGGCTTCGCCAGCCGCTTCGACCAGGGCCGGAACTCGCGCAGCGCCCACAGGCAGAGGAGCCACGCGTCGTCCTCCCGGTAGACCCCGCCTTCGTCATCCACCGCGATGAGCTCCTGCCGCTCGGCCCGGCGCAGGTGTCCGTAGCGGCGTTGGGCCTCCTTGCCACCGGCAGGGAGCAGCTCGAGGCGGACATGGCGGGGCTGGGCGGCGAGCCACTGGGCGCACCGGACGCAGAAGGCGCACGTCTCGTCGTACAGCAGCGTCAGCGTGCGCATGGCCTAGGCGCTCCTCGCGGCGGGCCCCGTGACGAACTCCCTGGGCAGGATGGGCGGGGGCTCGTTCTGGAGCTGGCCGCGCCGGCGGATCCGCGAGAACACGTACAGGTTGAAGAAGTGCATCCCGCCGAGGATGAGCAGCACCATCCCCATCTTCGACGCCAGCCGTTCGATGGCGGCGTGCAGGTTGTGGACCGCCACGCCCTCCTTCAAGGCCAGCGACACGAAGCCCACGTTGACCAGGTAGAAGCCCACCACCAGCAGGTGGTTCACCGAGTCCGCCAGCTTCTCCTTCCCGAGGAACGCCTCCACCAGGAACACCTGCCCGTTCTTGAAGAGCGTCCTCGCGACCCACACCGTGACCCCGAGGCTCAAGCCCAGGTACGCGGCGTACATCCCCACCAACGTCAGGTTCGTCTGCGTGTCGTACACCTTCGACCTCCTCCGAGGAGCGGGAGGAATTCCCGCCCCGCCATGAGGTACCGGGGCCGGGCACGTCGGTTGCGGGGGCGGTGACGAATTCGTACAACCCCCCGCGTGTCCGAAGAGAAAGAGGCGCCGAAGGGCCCGCGGAAGCTCTCCTTGCGCTACCTGGAGAGCTCGGCGCTGCACTACCTCGAGCGCTACGCCGCGACGGAGGCCGGGCTGCGCCGGGTGCTCGCGCGCAAGGTTCAGCGGTCCTTGCGGGTCTACGGCGGGGACGAGGCCCTCGCACGCGGGTGGGTGGAAGAGCTCATCGGCAAGCTGGTGCGCGGCGGGCTGCTCAACGACGGCGCGTTCGCGCAAGGCAAGGCCCAGTCCCTGCGCGCCTCCGGGCGCAGCGCGCGGGTCATTGCCCAGAAGCTGCGGATGAAGGGCGTGCCGGACGCGCTGGTGGCGAAGTCTCTGGCCGAAGCGTCTGGGGAGGTCTCGGAAATGCAGGCGGCGAAGCTGTGGGCGCGCAAGAAGCGGCTGGGGCCGTTCCGCACGAACCCGGAGGAGCACAAGGAGAAGCGGCAGAAGGATCTGGCCGCGCTCGCGCGCGCCGGGTTCGACTTTGCGACGGCGCGCAAGGTCATCGACGGGGTGGAGGAGGAGGAGGGTTACGAGCCGGAGGAGTGACCCTCACCCCGGCCGTCAGGGCGTCCAGGCGGACAGAAAGCCGACGAACTCCACCACCGGCGGAACGAGCGCGAGCACGAACCCGCTCCACAGCAGAGGCTCTTGCGCCAGCGGCCGGGACCTGCGCCGCGCCTCCAGCAGCCCCAGGAACACGAGGTACATCACCCACAGCTCGAAGACCCCGCCGAGCAGCGGGATGTACAGCGTCACCTCCACCAGCCCGGACGCCTCGAGCGCGCGCCGAAGCGCGTAGAGCAGGCACGCGCCCAGGCCGGCGAGGAAGACCCAGCGCGCGGCGGGCACCGGCACCCCGGGCCGCGGCGGGTCCAGGCCGCTCATGCGCCAGTGCCGGCGAAGCAGCCCCACCGCGAAGAGCGCGCCGCCAATGCCGAGCGCCGCCAGCAGCGACGGGAAGACCTCGAACCGCGCGCGGCTGAGGACGCGGCCATCCGGCAGCTTCTCGGAGATCATGGCCACCAGCGGGGTCACCTCGCGCGGCTCCAGCACCCGGGGTGACAAGGAGAGCAGGCCGGCGAAGAAGACCAGCGCCGCCGCCACCGCGCACACCAGCGCCACCGCGCGCAGCCAGCCCCGCTCTTCGTCCGGGAGCGCGTCCGCCAGGGACGCGTCCAGCTGCGCTGCGCGCACGAGCTCCGCCTGCAGGGCGCGCACGTCCGGGTGGCGGCGTGCCGGGTCCTGCGCCATGGCCCGCTTCACCACCCGGTCCAGCGGGCCATCGAGCGCCGGGTAGTCGCCCATGGGCAGCCGGCCGGTGCACAGCTCGTAGACGAGGACGCCCACGCTGAAGACGTCCATCCGGGGATCCGGCGCCGCGCCCGCCAGCACCTCCGGCGCGAGGTACTGCGGCGTCCCCACCACCGCGCCGGTCCGGGTCAGCGCGCCCAGGGGGCCCTTCGCGTCCTCCGCCCACAGCCGCGCGATGCCGAAGTCCGCCACCTTCACCTGCCCGTCCTGGGCCACGAGCACGTTCGCCGGCTTGATGTCCCGGTGCACGATGCCGCGCGCGTGCGCGAAGGCCAGCGCCTCGCACACCGAGATGGCCACCCGCAGGGCTTCGGCGCGCGAGAGCGGCAGGCGCTGGGGAAGCGGCGGGCCGTCCACCAGCTCCATCGACAGGTAGGGCTGGCCCTCCCACTCCCCGAACGCGTGCAGCGCGACGATGTGGGGGTGGGCGAGCTGCGCCAGCGCGCGCGCCTCGCGCTCGAAGCGCGCCCGGCCTTCCTGGGTCTCGGCGAGCGACGGAGGGAGGAACTTCACCGCCACTTCGCGCCCGAGCCGCAGGTCCTTCGCGCGGAACACCTCCCCCATGCCGCCTTTGCCCAGCGGCTCGCCCAGCTCGAGGTGGTCGAAGCGGCCGGGCCCTTCACTCCCTGCGCCGAAGAGGCAGCCGGGGCAGACCGCACCCTCCGCGCCCGAGGCCACGCGCACGCCACACCGGGGGCACCCAGCGCTCATCTCCCGAGCACCGCGATGAGGTGCGAGACCTCTTCGTCCAGCTCCGAGGCCCCGGTGGAGCCTGTGTCCAGGGTCTGCGCCACCTCGTCGCGCACCAGCTCGCGGAAGCGGCCGCGCGCGCGGTGCAGGAAGCTCTTGAGCTGCGGGACGCTCATCCCGTTCGCGGCCGCGGCGTCCTTGTAGGCAGGTGCTTCTTCGGCCGGCCGGAAGAAGGCCTCCACCAGCGCGAAAGAACCTGAGCGTTCGCCCCCTTCGTATTCAGCGCGCAGCCGCGAGAGCGCCCGGTCCATCACCCCCTTCGCCCACGCGCGGTCGAACGCATCCTCCGGCGCGCCCTCCCCCATGTCCTGCGCGAGGCGCTCGGCCAGCGCGAAGTCCAGGGGAACAGGCGTCAGGCCGCCGCCGCGCATCGCCGCGGACGCCTTCTCATGCCGGTGGATGAGGTGGTTTTGGGCCGCGGTCCGCAAGAAGGCGCGCAGCCGCCCCCGCTCGGGGGTGAGAGACTTCAAGAAGTCGTTCGACCACAGGCGCAGGAGCAGGTCCTGCACCGCGTCTTCGGCCGAGGTCGCGTCCAGCCCCTTCTGCCGCATGAAGACGTACAGCGGTTTCCAGTACGCGGAGAGCAACTCGCGCATGGCCGCTTCGCGCGCCCCGGGGGACTCGCGCGCAGAGAGGATCAGCGTCCAGCGCGTGGGCGGAAAGGCGACCATGGGGAGGAGAAGCTACCGCGCCCGCCGCACCGGGTGAACGCGCCCCTCCCTGACCCATGCTCCCCGCGCCCGAGGCCATCCTCCCGCATCTTCTGGCCGGTGCGTCCGCCCGGGTGGGCCTCGCCCGTTTGCCCTGCAGGCGGGGGCCATGCGCGGCGCGCGGTCCGTTCCCACGTTCTGGGGCATGAGCCACCACGAGCACGCGAAGAACGAAGACGACCTGACGAAGGTGCGCCAGCTCTTGAAGGGGCTGCGCTTCGCCATGCTGACCACCGAGGTGCCAGGCGGGCAGCTGCACTCCCGGCCGATGTCCATGCTCGAGCTCGACGACGAGGGCGGCCTCTGGTTCCTCACCTCGGAGGAGACGCACAAGGTGCAGGAGGTTTCGCAGCACCACCAGGTCAACGTCGGGCTGATGGACAAGGACAAGGACCGCTACGTCTCCATCAGCGGCACCGCGCAGGTGGTGCATGACCGCCAGAAGCTCGAGGAGCTGTGGAACCCGGTCTTCAAGGCGTGGTTCCCGGATGGGCTCGACAGCCCTGGCCTGACGCTGCTCCGAGTCGCTGTGGAACGGGTGGAGTACTGGAACCCGTCGTCCAGCAAGGCGGTGCAGGTGTTCGGCTTTGCGCGGGCGCTGCTCACCGGCCGGCGGGCAAAGGGCGGCGAGCACGGGACCCTGGAGCCCGCGCACGGGCCCCACTGACGCACAGGCTCAGCCGGGGCATCTCGTAGGGCATGGCCCCCAGTAGCCGTAGAAGGTGTCGTCGAGCTTCTTCCAGGCGGCGGCCATCTGCGGCTCGTTGTCCCGAAGCCAGCGCATGAAGTGGGGGCGGGTGCCGTCCGCGTCATCCACCCCGTACTCCAAGGCGAGATCCCAGGACGCGAAGACGCGCCCGTCCTTCGCCGCCTTGTCCGGGTCCGCCGCGAGCGCCGCGATGCAGCGGCCCACGAACAGCGGCGTCTCCGAGGCGATGAAGGACTTCACCTTGCTGGCCGCGTCCTTCCAGTTGGCCTCGGTGACACCGAAGTTCTCCAGCATCATCTCCGAGCGCAGCAAGCCCGGCGTCACCGCCACCGACGTGACCTCCCGGCCCTTCAATTCCTGCGACAGCGCGAAGGCCATGCGGATGAGGGTGGTCTTCACCAGGTCGTAGAGGAGGTGGCCCCGGTAGTAGAAGCCGTCGCCGTCGGTGATCTCCACCACCAGCCCGCCCTTGCGCAGCCGCGGCAGGCCCTGGTGGTTGGTGATGACGTGCGTCTTGATGGCCCGGTCGACGAGCGTGAGCGCGTCCTCGAGCTTCGTCTCCCAGAGCTTCTTGCCCCACTCCACCAGCTCGTCTCCGCCCCAGACGTCGTTGATGAGGATGTCCAATTCCCCCACCTGCTCGAAGAGCCGCGTCACCTGCTCGGGCACCGTGTGGTCCACCTGTACGGCGATGCCTCGGCCGCCGCGCGCGGTGACGAGCTCCGCGGTCTCGTGGATGGTCTCAGGGCGGTTCTTCATCCCGGGGCTGCCCTTCACGCTGCGGCCGGTGCAGTAGACGGTCGCGCCCAGTTCGCCCAGCGCGGTGGCGATGCCGCGTCCCGCACCTCGGGTGGCCCCGGCGACGACCGCAATCTTCCCTTCCAGTGGCTGGGTGGTGTCCATGGTCACCCGCACGCTACGACCTCTGGGCCCCGGGTGAAGGCTGGACCGCGGTGCGCCGCGCAAAACGTGGCAGCCGCGCCGGAAGCGACGGAAAACTGACGGGCGCACCACCCCACCACCGGAGCCCTCCCAGAGGAGAAATGGGTGGGTTCACGGTTTGCAGAGGGGCGCGCGCATGTTTGCACGCTCTGCCTCCCTCGCCGCCCTCCTGCTGTGGCCCCTGGCCGCGCTGGCGTCGTCTCCGATCATCCCGAAGCCGGTGCCCGCCGCAGAGAGGCTCTTTGCGAAGCCCTTGCCGCCGTCGCTCGACGGCCGGCTCGCCTTCGCGTACCGGCTCGCACGCAACGCGCGGGTGAACCCGGACGTGCCGCACCCCCTGCTCGGCAGGAGCGTTTCTTCTGCCGGTCTGCGGGTGACCCTTCAGCTAAGCGAAGAGGTGACCGGGTCGACTTCGGAGCAGCTCGCGGCGCTGGGGTGCGAGGTGGCGCGGCTTCCGGATGGCGCGGTGGCGAACGTGGGGCCTGTGGTGGAGGCAGACTGCAGCTGGCAATCGCTGCATGCGCTCAGCGCGCGCCAAGACGTGGCGCGCGTGGCGCCGACCTTCGGGTTCCGTCCGCTGCCGCCCTCCGTCCCGCAGAGCACCACCGCCCGGGAGGTGGAGGCCGAGGCTTTGCGCCGCGAGCTCTCCCCGCTGGGCCGCGGCGAAGGCGTGGTGGTCGCGGACGTGGACTCGGGGTTCGATCCCTTCCACCCCATGTTCTTCCGCGCGGACGGCGGGGCCTACGCGTGGCTCGACGTGAACGGCAGCGGCGCCTTCGAGCCGCTGGAGGACGCGGTGGACTTCAACGGCGACGGCCAGGCCAATGCCACCGAGCGGCTCGGCGTGCTCAAGGCGCCCATCATCTGGTTCTACGGAGAAGAGCAGGCCTTCAACACCGACCCCGCGTTCGTCGCCGGTGTGGACTGGCTCTACCAGGACGAAAACCTCGACGGCCAGCGCA
>CAZQVZ010000103.1:0-15440 GCA_964596895.1 uncultured Myxococcaceae bacterium
ACCACTTGGTGATGTTCTCACCCATGTTCTCGCGGTCACGCGCGAGCGTGGTCGAGAAGACCTTCACACCGGTGAAGTTCATGTTGGCCATTACGCCCTCCCCAAGGACGCCGGTCTTTACACCCACTGTGTTGGACCGGCAACCTGCTTATCCCGCCCGCGCGCGCTTCGGACGCACGCTCTTCCCGCCGCCGTGTGCCTGAACCAGCGCCAGGATCTCCTGGTCCGTGAGCGTCCAGGCGCATTCCTTGGCCCTGGCGAGGATGGCCCGGCACAGCGCTTCGTCCGCCGCAATTCCCCGGGCCTCGCACCAGTAGCGCACGTTGGACAGCCCGCTCATGTGGCCAATCTCGATCACCTGCGCCTTGCCGAACTCGCCGGCGGGCACGCCCGAATAGACCCGGTCACTCAGCCACTGATCGCCGCGCTTCTGCGCCTTGATGATGGCCGCCGCGTGCACCCCGGTGGCGGTGCGGAACGCGTCCTCGCCGGAGAGCGGGTAGTTCTTCGGGATGGGGAACCGGCAGGCCTCGGACACCTTCTGCACGTAGGGCACGAGCTTCGACAGATCGTGGTCGAACCAGCCCAGGAGCTTCAGGTTGAGCAGGAGCAGGTCCATGGACGTGTTGCCCACACGCTCCCCCACCCCGAGCCCACAGCCGTGCACCCGCGAGGCCCCGGCCTCGATGGCGTAGAGGGCGTTCACCAGCGCCAGGCCCCGGTCGTTGTGGCCGTGCCAGTCGATCTTCACCTCGCCCGCGCGGCCCATGCCGGCGATGAGGCCCTGCGTCCACTGGATGAGCGCCTTCACCCCGTCCGGGGTGCCGTGGCCCACGGTGTCACACAGCACCAGCCGCTTCACGCCATGGTCGATGGCCGCGCGGAACACCCGGTCCAGGACGTCCGGCGAGGACCGGATGGTGTCCTCGGTCACGAACGCCACGTCCAGCCCCTCCTTCACCGCGAGGTCAATGGCCTCGGTGGAGGTGCGGATGATGAAGTCGGTGTCCCAGCCCTCCGCCCACAGCCGAATGGGCGACGAACCAATGAAGGCGTAGACCACCAGCGGCATGCCCGCCTTCTGGGACGCCTCCGCGATGGCCTTCACGTCCGCCACGTGCGTCCGCCCCGCGGCGCCCGGTTCGATCTTGAGCTTCTTCTTCTGGATGTGGCGGGTCATCGCCACCACGTCGTCGAACGCGCGCTTGCCCGCGCCCGGCAGGCCAATGTCCGCGGAGCGGATGCCCAGAGCGTGCATGTACTCGAGGAGCTGCAGCTTGTCCTCGAGCGACGGGTCGAACACCGACGGAGACTGCACGCCGTCGCGCAGGGTCTCGTCGAAGAGGTCGAACGCGTGGGCGGGCTTCGGGAGGGTCCGGACCCGGTTCCAGTCGTAGACCACGTCTTCGCGCGGCGCGGACATGCTGGTCCGGCCGGCGGGGCGCCTGGGCTTTGCCATCAGCGAACCGCCACCGCGCGCCGTCCCATGCAGGACGACTCATCCTTGCAGGAGGGACCAATGCCGTCCGGGTGCGCCCCGAGCGGCACCTTCTCCGACTCCTCGGCCTGACAAAGCACGCACCGCCGCTTGCGGTTGCGCCGCTCCGCGCGCCGGGCCTCGGCCAGGGCCTTCGCCCGCTCCCGGGCCGCCTTCGCGTCGTCGTTCATGGTCCAAAGTCCTCTTTAGATGGCCTCGACCAGCACTGCGATCCCCTGCCCGCCGCCGATGCAGGCCGAACCGATACCATAGCGAGCGCCCTGCCGCTTGAGCTCGTACAGCAGGTGCGAGGTGATGCGCGCGCCAGACGCGCCGAGCGGGTGCCCCACCGCAATGGCGCCGCCGTTCACGTTGGTGCGGTCCCTGGGCAGCCCCAGCTCCTTCTCCACCGCGAGGTACTGCGGCGCGAAGGCCTCGTTCACCTCGAAGAGGTCCACCTTGTCCAAAGAGGTCTCCGCCCGCGCGAGCAGGTTGCGGATGGCCGGCGCAGGGCCGATGCCCATGATCTTCGGATCGCACCCCGACACGCCCCAGTTCACCAGCTTCCCAATGGGCGTGAGGCCCCGCTTCTCGGCGAAGGAGCGCGTCACCATCACCACCGACGCCGCGCCGTCGCAGATGCCGCTGGCCGCGCCGGCGTGGACCACGCCGTCCTTCTTGAAGACCCTGGGCAGCTTCTTGAGCCCCTCCAGCGTGGTCTCCGGCCGGTTGTGCTCGTCCTTCGCGAAGGTCACCGTGCCCTTGCGGCTCTTGAGCTCCACCGGGGTGATCTCGTCGTTGAACTTGCCGGACTCCTGCGCGGCGGCGAACCGCTGCTGCGTGAGCAACGAGTACGCGTCCACGTCGTCCTGGGTGAGCCCGTACTGCACCGCGAGGTTTTCGGCGGTGATGGCCATGGGATCACCGGTGTAGCTGTCGGTGAGCGCCGTCCACAGGGAGTCCTCGAGGTTGCCCTTGCCCAGGGGCAGGCCCCAGCGCGCGCCGCGGATGATGTGCGGCGCCTGGCTCATGGATTCAGTGCCGCCGGCCAGGACCACCTGCGCCTCGTCGTTGAGCATCAGCTGCGCGCCGGTCACGAACGCCTGGAAGCCCGAGCCACACAGCCGGTTCACGCCCAGCGCCGGCACCGGCACCGGGACGCCGGCGCGCAGGCCCACGTGCCGGGGCAGGTAGATGGCGTCCGCCGCGGTCTGGATCACGTTCCCGTAGACGACGTGCTGCACGTCCTCGGGCGAGATCTTCGCCTGCGCCAGCGCCGCCTTCGCCGTCTCCACCGCCAGGTCCGTCGCCGTCAGGTCCTTGAGGGCGCCCCCGAAGGTCCCGAACGCGGTCCGCTTGGCGGACAAAAACCAGATCTCCTCGCTCTTCGACACGCTCTTCATGATGACTTTTTGCTCCTAAAGGATTCCGAAGATGATCCAGCCGACCATGCCCAATGTGCCCACGGTCCACAACAACCCGCGGGCGTTGCGCTGCCGGACCTCTGATTTGCCCCACCCCACGTACCACGCGCGCTGCGCTGCGACCCGCCCCTCCAGGGTGGGCTCCAGCGTGGTCGCAAGCCCCTCGGCCCGGCGCAGGTGCGCGCGGGCCACCCGCTCCACCGTCGCGTTCTCGATGTACCCGGACAGATAACGCCCGGGGATCTCCAGCGCCGGTCGCCGGTACCCCGCGGACACCACGTAGCCGCCGCCCTCGAGCGTGCTGAGCAGGTAGACGCGCGGCTGCCCGCCCGGCCCCTCGAAGAGCGTGGCGTGCGCCTTGTGCGAGGTGGAGACGAAGTCGAAGCAGGTGCGGCCAGGGCCGAAGAGGGGCTTCTCCACGTGCGTGCCCAGGGGCACGAACCCCAGGCCCTGCAGCTCCGCCGCCGCCCCGCGCAACTCCAACGGGAGCAGGCCCCACTGCACGCCGTCCCACTTGCGGGGCGGCTCGTCCGCGAAGATGCGCAGGGAGTCCGGGCGCAGGAACAGGAGGGCGCGCCACAGGGTGAACCGCAGCGCCACCGCGCAGGCGACCAGCACGAAGAGCTGGACGAAGAGGACCCGATCCACGGCAGCAGGGATACACGGACACGCCGGGGGCCGCGAGGGTTCCCGGCGACGAAGACGTCCTCTACGCGGACAGCGCCTCGAAGACCTTCGTGCCGTGGCGGCGCACCGCGGGCACCAGGCCCCCCTCGCGCTGCAGCGCCTGGACGATGGGGCTGGGGCTCTCGGCCTTGAAGACCCTCCCCGACGCCACGTGCCGAACCTCGCCGCGCAGAACGTCCACCTCCAGCTGGGCGTCCTCCTCCGCCAGCGCGTAGAACGCCTCGTCCTTCACCACCAGGTACGCCAGGGCCTCGTTCACGAGGTTGCGCTTGTGGATGAACGCGTAGCTCTTCGCGATCACCGCCCGGATGCCCGCCCCCAGGAGCGCCCACACCGCGTGCTCGCGCGAGGACCCGGAGCCCCAGGCCTCGCCCGCCACGATGAGGGTGCGCCCCTCCTTCGCGCGGGAGACGAACGCCGGCCGGACGTGGTGGAACGCGTGGGCGCCAATCTCCGCGAGGTCGGTGAGGTGGCAGAACTCCCCGGGGATGATGGCGTCGGTGTCCACGTGGTCTCCGAAGCGCTGCACCTTCCCGGAGATGACCTCCCCCTTCGCCGCGCCCCCTTGCGCCTGCGCGCCGGCTGCGCCCGCCACCGCCACCTCCGGCTCGGTGTAGCGGACGTCGTACGCGCGCTGCGTCACCTCCCGGTGCAAGAGCTTCGCGTAGCGCGCCTGGTCAATCTTCGCCAGATACGGCCTGGGGTCCGCGACCTTCATCTCCACCGCGGAGGCCGCCACCGTGGCCGCTGACGCCAGGTGCGCGAGTGACCCTGCGCCCATCCGGTTCTCGTAGTTGCGGTTCTGCGAGGAGAGCCACACCTCGCCCGGCTGCGCCTTCTCGGAGGCGATGCCCAGGCACATCGAGCAGCCGGGGGGCCCCACCCGGAAGCCCGCGCGTTCGTAGATCTGCCAGAGCCCGCCTTCGCGAAGCCGGGCCACGATGCCGAGATCCCCGGGGACCACCAGCTTCCTGGGATGCGGCGCCTGCGGCGCTCGGCCGGCGAAGGCCTGCTCCAGCACCAGCGCGCCCAGGACCAGCTCCTCTTCGGTCGTCGTGCACGCGCCGATGAAGCAGCCGTGCAGCGCCAGCCCCAACACGTCCTCCACCGGCTTCACGTTGTCCGGCGAGAACGGCCTGGCCACCAGCGGCCCGAGCCTGCCGAGGTCGATGCGGTAGCGCGCGGTGTACGGGGCGTCTTCGTCTGCGCGGAGGTAGTGGCCGCCGTCCCGGTAGTCGGCGTCTGGCCTTCCCGCCATCCACGCCGCCACCTCCCCGTCCGCCTCGAAGATGCCGTTGAGCCCGCCGAACTCCGCGGTCATGTTGGCGATGGTGAAGCGCATGTCGGTGGAGAACCGTCTCGCCGCCTCGCCGCGGTACTCCACCGACCGCTCCATGGCCACCGTGTTGCGGCCGAGATCCCCCAGGGTCTTGAGGATCACGTCCTTGCCGCCGATGCCGAAGGGCAGCTCCCCCACGTAGTCCACGGCGATGGCCTCGGGCACCTCCAGCCACGACTGCCCGAGCACCATGGCCGCGGTGACGTCCGCGCCGCCCAGGCCGATGGCGAAGGCGCCCAGCCCCCCGTGCGAAGAGGTGTGCGAGTCCGCGCCCAGGACCACCTCTCCGGGCCGCACCAGGTCCCGGTAGAACTTGGTGTGCAGGATGGTGACGTTGGCGTCGTAGAAGTGGCGGATGCCGCTGTGCTTCGCGAAGTCCCGCGACAGCTGCGTGAGCTTCTGCGCCCGCTTGTCGTTGGCGAGCGTCACCGGGTCCACCGTGTGGTCCACCGCGAGGAAGAAGCGGTCCTTGTCGTGGACGTCCGGGCGGCCGAGCAGCTCCCACGTCCGCTCCATCCCGTTCCACGCCAACTCGGAGGCGATGGTCCAGTCCACGCCGATCTGGAGCACGTCTCCTGCCTCCACCCACGGACGCGTCAGGTTCCGCGCGTGGTGGGCGAGGATCTTCTGGGTCAGGGTCATGGGCTTGCGCTTGGAAACCATGGGCGGACCTATACCGCAGGGCTGCGTGTGCAGTGTCGGAAACGCCGCTGACCGGCCGAGCAAGCGACGACTCAGGTGGAGCCTGTTAGGCTCGCGCCCAAGAGATGGCATTGAGCACCTGCGCCAGATGCGGCCGGGCCCTCCCGGCCGGCGCGTCCTTCTGCCCCGTTGACGGTGGACCCGCGGCCGAGCCCGTCGAGAACACCTACGTCCCACGCGCAGGCGAAGGCTTCGCCTTGACCGCGGCGGAGCCTGCGCCCGTCCTCACCGACGACGCGCACGAAGCCGCAGGCGACGGCGCCATCGAAGCCACCGCCGCCGCAGATCCCATCCTCGGCGCCCGGCTCGGCGACTACGTGGTGAAGGAGCGGCTCGGCCAGGGCGGGATGGGCATCGTCTACGCCGGGGAGCAGCCGCTCATCGGCAAGCGGGTGGCCATCAAGGTGCTGCGCCCGGAGATCGCCCGGGACCCCGAGCAGGTGCAGCGGCTCCTCGCGGAGGCGCGGGCGGTCAACGCCATCCGGCACCGCGGCATCATCGACATCTTCAACTTCGGAGAGCTCCCGGACGGCCGGCACTACGTCGTCATGGAGTACCTCTCCGGCATCGCGCTGGACCAGCTCATCACCGACCGCGGGGCGCTGCCGCCCACCGAAGCCCTGGAGCTGCTCGACGAGATGCTCGCCGCGCTCGGCGCGGGGCACGGCGCCGGCATCATCCACAGAGACCTCAAGCCGTCCAACGTGTTCCTCGTCCAGCAGCCGGACGGGTCGCGGTACGTGAAGCTGCTCGACTTCGGCCTCGCCAAGACGTCCGCCACGCCGCGCGGCGCCACGCCCCAGACCCGCACCGACATGTTCGTGGGCACCCCCGAATACGTGGCGCCGGAGCAGGCGCGCGCGGAGGCGGTGGGGCCGTACACGGACCTGTACGCCGCTGGCGTGCTCGCGTTCGAGATCCTCACCGGGCAGCTCCCGTTCCAGGCCAACTCGCCCATCGAATGGGTGATGCGGCACCTCGAGGCCACGCCGCCCGCGCCGTCCACGGTGGCAGGTGGCATCCCCGAAGAGCTCGACGCGCTGGTGCTCAAGCTCCTGGCCAAGGAGCCTTCGGACCGGCCCGTGTCCGCGGAGGCCGTGCGCCGCGAGATCACCCGCATCCGCAGGAACCTCGCCGCCGCCGCCACCCAGATGCGCGCGGCCCCGCCGGCGCCGCCCGCCTCCGCCGGAAAGGCCGCTCCCACGCGGCCGCCGCGCAAGGCCCCCACGCCTGCGCCGTCCACCCAGACCAACCCGGTGCTGCAGCGCTCGGGGACGGGGCAGAAGCCGCGGGCCGCCACGGGGGAGTCCACGCTGCCCGCCTGGTCAGACACGGCGCCTGCGCCTGCGCCCTCGCCCGCGCAGCAGGAGCTGCCGCAGGTGCGCTCGGGCCGGCCGCGGAGGCTGCTCGTCGGCGGCGGCGCAGCGCTGGGGGTGCTCATCATCGCGGGGACCGTCCTTGCCCTCAGCGGTGACGGCGCGCCGCGGCCGGAGCCGCTCGCGGAGGTCACCGAGCGCGCGCCCGAACCCGCGCCCGAGCCGCCGCCTGTGCGCGAGACGCCGAAGCCGCAGCCGCCGAAGCCGCGGCCCCCCGGGCCGGAGGTGGCGGCGGCGCTGGCCCCGAAGCCCGCGCCCGCGCCGAAGCCCGAGCCGGTGCGCGCCGAAGTCCCCGCTCCGCCGCCTCACAAGGAGAAGGCGACCGCGAAGGCGCTGGCGCGGCCGGAGGTCAAGCCCGTCTCGGTGACCACCCGCACGCCCACACCGCGCCCGCCGCGGGACGCCACGCCCTCCACGCAGGAGCTGCTCGGGGAGATCTCCCGGCTGGAGAAGGCCATGCGCACCCGCGGCTACGAGGCGACGAGCCTGCCCATGCGGATGCTCGAGGAGTACAGGAACCGCGCCGGGTCTGAAGACGCGAAGCAGCGCCGGGACCTGCGCGGCAGCCTCAAGGCCTTCGAGAAGAAGCACCTCGGAAGCTGAGGAAGGGCGCTCGCAAGAGCTCCCGCGCGAAGGCCCGCCCGCGCCGCAGCCCGTACGCGAGCAGCATCCCGGCCACCAGCAGCGCGCAGGCCACCAGGGCCACCTCCCACAGGTCCAGCACCCGGCCCCACTGCTTGCCCAGGCCCGGGAAGGTGGACCAGCCGTAGAGGATGGGGATGTGGAAGACGTAGAGCACGAGCGTGCTCCGGCCCACCGGCTGCAGCCGCCTGGCGATGGCCGCCGGCACCGCGGTCAACAGCGCGCAGAGGATGAGCACCTGCCCCAGGCGGTGGAAGATCTGCACCGGACTGTGCGGCGGCAGCCCGGGTGACCAGGAGGCGTGCAGGGCCACCACCAGCCCCAGGCCCGCGCCGAAGAGCACCGCCACCCGCAGCCAGTGGGCGTGGACCCGGGGCAGGAGCAGCCCCATCAGCGCGCCGGCGAAGAAGTAGCCGCCCCAGGGGATGAGCGGGAAGGGCGAGGTGGGGCTGTGCACCAGCATTGCCCGGAAGGGCTGCGGCAAGGACGCCATGAAGCCCTGCCCGTGCGCGAGCACGCCCAGCAGCGGAAGGAGCCCCGCCAGCACCGCCACCAGCGCCGTCCGTGCCCCCGGCCTGTCCACCCAGGCCAGCGCGGCCGCGCACAACAGGAGCGACGCGCCGATGCACTGCAGCGCGTCGAAGCCGAGGAAGTGTGCCCACACGGAGGCGTCGAACCCGAAGAGCCGCTCCAGCCCCCAGCCGGGCCACCGCAGCGCCATCCCCAGGCCCAGGAGGAGGAGGACCCGCGGCAGCCGGGCCCTCAGCACGGGCATGCCGGTGGCGCGGCTGTGCGAGATGACCGTCACCACCGCCCAGCCCGAGACCAACATGAACAGGGGCGCGGTGAGCCCGCGGAAGATCCAATAGGTCTGCACACCGGGCGTGGCGCGGACCGTCAGCGCCAGGAGCGCATCCGCGCTGTGGCCGAAGATCATGGCCACCACGGCGAGCGCGCGCGCCGTGTCCAGGCCATGGATGCGCGGCGGCTTCTGGGGGGCGCTCGTTGCGGACATCCGAAGGGCGCCTCTTAGACGACGGGGAAGGTCGGTGTCGACTCAGGGAGCGCCGGGGCTCGGCGGTCAGCCCTGCAGGCGAGCGCGCACCGCCGCCACCGCTTCCTTCGTGGAGAGCGTCCCGCCCGCGTCCTTCGTGCACGCGCCTTCGTCCACCGCCCGCTGCACCGCGCCCTCCAGCCGGGCGGCCGCGTCCGCATGGCCCAGCTCCGAGAGCATCAGCGACATGGTCAGGAGCATCGCCGCCGGGTTGACCAGCCCCTTGCCGGCGATGTCCGGCGCCGAGCCATGCACCGGCTCGAAGAGCGGCGTGGAGTCGGGGTTCAGGTTGCCGGACGCGGACAGCCCCAGCCCGCCCACCAGGGCGGCGCCCACGTCGGTGAGGATGTCGCCGTACAGGTTGGTGGTGACGATGACCTCGAACCGCTCCGGCATCTGGATGAGCTGCATGGCCAGGGCGTCCACGAAGGCGTGCCTCGCCTCGATGCCGGGGTACTCCGCCGAAACCTCCCGGAAGGTCCGCAGCCACAGCTCCTGGGCGGGGATGGCGTTGTGCTTGTCCGCCATGGTGACGCGGGTCTTGCCGTGCGCCTTCGCCCAGGTGAACGCGGCGCGGATGATCCGCTCCACGCCCTTGCGGGTGTTCACCTCTTCGGAGATGGCGATTTCGTCCGGGGTGCCCTTCTTGAAGACGCCGCCGAGCCCGTTGTACTGGCCCTCGGTGTTCTCGCGGAACACCACGAAGTCGATCTCCTCGCGGCCCTTGCCCTTGAGCGGCGACAGCCGGTCCGAAAGGAGCCGGCAGGGGCGGAAGTTCACGTACAGGTCCAGCCCGAACCGCAGGCCCAGGAGGATGTCCCGCGCGTGCACCTGCCCCGGGACCCGTGGGTCTCCCACCGCGCCGAACAAGATGGCGTCGAAGTCCTTCCGGAAGACCTCCACCTGTCCTTTGGGCAGAGACTCCCCGGTCTTCAGATAGCGGTCCGCGCCGTAGTCGAAGCGCTCGAAGTGCAGGTCCAGCTTCGCCGCGCGGACCACTTCCTCCAGGAGCGGCAAGGCCGCGTCCATCACCTCGACACCTGCCCCGTCACCGGGGATCACCGCTATCCGCGCCATGGGGTCCTCCGCCAAGAAGAGCGCCGTCGCTTATCACGCTCGCCCCCGGCGCCAAGGCCGTCTGCGCGCGCTTCAGGCGGCGGGCGGGGCCAGCGCGGTCTCTTCTTCGGGCTTGCCGCGCTTCTTCTCGATGATCCACGCCGCGAGCACGCCCAGCTCGAAGCACAGGAACATGGGCACCACCATCAGGGCCAGGTTCACGGCGTCACCGGTGGGCGTGATGACCGCGCCGAGGATGAGGCACATCACGAAGGCGTGCCGCTGGTACTTGAAGAGGAAGGACGCCCGGACGATGCCGAGCAGCGACAACAGCGCGATCACCAGCGGCAACTCGAAGATGACGCCGAAGGCCAGGAGGAGCAGCAGCACCAGGGAGAGCTGCTCGCGCATGGAGAGCATGGGCCGGGTCCAGGCCATGGCCTGGTGCCGCGAGCTCCCCACCGACAGGTCCCGCTCCAGCCGCCAGAGGTCACCGAAGACCGCCGCATGGGAAGCGGACACCGCCGCCAGCGCGCTCGCCGCTTCGTCGGTGGCGTCCTTCGCCGCCTGGAAGTCGCCGCGCGCGTAGGCCTCCACCGCCCGCTCGCGGTTCTCCATCACCCGCTTGAGGACCGGCCGCGCCGCCGGTCCGAAGGCGTCGTGGGTGGCGTCCATCAGCCGCCCCAGCCCGTCCAGCCGCGCCTGCACCTCCACCCCTGGGGAGGGGCCCGCGGCCCCCTGCACCGGGATCAGCAGGGGCTTCACGTCCGCGCTGATGTGCTCGAGCCCCTGCTTCGCCTGCGCGGACGCGCGGGACAGCTCGCCATAGCGCAGGGCGCGCAGGGCTTCGGCTTCGTACAGGCGCGCCGAGTCCAGCCGCACCTCCAGCGCCGCCGAGTCCCCTTCGTTGAGCAGGAACTTGAACATCTGCGGCAGCACCGCGAAGTAGCAGAAGGCCGCGCCGCCGAGGAACGCCAGGGTCCCCAGCACCACGAACGGCGCCGCGTACTTCTTCTCCGACGGGTAGAGGCCGGGCGAAATGAAGCCCCAGAGCTGCCAGAGCAGCACCGGCATGCTGAGGAAGATGCCTGCGTACAGGCCCACCTTCATCAGCACGTTTATCTCTTCGATGCCGGAGGTGTAGATGAGCGTCCGCGCCTCGGGCGGCAGCGCGTCCAGCACCGGCGTCATCAACAGGCCGAAGATGGGCCGCGCGAAGACGAGCGACAGGGCGCCCAACGCCAGCACCGACAAGGTGAAGCGCAGAAGCCGCGTGCGCAGCTCCGACAGGTGGTCCGCGAGCGACATCCGCGCGCCCTCTTCACCGGGCTCTGCGTGGGGGGCGCCGTCCCTGGCGTCGTCGGGCCCGGGCTCTGGCTGCTTCGGGGCGGAGGCCTTCGCGCGCTTCTCGGTCAGCTTCCGCCACATCACGCCCGCTCCTGCCCCTTCCCCAACGGAGGCGGCGGGGGCTCATCCTGCGGATCCCCCGCGTGGTCATGCTCCGCCGCGTAGGGGGAGGGCACGAACGCCGCGTGGTCCGGACCCAGGGTGCGAGCCACGGTCTCGTCGTCCACGACATGCGCGTTCGCGTGGGCCTCCGCGGGGGCGCCCGCGAGGGCCTCTGCGGGCGCCGCACCGGGTTCGGCCGGCGGGGCGTTGGCGGTCTTCGGGTCCGCGGTGACGGGCGGCAGCTTGCCCAGCGCCGGGATGGTGGCGGAGAGCGGGGCTTTGGGCAGGTCCTTCGTGATGTCCACGTCCATCCGGTAGAACTCCGACTCCAGCGTGGAGCGGACCTCGTCCGTCTGCCGGCGGAACTCCCGCATGAACTTGCCGATGCCGCGCGCCATCTCGGGCAGCCGGCGGGGCCCCAGGATCAGCAGGGCCACCACCATGATCAACGCGATTTCGCCCGCTCCGATGTTCAGCATCGCCAGACCGGAACACTACACGTGGGATGCCAGTCCCTGAAGGGCCCAATCAGCAGGCCCGGACGTTCGGCCGCTCAGCGCCGCACGGGGAAGGCGGTGCCCTTGCCGCAGTAGACGAAGGTCCCGTCCTGGCCCTTCCCTGCGCGGCGCAGCCCGCTGAACGCAAGCGTTGCGCCAGCGCGGGTGGGGCCGAGCTTGTCGTCGTCGATGCGCAGCATGACCGGGGTGCCGGCTGCCATGCCGTCAAACGAGGCCACCAGCTCCGCGGTGACGAAGTGCTTGCCGGACGAGCAGCCGTTGTCCGCGATGCCGTAGTACGGGTAGCGGTCTCCCACGGCGACCACCTTCACCCGCGCGTCCTCCACCAGGGCCGCGGCGCGGAAGCGGGCGTCCGCCTTCGCTTCATCCAGGGACCGGGCGGGGATGAGCCCACCGGGCGCGCCCCGGGCGCCGAGGTACGTCGCGGTGGACGGCGCGGCGGTGGTGGTCGCGGGCTGCGCGGAGGCGGGCTGGGCCCCCTGCCCGGGCTGCACGACCTTGCGAGCGCCCCCCTGTGCCTCGAGCCTGCGCATCTCCTCTGCCAGCCGGGCGGCCTCCCGCTTCTGCTCCTCCTCGAGCCGCCTCGCCTCCAGCTCCAGCTTCTTGCGCTCGAGCGCGGCGCGCTTCTCCTCTTCGGCCAGGCGGCGCTTGTCGGCCTCTTCCCGCCTCTTCTCCTCCAGGGCCAGCCGGCGGGCCTCGTCTTCGGCCCGCTTCTTCGCCTGGGCCTCCTCACGGGCGATGCGCGCGGCCTCCGCGGCCTCTTCGGCCTTGCGCTTCCTCTCCTCCGCCGCCAGCCGCCGCTGCTCCGCGGCCTCTTCGGCCTTGCGCTTCTGCGCCTCCGCGGCCAGCCGCTTCTGCTCCGCGGCCGCCTCCGCCTTGCGCTGCTTCTCCTCCTCCGCCAGCCGCCGGCGCTCTGCCGCCTCCTCGGCGCGGCGCTTCTTCTCCTCTTCCGCGCGGGCCTTCGCCTCCTCGAGCTCCTGGCGCTTCTTCTCGAGCGCCTCGCGCTGCTTCGCCAGCGCCGCCTCGCGGGCTTCGGCCTGCTGGCGCTGCTTGTCGAGCTCCGCCTGGCGCTTCTCCTCTGCCAGCCGCTTGCGCTCCTCCTCCTTGCGCAGCCGCTCCTCTTCGGCGAGCCGCTGCTTCTCTTCGGCCTCGAGCTTCTTGCGCTCCGCCTCGAGCCGCTTCGCCTCCGCGGCGCGGACCTTCTCCTCTTCGACCAGGCGCTTCTTCTCTTCCTCTGCACGGCGCAGCCGCTCCGCGGCGTCCGCCTCGGCCTTCAGCTTCGCCTCCTCCTCCGCCTTCAGGCGCGCCTCCTCTGCGGCCTGCTTGCGGGCCTCCTCCTCCAGCCTTCGCTGCTCGGCCTCGGCGGCGGCGCGGCGCTGGCGCTCCTCCTCTTCGGCCTTCTTCTTCGCGGCCTCCTCCGCCTTCTTGCGCTCCTCCGCCTCCTTCAGCGCCCTGGCGCGCGCCTCCGGCGTCAGCACCCGGCGGGGGCCACGGGCGGACTCGTCTTCGGACTCGGCAGGGGTGGGGGCGCCGGGCGTGACGATCTGCACCTCCTGGGCGCGGAGGGCGGCGGGCGACAGGAGCAGGGCGGCGAGGGCGGACGTGAGCAGGCGATTCTTCATGGGCCCGGCGGACTTACCCCGGAGCCCACTGTGCGATCAACGGAGCCGGCACCCTGTGCCCGCCCACCCGGTCAGCGGCCGTCCGCTGAACCTCCGCCCGCGGGCGGCGGCGGCGGCATCCCCGCGCCGGAGGAGGTGACCCCGGACTGCAGGTCGTGGGGCTGCATGCCGCTGCGGGACTTCAGATCCGGGCGGGTCACGTGGCGCTCGACCCGCCAGAGCATGAAGGGGACGAAGGCCGTCAGCGCCATGGAGAGGAGCGCCATCCCCTCCACGCCCACGAGGCTGCCATCCGCGGCCTCGGAGAGGAGGTTGGCGGCCCCGAAGGCGCCCACCGCGGACGCCATGTGCTGCACCGCGGACTGGATGGACATGAACCGCGCGCGTTCGGTCTGGGTGGGGACCTTGGAGGTGAGGGTGTTGTACGCCACGTTCCGCAGCGCCAGCGCGCCCATGAAGAACGGCCACAGCACCATCACCGGCAGCCAGGCGGGGTAGTTGATGAACCCCAGGTACAAGGCCAGGAGGATGAGCGCGCAGGCGGCGCCGCCGGTGGCAAAGGAGCCGAAGCGGTCCACCAGCCACCCTCCGCCCCGCATCACCCCGAACGAGAGCGCCCCGCCGATGAGGTAGAGCGTGCCCAGGCGCTCGCGCGGGAAGTCGAGGTTCTCCTGCGCGTAGGACGCGATGTTCGGCAGGACGAGGAACCCCGCGGCCATCACGGTGGCGGTCAGGGTCCAGGACAGGAGCATGGACCGCCGGGTGAGCAGCGCCCGGAGCGGGGTGACCCGCTGCGCCTTCGCGGCGTCGAGGTGGGCGCGCACCGGCGGCAGGGCCCAGGCCGCGAGCACGAGGATGAGAAGCCCCGCCGCGGCCACCGCGAAGAACGGCGTGCGCCACGAGCCCCACAGGGCGAGCTTGAGGCCGAGCGGGACGCCCAGGACGCTCGCCACCGAGAACGCGCCCATCACCGCGCCCACGGCCTTGCCGCGCCGCTCGGTGGGAACGAGGTCCGCGACGATGCTCATGGCGAGGCTGGTGGCAGGTCCCCCGAACGCGCCGGCCACCAGGCGCGCGGCCATCAAGGTCCCCAGGCCCGTGGCGAAGCCGCCCAGCGCGGTGCCGAGGACCAGCCCCGCCAGACAGACGATGAGCGCCTTCTTCCGGTCGAACCGGTCGAGGAAGAACGCGCCGGCGAGCCCGGTGAGGGACGCCGCCGCGGTGTAGCTCCCGCCGATGTAGCCCACGTGCGACAGCGGGATGCCCAGCGCCCGGGAGAAGTCCGGCCCCAGCGGCATCACCATCATGAAGTCGAGGATGTTGATGAACTGCACCGACCCGATGATGAAGAGCATCATCCGTTCGGAGCGCTGGACGGGGAGCATGCGCGGGCACCCCTAACACCCCGGGCCCCGGTTGCGCACAGGTTGCTTGCTGGTCTTTGGTCCCCCCATGCGCATGCACCTGCTGCCCCTGTCCCTGAGCCTGGCCGTGCTCCTCCCCTTCGCCGCGCTGGCGGAAGACGAAGAGGCCACCGCCATCCACGCCATCGTCGCCCGGACGATGGGCCAGAAGGACTGTGACACCGACCTGGGCTACGTCGTCGCGGTGGGGCCCAGGGAGGGAGGGGACACCGCCGGGACCCGCGCCGGAAAGCTCGTCCGCGAGAAGTACCCGAAGGCGAAGAACCTCAGCAACAAGGACAACTTCGGCAAGAAGGACAAGCTCCTCGGGCGCCACCTCGTGGTCCTCGAGGTGGTGGACGAGAAGGAGGCCTGCACCGTCACCATGTACGGCGTGGGCTTCGGCACCGACGAGGCCGCTGCGAAGAAGGACGCACTGCGGCAGCTCGACAAGCTGTGGTCCATGCGGAACGGGAGGCTGGAGCCCCGGGTGGAGCGGTCCGAGAAGCTCTAGCGGCGCGCCTTCGCTTCAGACGCGGAAGCGCCGGACCTCGGTGCGCAGGACCTCCGCCTGCTTCTGCAGTGACTCGATGGCCTCTTCGAGCTGCCGCACCGAGCGCATCTGGTGCTCGCTGACGGCCTTGATGGCCTCCACCGCCTTGAGCACCTGCTCGGAGCCGGCCGTCTGCTC
>CAZQVZ010000104.1:0-15365 GCA_964596895.1 uncultured Myxococcaceae bacterium
CGGGAGGCGGCGAACGTGGTCGCGGGCGCGCGGCCGGAGGACGACTTCGCCCGAACGCTGAAGGCGCCGCCCCCGCCGCCAGAGGCGATGGCGCTGACGTACCAGGCCGGCGAGCAGCGCTACTTCAACCCCACCTCGTTGGACGAGGTGTGGGACGTCTTCGACGGGCATCCGAAGGTCGCGCGCGTGGTGGTGGGCGGCACCGACCTCTCCCTGGAGGTGACCAAGCGCCACGCGGAGCCGCGGGTGCTGGTGTCCCTGGAGGGCATCGCGTCGTTGCGCGGGGTGCAGGCGCTGGCGGACGGCTCGGGCTGGCGCTTCGGGGCCACCACGACCCTGACGGACCTCGAGACCTGGTCGGAGCAGCACCTGCCGCCCCTGGAGCGGATGCTGCGCTACTTCGGCGCGCGCGCCATCAAGAGCCGCGCCACCCTGGGCGGGAACCTCTGCAACGCTTCGCCCATCGGTGATCTGCCGCCGGTGCTGCTGGCGCTGGGCGCAACGGTGGTCCTCGCCTCGCGCGCAGGCGAGCGCCGCCTGCCTCTGGAGGACTTCTTCCTCGCGTACCGGAAGACCGCCCTTCGCCCTGGGGAGGTGTTGGCGGCGGTGGAGGTCCCGAAGCCTCCGAAGGACGCGTTCGTCAGCGCGTACAAGGTGTCGAAGCGCCGCGAGCTGGACATCAGCGCGGTGGCCGCCGGCTTCTACGTGCAGACGGACGGCGCGGGCGTGGTGACCTCTGCCCGGTTCGCCTACGGCGGCATGGCGGCCACGCCTTCCCGCGCGCGCAAGGCGGAGGCGGCGCTGGTGGGACAACCGCTGAACGCGGAGACGGTGAAGGCCGCGGCGGCGCAGCTGGCCGAAGACTTCACGCCCATGACCGACCACCGCGGGTCAGCGCGCTACCGGCAGCTGGTGGCGCGGAACCTCCTCATCGGCTTCTTCGAGGAGACGAAGAAGGCGCGCGCGCCGAAGCTGCCCCACCCGCATATCGCCACCGTGGAGGTGAGGTAGCCGTGCGAAAGCTCGAGCTCCAGAAGCCGGACGCACAAGCCCCGAAGTCGCCGCTGCACCAGCCCGCGCAGCATGAGAGCGGCCTTCGCCACGCCACCGGCGAGGCGCTGTACGTGGACGACCTGCCGATGCCGCCGGGCACGCTCGTCGTCCACCTGGTCACCTCCCCGCATGCGCACGCGCGGCTGACCCGTTGCGATGCGAGCGTGGCGCGGACCCTGCCCGGCGTGCACGCGGTGCTCACGGCGGAGGACGTGCCCGGACTCAACGACGTGGGCGCCATCGTCCACGACGAGCCGCTCTTCGCAAAGGGCGAGGTCCACTACCACGGACAGGTGGTGGCGGCGGTGCTGGCGGACTCCTACGCAAAGGCGCGCCGCGCGGCCGCTGAGATCCAGGTGGGCTACGAGCCATTGCCTGCGGTGCTCACCGTTGGAGAGGCGGTGAAGGCGCAGGCCTTCCTCTCCGAGCCGCACGTCATCCGGGTGGGGGACGTAGAGGCGGCGCTCTCGTCTTCGGCATTGCGCATCAGCGGAGAGGTGGAGTCCGGCCCCCAGGACCACTTCTACCTGGAGACCCACGCCACCCTGGCCGTCCCGGAGGAGGGCGGGGCCTTGCGGCTGTGGTGCTCCACGCAGCATCCCTCTGAAGTGCAGGCCATCGTCTCGCACGTGCTCGGGTGGGGACGGCAGCGCATCAGCGTGGAGGTGCCCCGGATGGGCGGCGGCTTCGGCGGCAAGGAGACGCAGGCCGCGCACTTCGCCGCCATCGCTTCTCTGGGCGCTGTGAAGACCGGCCGTCCGGTGAAGGTCTGGCTGAACCGCGACACGGACATGATGTCCACGGGCAAGCGGCACCCGTTCTGGACGGTCTTCGACGCCGGGTTCGACGCGGAGGGGCGCATCATGGGCCTGCGCGCCACCACGTACGCGAACGGCGGCTTCGCGACCGACCTGTCCCGCGCCATCTGTGACCGCGCCCTGTTCCACATGGACAACGCGTACTTCCTGCCCGCCGCGGAGCTCACCGGCCTGGTGGCGCGCACCAACCTGCCGTCCAACACCGCGTTTCGGGGCTTCGGCGGACCGCAGGGGATGGTGGTCATCGAGGAGGTCCTGAACCGGGCGGCGGAGCGGCTGGGGCTGGACCCCGCGCAGATCCGCCAGCGGAACTTCTACGGAGAGGCGCCGCGCAACCGCACCCCATACGGCCAGGAGGTGAAGGTCGGGGACAACCGGCTGGCACGCCTGCACGACGAGCTGCTGCGAAGCGCGGAGTGGGCGCGTCGTCTGGAGGAGGTCCGCGCCTTCAACGCCTCCAGCGTGCACCACAAGCGGGGGCTCGGCTTCCAGCCGGTGAAGTTCGGCATCTCCTTCACCACCAGCTTCCTCAACCAGGCGGCGGCGCTGGTGAACGTCTACTCCGACGGCACCGTGCAGCTCTCCCACGGCGGCACTGAAATGGGGCAGGGGCTGCACACCAAGATGCTCGCGGTCTGCGCGCACGAGCTGGGCGTCCGGCTGTCCGACCTCCGGGTGATGCCGACAGCGACCGACAAGGTGCCGAACACCTCCGCCACCGCGGCGTCCTCCGGCGCAGACCTCAACGGCCAGGCGGTGAAGGCGGCGTGCGAGACCCTGCGCAAGAGGCTCCTGCCCGTCGCCGCGAAGCTGCTCGGGTGCCCCGAGGCGCTGGTGCGCTTCGAGGACGGGCAGGTGTTCGCGCAGGGGATGGCCACGCCCCCCGTTCCGTTCAGCGCGGTGACGCAGGCGGCGTACCTGGCGCAGGTGTCGCTGTCGGCCACCGGGTACTACCGCACGCCGGACATCCACTACGACCGCGCCGCGGGCCGCGGGAAGCCCTTCCATTACTACGCGTACGGCGCGGCGGTGGTGGAGGTGGAGGTCTCAGGCCTCACCGGCGAGCACCGGCTCCGGCGGGTGGACATCCTCCACGACTGCGGCAGCTCGCTGTCTCCGGCCATCGACCTGGGGCAGGTGGAGGGGGCCTTCGTGCAGGGCTACGGCTGGCTCACCTGCGAAGAGCTCCTGTTCGATGACAAGGGGTATCTGCGCACGCACTCCCCGGACACCTACAAGATCCCCGCGCTGGGCGATGTGCCCGAAGACCTCCGGGTGCACCTTCTGGAGAACGCGCCGCAGGACGACGTGGTCCACGGCAGCAAGGCCGTGGGCGAGCCGCCGTTCATGCTGGCGATTGGCGCGGTGACGGCGCTGCGCCAGGCCATCGGTGCGTTCGGTCCGGCGAACCGGGAGGTGCAGCTGCGCCTTCCGGCCACGCCGGAGGCCATCCTCTTCGCGGTGGAGGACGCGCGGCTTCCGTAGCCCCAGGACCCAGGCCTCGACGCCGACGAGCCCACAGCCGCAGAAGCCAGCACCACGCGGTCGGGGTCGAAGCGGGGGGGCACCTTCTCCTCGACCTGGGTGCAGGCGGCTCACGCCGCGTAGACTCTGCGCGGGAGGTTCATCCATGCCGCGTCATCCGCTCTTGCTCTTGCTCTTCGCCGTGGCGGGCTTCACCGGTTGCAACTGCGCCTCGGCGGACCGCGACATCATCGAGACGGCCATCTGGGCGGATGACGACAGCGAGCACCTCTACGTGCGCCACACGTTCGAGGAGCGGCAGCGGGCGTCGCCCTTTCCGGAGGCCGAGTCCATCACCAGCGACCATCGCCTGCGCGTCTTCCGCCGCAGCCTCGAGGGCGCCTCCACGCCGCTCGGTGACTGGCGGGACGCCGAGCCCGGACCCGCCTGGTACTTCATGAAGGGCGCAGGCTACGTCCTCGGCTCCGTCATGACCGGCGGCGGCGTTCGCTACGAGCGCTGGAGCCTGGAGGGCGCCGTCCAGCCGGTGCTCGAATCACCGGGCACCCCCGATGCGTGTTCCTTCTCGGCGGCCGTGCCGTCGCCAGATGGGAGCCTGCTCGCCGTCGTCCACCGGGTGGGCGAGCCCTCGACCGGGCCCGCCATCCCCGGCTGTGGCCCCGGCACCATCTCGCTGGAGCGGCTGGACGCGCACAGCCTCTCGCGCCTTTCGCTGACGCCGCCCGCGCAGATCGACGGCCGGGTGCAGTTCACCTTCGCGCCGGACGGCCGCGCCTTCGTCTTCGCGGGGACGGAGCGCTTCGTGCTGAGCGACGACGGAGCGTCACTCCAGCCTTCCACCGACGCGCCCGGCTGCACCTTCCCGCCCACCACCAGCAGCAACACGAGCAGCTTCGGCCAGCTCATCGCCGCGAACTCGCTGTCGCCCGAGGACCCGGTGGTCACCATTGCAGACGGACAACCTGCCTTCGGGTGCCAGTAGGCGCGCGCTTTTCGTCGCTGGGGCGCAGAAGGCGAATTGCGCTGTGGACGCCTCGGCGCCTCGCACTGACACTCGTCGGTGGCATGTCCTCCACCGCCACGCCCGCTTCCTCACCGTCTAAGACAGGGGACCGCCTCCGCGCGGCGCCGAAGAGCTCCGCGTCCGCGCCTCCTCTGGAGCGCTTCGGCGCGCGCTTCGTTCGCGAGCGGGCGGAGCGAATCCAGCCATCCGCCGCCCGCCTGGCGAAGGAGGCGGAGGCCTTCCGGCGGCTGCAGTGGCTCGCGTCCGGACGCGCCGCGGCCTCGGGGGTCCTCGCCAGCGGCCTCATCGCCACCGCGGAGGTGATGGCGACCCAGCGCTGGCCCGAGTCCGTGTTCGAACACCAGTGGCGCTGGTGGGCCCTGGTCGGCGGCGCCACCGCGGTGTTTGCGGTCGCGGAGATCGCCTTCCTCGTCTGGAACGCGCTCGACGCCACCTCGCGCATCGCGCGCATCGCCGGGGTCAACGACTGGACGCGGCTCGACAGGCCCCTGGCCCGCGCGGCGCTGGAGATGCCCAACCCGCGGAACGCCCACCCCGCGGTCGATCCCCACCGGGAGTCCTCGAAGCTGGCGCTGCTCGCGCTGACGCTCCTGTACAAGGCCAAGCTCGCCGCCACGAACTTCATCCTCAAGCAGCTCTTCAAGCGGCTCTTGAGCCGCGCCGCGGTGCGCAGCTTCCTCCCCTTCATCGCGGTGCCGGTGACCGCGGTGTGGAACGTGATCGTCACCCTCCGCATCCTCCGCCAGGCCCGCCTGCGCGCCATGGGGCCGCGCGCCGTGGAGCAGGCGGTGCAGCTGCTCGTCCCGCGCTCCGGCGGCGAGCTTCCGTCTGCCGCGGAGCGCGAGGCGCTCTTGCGCGCGGTGGGCTCCGCCATCGTCCGGACGCGGGACTTGCATCCGAACCTCGAACACCTGCTGGTCGAGCTCGAGCGCCAGCTCACGCCCGGCCCGGAGGCCGGCGCCGGTGCGGCCCTCCCCGAACAGCTCGACGATCCGCACCGCTTCCTCGCGCAGCTCCCCACGCTCGAGGCGGCGGCGCAGCAGAAGGCGCTGCTCGCGCTGGGCCTGGCGTGCGCGCTCGACGGGCGGCTCACCCGCCGCGAAGTGGCCCTCCTCGAAGCGGCACACCGCGCGGCGAAGCGCCCGCTCGAGCCCGGACGCTGGCGCGAGGCGGCCCGGGCGGTGTGTGAGGGCGGGCCCCTGAACTGCGTCTGACGGGGGCGTGCGGGTACGATGCGCGCATGCGTTCCCTGCGTGCCCTCTCCCCTGCCTTCGCCGGCGCGTCGCTCCTCCTGCTGGCTGCGTCGCTCCACGCCTGCGGAGCCGGAGGCAGTGGCGGCAACCCGGCGCAGTGGGATGTCCGTGGCAACTACGCGCTCACCTACGACGACCGGCTCGAGCTGGCGTTGAACCTCGGGGGGGCGGTGCGGGAGGCCACCGCCACCGGCTACGGCGACGTGGTGGACTTCGGGACCTGGGACGGGCAGCCGCTGCGGCTGGACCTCACCGAGTTCTGTGGCCGCCCGGACGTGCACTGCCCCAGTGAGACCTTCTGGACGCAGGTCGCCATCGACCAGCAGGACGTGGTGCGCAAGCAGGACCTGCACGTCATCAACGTCATCGACGACACCTTGCACACCCTCCCGGCAGGGCAGCGCGCCCAGGTGCGCGGCGGGCTGGTGGACCACGCGCAGAAGGGGCGGTTCCTCATCGGCCTCGGGGCGGAGTCCGGCGGCAACGAGCACTGCGGCGCGCTCGGCATCTCGCTCGCCGGCGGGCGGTTCAGCCGGGAGGGCGAACACATGGAGACCGTCTCCTCGTGGCGGGACGGCGCCGGCAAGCCGTGCGACCCGGACGCGGGAACCCCGGACGCGGGCCCTGAGGACCCCGACGCGGGGATGGCGGACCCGGACGCCGGCACGCCTGACACCTGCACCGAGAGGCTCGGACAGCGGCTGGTGTACCCGGACGGCGCGCGGGTGAACGGCATCCGCGAGGGCAAGGTGGCGCTGGGCTGGTTCGGCGCCTGTGCGTTTGGCCCCCTCGTCGCTGGCGCCACCCTCACGCTGGAGACCGGGTTCGAAGGCGTCCGCACCGGCGACTTCGACGCGCCGCCCTTCACCCCCGCGCCCGCTACCCTGCCGGACGGCGGCGTGGACGGTGGTGAGTAGCGGGGGGCGCCCTCGCGCGGAGGTAACGTCCGCCCTGGCTCGTGCGTAGGGGATGCCACAGGAGGAGTCTCCGCATGAGGAGAGCGCGCTACCGGGTCGTGTTGATGATTCTGACGGTCGTCGGCTGCACGCCCCGGTCAGAGTCGTCTGACGAGGGGCTGGGTGAGGTGGGCGGGATGGACACCCGCATGGAGGGGCTGACCGCCTTCGTGCGCAACGGCGACTACGCGTCCTGGCACGCGGAGCCGGCGGTCCATGACACCTCGGCCCCGCACAAGAAGAAGGTCCGGGTGTTCTTCAACGACGCGCTCGTCGCGTCGTTGCAGGCGCAGAACGACGTGCACCCGGTGGGCGCGGCCACCGTGAAGGAGATGTACGCCGCGGATGGAACCACGCTGCAGGGACATGCCGTGCAGCTCAAGGTCGCCGAAGGCGCGGGCAAGGACACCTGGCTCTTCTATGAAGGCTTCACGCCCGACTACGCGGACCCTTTCTACGGCCGCGGGCATCCCACCTGCGAAGGATGCCACGCAGCCGGCGCGGACTTCGTGCGCAGCCCCTTGCCGTAGGGTGACGGGGCCCGCCCTTCCCGGTCAGGCGGGTGTTACGCTCCGCGGCGCCGATGCGGGGGACCCAGACAGCCACAGCGGAATCGAAGGAGCAGGACGCCGTTGCCTCTACGGCGACGGTGAGCGGCCGCGCGTTCCTGGGGCTCATCCGCCACGTGAAGGAGAAGTGGGGCGCGCAGGAGCTCGCCGAGGTCGTGACGGAAGCAGGCCCCGGCACCCAGCGCGTGTTCGACAGCCGCATCCTCCACTCCGGCTCCTACGGCTACGACGCCTACGTGCAGTTCCTCACCGCGCTCGAGCGCCGCTACGGCAAGTGGAACCCGGACTTCGCGCGCGAGCTCGGACAGGCCTCCGGCGTTCGGGACATCAACACCGTCTTCCGCATCTACCTGGCGCTGGCGAGCCCGGAGCGCCTCATCCGCTCCTGCTCCAAGGTCTGGCCGAGCTACTACGAGAACGCGGGCCAGATGGAGGCCATCACCTGGGCGCCCGAAGACACCCGGGTTCGCATCAGCGGCTTTCCGCAGATGGCGCCCATCCACTGCCGGCTGATGGAGGGCTGGATGATCGCCACCATGGCCACGCTGGGGCTCGAGGTGCGCCGCCATCCCGAGGCCAGAGATTTCGAGGTAGCCTGCATGTCCCGCGGCGGTCCCCACCACGAGTTTCGCTGTACCTGGGCGAAGAAGAGGTGAGCCATGCCCCTCTGGATGCTGGGGCTGTTGTCGGCTGCGACCACCGGAAGCTGTGACCTCGAAGCGCTGCGCGGTTTCACCACCGGCAGCGGCACCTGGCGCGTCACCGCGACGACCTCGTCGGACGAAAAGCGGGAGACGGCCCTGCCAGCGAAGCTGCCGGATCCCCTCCAGGTGTCCTGCTCCGCGTCCGAAGAAGAGCGGCAGTGCCTGCTGCGCGCGGAGGCGGAGGCGAGGCGGCAGCACCCGGGGGGCCAGGCCTGGTCGTCGCGCATCGACGCGGAGCGCTGGCGGGTGCAGGCGGAGCTGAAGGTGGACGGCACCCGAAGGTCCCTCACCGCGGCGACCCGCGACGACGTCGCCGCGGAGGTCCGCCACGTCTCTTCGAAGGCGGAGCAAACGCTCGCGGTCATCCTCACCTGCTCGCCTCGGTAGGGCGCAGCTCAACTCCAGAGCGTGGCCGCGTGGTCTCCGCACCGCGTGCACAACGGATGCGTGGCCTTCCCGCCGCGCCGCTCCACGCAGGCCACGTGCAGGGGCGCCTGGCACCCCGGGCACTCCACCGCGAACAGGCGAATCACGCAGTGCCGGCAGGACAGCACGTCGCACCCGTCGCACATCTGGGCGTCCTCCAGGCACGACACGCACAACGTCCGCGCGCACCCGTCGCAGTAGGCGAACAGCGCCTCCCCCGTCACCGCCGAGCCGCAGTCCCCGCACTCCCACGCTTCCACCGCTGCCAGCTGCATCCGCGTCTCCCTTCGTTCGATCGTTCGTGCGAACAGGGTACGGGGACCCGCTGACGCGTCCGCCGGCGCCTGCCCGCTCCTCGGCCAGGGGCACGTTCGCCGCTGGGCAGAGCCCGGCCGCGCGCGTCGGATAGCAGACCGCGCAACCGCGCCTGCCCGCTCACCGGCCAACAGCCCGACTGCGCGGCGGGCACGGCGGCTGCACCATGTTCCCCAGGTGAGTCCATGTTGCCACTCGTCGCCCTCCTCCTCGCTGCGTCACCCGGTCCTGCGCCGGAGTTGCTGGTGCCCGGCACCTACGCCGCAGACGAAGTGCGCGTTTCGAATGGCGAGTCGTTCCTGGCCCTGTGCTCCAACCGCCTCGTGGCCGTGAAGGTGCAAGTCCGGCAGACCAACCGCGGCGTGGACGTCACCGCTCCCTGCGACGCGGTGGCGCTCTTCCGCAACATCGAAGGTCTTGTGCCTGGGCCGGTGCGGCGGGCGCGCACGCGGGTTCTGGGCGGGGAAGCGCGCACGTCCCCCTTCGGTCCGAACGCGGTGGAGCTGCGCCTCGGAGGCAGGCGCTGGGTGCTCGACCGGATCCGGCTCGGCTCCACCGGCTACCGGCTGCAGCTCGGGGCGCCGCGCGAACAGGCGGTGCTCTACGAATGCCAGAGCACAGACCTCGCGCGCTGGGAGCTTCTGTGGGCAGGCGACCTGGACCGCGACGGCAAGCTGGACCTGCTCGTGGACGCCGCGGACGCGCAGGACTTGAGCGAAATCCGCCTGCACCTGTCGCGTGGGGCCGAAGAGGCCGTGGACGAAGCCGCGTTCCTGCGCCGCCACCGCGCGCCCTGAGCCTCAACACCCGCGCGGGGCCTGGAGCCTCACACCCTCACCCCTACGCTGGGCGCGCGCCGGTCCCCAGCGGCCTGGCCGACAGGTACTCCAGGAGGAAGTCTCGGAACGCGGTGACCTTTCGCGGCACGTGCTGCGCCTTCGGGTACACCAGCGCCAAAGACGCGTTGCTCCACGCCAGGGACGGCACCACCCGCACCAGTTCGCCGTTGGCCACGTCCGCCTTGGTGAGGAAGGTGGGCAGCAGCCCCAGTCCCAGCCCGTTTCGCACCATCTCCTTGAGGAACATCATGTCGTCGCCTTCCACCCGGGGCGAAGGCAACAGGCCCTTGAGCTCGGCGGGAGGCGGGATGCCGCGGAAGCCCACCCAGTCGTGCGAGGCCACGTCCTCCACCTGCCTCGGGGTGCCGCGCCGCGCGAGGTACACCGGCGAGGCGAAGACCTGCATGTCCAGAGGCGTCAGCCGCCGGATGACCAGCGACGAGTCCGCGAGCTTCCTTCCGGCCACCCGCAGCGCCAGGTCCAGGCCCTCCGCGACGATGTCCACCAGCCGGTTGGTCACCCGCACGTCCAGCCGCACCGCCGGGTAGCGCAGCGCGAACTTCGCCATCACGTCCGGCAGGAAGGTGGCGCCCATGTCCGCCGAGACCGTCAGCCGCAGGTCCCCGGAGGGATGCTCCTCGCGCTCGGGGAGGGTCCCCACCGCCTGCCGCAGGGACTGGAGCAGGGGGGCGGCCCGCTCGTAGAGCACGGCGCCCGCGGTGGAGAGCGACACCTGCCGCGTCGTCCGGTGCAGAAGCCGCGTGCCCAGCTGCGCCTCCAGCGAGGCGATGCCCCGGCTCACGCTCGACCTGGGCAGGTTCAGCCGCTTCGCCGCCACCGAGAAGCTGTTGGCCTCCGCCACCGCCACGAAGAGGGAGAGCAGGTTCAGGTCCATGGGGTCTTGCTCGCGGCGCCCGTGAATTGTTGCCACGAGCGGGACAGAGTTTTGAGGGGCGGAAGTGTGGTGCGCGGAAGGCAACGCTTACACAGTGGGTTCGCAGATTCATCCCCCCACACGAAGGAGTTGCACCATGTCCCTCAAGCCCCTCGTCGCCGCGCTCGCGCTGGTGACCCCCGCCGCCTTTGCGGCAAACACCTACGACCTCGACGCGTCCCACTCGTCCGCCCAGTTCGCGGTCCGCCACATGATGGTGACCAACGTCCGCGGCGAGTTCACCAGGCTCTCCGGCACCCTCACCCTCGACGAGAAGAACCTCAAGAGCTCGAAGGTGGAGGCCGTCATCGACGCGAAGACCATCAACACCCGCGAGGACAAGCGCGACGAGCACCTGCGCTCGGCCGACTTCTTCGACGTGGAGAAGCACCCGCAGATCACCTTCACCTCCACCGAGTTCAAGAAGGCCGGCAAGGACAAGTACAAGGTGAAGGGCAACCTCACCCTGCGCGGCGTCACCAGGGCGGTGGTGCTGGACGTGGAGCTGCCGTCCGTCGAGGCAAAAGACCCCTGGGGCAACATCAAGCGTGGCGCGACTGCTACCACCACGGTGAACAGGAAGGACTTCGGCCTCACCTGGAACCAGGCGCTCGAGACCGGCGGCGTGATGGTCGGTGAGGAAGTGAAGATCACGCTCGACCTGCAGTTCAACAAGAAGGTCGAACCGCAGGCCGCCGCAAAGGAGTAAGAAGCCTCACAGCAGTCGCTGCCTCCCCCCGACGGCGACTGCGCAAGGCGGCGGGCCCACATGGCCGCCGCCTTTTTTCGTGCGGGATCCCTTCAGCCGAACAGCGCGAGATACGCGAAGCCGCCCTGGCCGAAGGCGCCCTTGTACATGCCGGTGGCCCCCGCCCTCACCGCGGCGAACCCCGCGAGCCGGTGGGCGAAGGGCTCTTCGCAGGGGAACTTCTCCCGCCACAACGCCGCCATGCCGGACGGCTGCGTCTCGGGCGCCAGCCGCTCCTCCACGGTCTTCGTGCACGCCGGATCCACGGACGAGTTCGCCCAGGCCCACAGCCAGGAGTCGTCGTTGGGCGTCCAGGTCCCGAGCAGCTCCGCGTCCACCACCACAGGCGGCGCGTTGGGGAGCTCGAAGGACACCCGGCGCCCGGGCGGGTCCAGCTTCCAGCCGCTCACCCCCAGCAGCCGCTCCTCCCAGGCGCGCGCCTGCGAGGCAACGGTGGGCTCCGCCTCCACCAGCGCGGAGAGGAAGGGCTCGCCGAGGAACAGGGCGTCCATCATCTGGCGCGGCACGCTGACGGAGGCGGCCGGCGGCCCGGACGGCTGGTGCAGCGTCATCACCAGGCGCGCTTGCCCCTCCCTCTGCACGGACGCGCGGGCGCCGCTCCAGTCCACGCCGCGGGAGTGGAGCAGGTGCAGGGCGTCCGTCAGCGCCGCCGCGAGCCCGGCCATCCGCTCGCCGGGGTCCATCCCGAGCTGCGGCATCGGCAGCGGGGCCTTCGGCAGCTCGGTGTCTATCTTCGCCACCCGGAGCTGGTCGCCCACGCGGTCCAGGGCGAGGTCCGCGCGCGTCCAGCCGCGCGGCGCGACCACGCACAGGGCGTCGGTGACCTCGCACGCCAGCGCCGCCAGCGCCTCGCCGGCGCCCGCCTCATCCATCGTTGGGTTCGTCATGGGCGGGTGCGGACTAACGCGCCCCGGCGCGGCGCCGCAAGGGCAGAAGGCCCAACCCCAGCGCCAACAGCCACACCGGGCTGCCACCGGGCGCGGCGCTGCAGCCGGCCAGAAGACCCTGCTCCGCCGCCTTGTAGTTGCCCTTCACCGCCGGCGCTCGCGCGGGCGGCTCCCACTGCTCCTGGCAGTAGCGCACCCAGCCCTGCCCGTACTCACAGGTGGCCTTGCCGCCGCACTCGGCGTTGCTCGAGCAGGTGACCCGGCAGGTAGTGGCGCCGCCGTTGGCGGGGCCCGTGCACTTCGTCTCCCACAGGCAGAAGGTCCCGCCGGGGGTGCACGGCTCACCGATGTCCGCCTCCGGCAGCTGCGACTTCTTGCAGAGGCCGTCGTAGCAGGCCATGCCGCCCTGGCAGTCGGTGTTCGAGGCGCAGGGGCGCGAGCAGTACGTCCCCGAGCGCTGCGGGTCGGTGGTGCACAGCCGGCCTTCGCACACCATGGGGCTCTGGCAGGCCAGCCCGTCGTCGATGCAGTCCGGGTCCTTCTTCGGGCAGGCCTCGATGGAGCAGACGCCATTGAAGCCGCAGTCCACCGGGCAGTCGGGGTCCTGCGCCGGATCCGGACAGGCGGGGTCGCAGACGTCGTTCTGGACGCAGTAGCAGTCCACGTCCACCGGGGCGCAGCCCTGCTTGCACTTGCTGTCGGCGGCGCAGGTGGGGGCCTCCTTCTCCTGCAGCCACTGGTTGATGAAGCTCGTGTACGCGTCCACCCGGATGTCGCCGCCGTAGGTGCACACGCCGTTGGCGTCGAACGAGTGCACGCCAATGACCTTCTCCCGCCCGTCCCCGAAGGTGTGGAAGGTGGGGCCGCCGGAGTCGCCGCTGCAGATGCCCTTGCCGGACTGGTCACCGATGAAGAAGTGCGTGGAGGAGAGGTTCGAGACGTTGAGGTTCACCTGCCGCTTGGTGCCGGAGGAGCCCTCCTGCTGCCTCGAGGTGATGCCGTAGCCCACCGCGCGCACCGGCTTGCCGGAGAACCCGAAGAGCGACTGCGTGTTCCACTCCTTGGGCGTGATGCCCACGGGCGCGAACTGCAGAAGCGCCACCGCGATGTCGTGCTCGAGCGACTGTCCATTGGCATCCCAGCCCGGGTGCATCCGGTACTCCACCACCGGGATGTACGCGTTCTGGGGCGCGCTGTTCGCGTAGGTGACGTTGGTGGCGTAGATGCTGACGCTCCCCGAGTTGCCGATGGCCGGGTCCACGCAGTGCGCCGCGGTGAGCAGCGTCCGTTCGGCGATGAGGGTGGCCGTGCAGCCGGAGACGCTGCCGTTGCTGTAGAACATCCGCAGCATGAACACCTCGGGGTCGCCGTTGTTCACGCTGCCGCCCACGATGCCCGCCTGCGCCGCTGCGAAGCCGTCTGCTCCCGAAGGCGCGGCCTCCTCCGTCCCGGTGCCGCAGCCCAGCAGGGCCGAAACGCCCACCGCCACCACCGCCGTCTTCACCCCACCCGGGGCCCGCGTCCTGCGCGCGAACACCAGCGCGAACACGCCGAGCCCGAAGAGCCAGGCGTTGCCCGAGCCGGAGGCGCTGCAGCCGCCGCGGGGCTCGGGCTTCGGGGTGGGGGGGCCGCGGTCCACCGAGAGGGGGCCGTTCTCCACCGGCGCAGGGAAGTTCCCCACCGGCGCGCCGTCCCCCACGCAGTACACGTCCCCGTCGAAGCCGCTCACGCACTGGTGATTGGCGCCAGGGCAGCTGCCATTGTCCCCGCACGCCAGGGCGCAGAAGGTCTTGCCCGCCGCTTCGCCGGTGCAGACCGCGCCCTCCACGCAGAGGCTGAAGTCGTCGCAGGGCTCGCCGAAGTTGCGCACCGGCTTCTGGAGGTACTGGCACACCCCCCCGGTACACCCCATGGCCGAGCTGCCGCAGTCCCCGTCCACCGCGCAGGTGATGGTGCAGTAGGAGAACGACGTCTGCCCGTCGGTCATGCACAGCCGCTGCTTGCACACCGCCTCCGACAGGCATTCGTACCCCACCTCCACGCAGTCCGGGTCCGGCCGGGGACACGCGTCCTGCGAGCAGACGCCGTTCTGCGCGCAGTCCACCGGGCAGTCCGGATCCTTCGCCAGGTCCGGGCAGTCCGCCGAGCACACGCCGTCCTCTACGCACACGCAGTCGAGGTCCGGGGTCGCGCAGCCCTGGGCGCAGCGGCCGTCCTGCGCGCAGGAGGGCGCCTCCCATCCGGCCATGGTCGTGTGCAGCCAGCCCGCGTAGTACGCGACGTTGGTGTCCACGCCGAAGTGGGCGCAGTTCTCGTCGCCGAAGGAGACCACGCCCGCGAGGATCTCCTCACCGGTCTCGGGGTCGACGATGAAGCCCGGCCCACCCGAATCCCCGCTGCAGGTCTGGATGCCGTTGCCGCCGGACTCGATCATCGTCTGGGTGATCTGGCGGATGTTGTAGGTGGCCTCCCGCTTGAGCCCGGAGGTGTTGGTGTCCGGCTGGGTCACCCCGAAGCCAGAGTGCCGGATGGGCTTGCCCTCCCAGGACGCGTCCAGCGCTTGGGTGTTGATGACCGCCGGTGAGAGGTGGGTCACCGGCTGCGCGAGCTTGATCACGGCGATGTCGCCGGTGAGGTTCTGGTTGTCGTACCCGGGGAAGCGGAACTGCTCGGCCACGTGGACGGCGTGCTCCGGCGTCATCGAGTGGGTGCCGAAGGTCACGTAGCGGGAGCTGGCGCCCCAGTTCTGGATACAGTGGGCGGCCGTCAGCACCGTCTGCGGGGCGATCAGCGTGCCCGAGCAATACGACTGGTAGTACCAACCGCCGTTGTGCTCGAACCGACGGGTCAAGGCGACCACCGCCGGGCTCCCGTAGTCCACCGTCCCGCCGACGATCTCCGACCGCCTCTGCGCGTGCGGCGCGTCACCTTCGCCCCCCAATGCTTCGCCCAAAGGTGCTTCGCCAGAAGGGCCGCAGGCGGCGAGGCAGAGGGCCAGCAGAGGGACGACGAGGCGAAGGTGGCGGTGCATGCGGTGGCGGCCCTCCAGCCGGGAAGGGGCAGCCGCATACCACGGGCCGTCCTTCGAGGGGACCCGCCCTCGAGCAAGCTGTATGCCACGGTGGGATATGCAGCGATTCTTGGTGGTTTGCCCTGCAACCGGTTCGGATGACGCACCGCGGTGCGACGGCCCCGTCTCGGGACTGACCGAAGATGGGACACCGATTTGGGCTGGGACCACAGGCGCGTATCGGGGATGCTCGGTGGACACCGTGGGAACCATCCTCAAGGGCGCCACCCTCGTCGAATTCGAGCCCGCGACGGTGGAGCTCG
>CAZQVZ010000105.1:0-15219 GCA_964596895.1 uncultured Myxococcaceae bacterium
ACTCGATGGTCTCCCGCGGCAGGTTGGTGCCGTACTTGGTGACCACCTCCGCGCCCGCCTCGCACCAGTCGTACTTGAAGGGCAGCTTCATCGCCTCCAGCACCCGGACGGTGGCGTGCATCACCTCCGGTCCAATGCCGTCCCCGGCGATGAGCGAGATGGTGCGGCTGTCCTGGGGGGCGTTGGCGGTCTGCGCGGTGCTCATGACGAGGCCGGCCTTACAGAAAACGCGCCACTTAGTGAAGCGCTCTCGCTCAAGCGTCCGAGCGTCGACTCGGCGGGCGCCCCGGGCGGGAAGGGCCCACGCCGTGCTTTCCCACCTGGCGGCGGCGCTTCGGCGGGGCCACCTGGTAGGGCCGGAACATCACCGTCCACAGGGGCAGCCGCTGGCTGCGCGGGCGCGGGCGCAATTCGCCCATGGGCGGCCGGGCCACCAGCGCGGTGACGAACGCGGTCAGGAACACCGCGGACATCAGACACACGAAGGTCAGGACCACCTCGCCGGGCACGAACCCGATGTGGGCGCGGTCGAAGAGGTCCCCCCACTTCCGCAGCGGCGTGGGGTGGGTGCCAATCTTCACGAACCAGGCGATGAGCAGCACCAGCATGATGGGGCCGTAGGCGCGGTTCATCCGCGTGGCCACCGCGCTGAACAAGGTGAGCTGGATCTGCGGCCGGCTCATCTCGCTGGCCAACTCGCGCAGCGCGTCCGGGTCCACCGGTTCGTGCCGCAGCATGGGCGCCCAGTAGCCCCCTTCGATGAGCCGCACCCGCCGGTTCCACAGGTCGTAGTAGCGGTACCGCCGCGCCTCCAGCATCAGGAAGCTCGTCACCATCCAGAAGCCCACCAGCAAGATGGCGTGGGACGCCGCGGGGGACGCGAAGCCCAGGGACAACACCGCGGTCGTCGTCACCAGGGACCAGTTGGTGGTGATGTCCAGGCGGGTCCGCCAGGTGTCGGAGCGCGCCAGCTCCCCACGGAACACGTGGGCCATCACCGTCGGCGAAAGCCCGCTCCCCACGCTCTGACGCTTGCCTGTCTCGTCCATGGTCGCAGGCCTTAAGGTGGGCGTCCGGCAGGGAGGGGGCAACGTGGGTGGTCCCCACGTCCCCTCGTGGACACCTTGAGCGCGGAGATGTCGCGCGCCTTCGATCCCGTCGCCCACCTTGCCACCGTCGTCCTCGACGAGCGGGAGCGCATCGCCCGCCTGTGGTCCAAGCGACTCAAGCTGGAGCTGCACGAGGTGGAGGTCCGCAACAAGGACCTGCGCCGGCCGCTGGACCGGCTCGTCGGGGAGCTCGGCCGCCTGCTGCGCGACCGGGGAGAGGAGGCCTTGCGCCTGTGGCCGGAGTTCGTGCGGCTCCACGGCGCGGAGCGCTACGAGCTGCGCTACGCCCCCGACGACGTCGCCCGCGAGCTCAAGGCGCTGCAGCACGTCCTGCTGCGCGTGTACGTCCGCAAGCGCGGCCAGCTCGAGCCGGAGGTGGCGGACCTCATCGCGGACCTCATCGGCGAGGCCTCCGCGGCGATGCACGCGGCCTGGACCCGGGTCCTGCGCGCCGAAGAGGTCCGGCTACGCGAGACCGCGACCATGGAGTCACTCCTCGAGCACATCGACGTCGGCGTGCTCCTGGCCGAAGAGGACGGGCACATCTCCTACGCCACGCCGCCGGTGTCGAAGCTCCTCGGACTGCCGGCGCGCGCGCTGGTGGGATTGGACCAGGATGCCCTGCGCAGCCTGCTCGTGCAGCTCCACGCGCGGCACCTGGACGGAGAGCCCTACCGCGTCCCGGACATGCCGCACCTGCGCGCGCTCGCAGAGGGTCACGAGGTCCACGGCGCGGCCATGGTCGTGGACCGGATGACGGACCAGAAGGAGATGATCCTCGAGCTGCACGCGCTGCCGGTGCGCGAGGAGGGGACGGAGGAGGTCTACGGCGTGGTGGTGACCCTGGCGGACCGCACCGAGAACACGCTCAAGACCCGCCAGCTCCGGGACGCGTACGACCAGCTCCGCAGGCTCCAGGGGCGGCTCATGCAACGCACCCGCGCCCAGGCCCTGGGGCAGCTGGCCAGCGGCGCTGCGCACAACCTCAACAACTTCCTCAACGTCATCCGCCTGCGGGTGACGCTCCTGCGCAAGGGCTTCAAGCCCGAATACCTCGACGCTTTGGACCGGACCGTGGCCAACGTCAGCGAGCTGGTGGCAAGGCTGCAGGACTTCGCCGAGACCCAGGTGGGCGAAGAGCTCTCCTGCGCGCCCATCAACGACCTGGTGAAGGAGGGGCTCGACCTGGCGCGCCCGGAGCTGGAGCGCGAAGGCTCGGACGGGCCTTTGGAGGTGGACCTGCAAGGGGACCCCACCGCCACGGTGGACCCCATCTCCTTCCGCGAGCTTCTCGCCAACCTCACCCTGTGGTGCCGGCGGCGGATGACCGACGGCGGCGAGCTCCGCCTCACCGGCCGCACCGACGACGGCTGGCTGGAGCTGCGGCTCGAGCACGAAGGCGGCGCGTACGACCAGGAGGAGCTGCTCAAGCTCTTCGACCCGCTGAAGGGCAAGACCCAGGCGCCGCAGCTCGCGCTCCTGCTCGCGGTGGGCCGCGGTCAGCTCCAGCGGTGGGGCGGCGAGCTGTGGGCGGAGAACCTGCCGGAGATGCGCGGCGCCGCCTTCCGCATCCGCCTGCCCCTGGAGACGGAGGCCCGGGAGGAGGCCGAGACCCCGAGACCGCCCCGGCCGCACATCGAGGCGCAGACGGTGCTGGTGGTGGACGACGAACCGGAGAACGCGCGCATCATGGCGCAGGTGCTCTCCGACGAAGGCTACGAGGTCCGGGTGGCCCACTCCGGCGAACAGGCGCTGGCCATGTGGGAGGCGGGCAACTTCGACGCGGCGCTCCTCGACGCGGTGATGCCGGACCAGTCCGGGTGGTCGGTGGCGCGGGAGATCCGCAAGCGGACCCCCACGGCCCTGGTCGCCATGGTCACCGGCGCCGACGTGCGCGGCCAGAACCGCGAGAACCTCGCGCTGGTGGACGCGGTGTTCCGAAAGCCCATCGACGTCGAGGCGCTCGACGAGTTCCTCACCCGCGCAGGCCTGGACCAGGCGGAGCCGAGCACCCTGCACTGAAGCCCGCGCGAGGGCCTCAGTGCACCGTCGGCGCGGGTTCGGACGGCGCCGCCAGCCCCCCGGCGCCCCCCGCGCCGGGGAGCGTGAAGAAGAACCGGCTGCCCTCGCCCTGGATGCTCTCCACCCCCACTCGGCCGCCCTGCGCCTCCACCAGCGACTTCACGATGGAGAGCCCCAGCCCCGCCGCGCCGCCTCCCTCCTTGCGGCTCGCGCGCCAGAAGCGGTCGAAGATGCGCTCCTGCTGTTCCGCCGGGATGCCCGGCCCCTGGTCGACGACGCTGAAGCAGACCTCCCGCTCCAGCGGCTCCACGCGGATCACCAGCGGCGCACGGGGCGGCGAGAACCGGATGGCGTTGCCGAGGAGGTTGGAGAAGATCTGCAGCACCCGCTCGCGGTCGCAGTACACCGTCGCTGCGCGCCGCGCGTCCTGTGGCAACTCCAACCGCAGCTCGAGCCGCTTCTCCTCCGCGAGCGGCCGCGCCATCTCCACCGCCGCCCCCGCCAGCTCCGCGCAAGGGTGCCGGGACCGCTCCATGCGCAGCGCGCCGCCTTGCACCGCCGCCAGGTCCAGCAGGTCCCGGATGAGTCGGCTCATCCGCTCCGCCGCGGTGCGCATCCGCTCGGCGAGCCTGCGCACCCTGGCGGGGGAGAGCTGTGCGTCCGTCGCCCGCTCCAGCTGCTGCGCGGTGAGCTTCAGCGCGTTGAGCGGGTTGCGCAGGTCGTGGGAGACCACGGCCAGCACCTCCTCGCGAGAGCGGATGGCCTCCTGAGATGAGGCGTAGAGCGCGGCGCTCTTCACCGCCATCGCCGCGCGGTGGGCGAAGTCCTGGGCCAGAAGGACGTCCCGCGCGTCGAACGGCGGCTGCCCACGCCCCCGCCCCAGCACCAGCGAGCCCACCCGGTGCGACGCGGCGATGAGCGGCACCCGCAGCACCGAGCCCATCTCCAGCGCATGGAGCCGCCGGCGGTGCGGCAAGTCCCGCGCCCAGTCATCCAGGTGCGACCCATTCACCCGCTCCACCAGCGTCACTCCGTCCGCGCCCGGTGACTCCGGCGGCCAGATGGGACAGTTCACCACCGCTTCTGCGAGCAGCCCCTCCTGGTCCTCCCGGGCGTGCGCCGCCTCCAGCGCGGCGTTGGGGATGCCGTCTTCGGGCCAGAACACCGCGAAGTCTGCCAGCGCGGCGAGCGGCACCCGCGTCAGCCGCCGCGTCACCTGCTTCAAGTCCAGGGAGGCGCCCAGCACCGCGCCGCTGGCGGAGAGCAGCCGCTGGTGGGACTCGGCGCGCTTTCTTTCGGTGATGTCGCGGAAGTACACCGACAGCCCGGTGGGGGAGGGGAAGAGGTGGATCTCCAGCCACCTCCCCAGCGGCTCGAAGAACTCCTCGAGATCCGCGCGCTCGCCCTGCTCGAGCGAACGGCGGAAGACCGCCTCCAGCGGCGTGTCCAGCAGCTCCGGCAGAAGCTCCCACATCAGCCGGCCTTCGATCTGCGACCGGGGTCTGTCGAAGAGCCGCTCTGCCTCGTGGTTGGCGTACGTGTAGCGCCAGTCCCTGTCGATGGCGAGGAAGGCGTCGGTGATGGACTCGAGGATGCCCACCACGCGGTTGCTCCAGTCGCGCAGGGCCTCCTCGCTGCGCCACCGGTCGGTGACGTCGCGCGCGCTCATCACCACCGCCTCCACCCGGCCTTCGTCCATCACCGGTGAGACCTCGTAGTCGAAGCAGGTGAAGCCCTGGGCGGTGGGGAGGAAGGCCTGCGCCCTGGCCGGCGTGGCGGTGGCGATGACCCGCTCCACGTCCAGCAGCACCTGCGCGGAAGCGTCATCGAGGAAGCCGCTCTCCGCCAGAGGCCTGCCGGCGACCTCCGCCGCGGTGCGCCCCATCCCGCGCAGGGCGGAGGCGCTGGCGAAGCGCACCCCCAGGTTCCGGTCCACCAAGAGGATGTGGTCGAGGCTGGCGGAGAGCACCGCGTGCAGCTGGCGCCGCCCCCGCTCTGCGTCATTCGCCACCGTCTGGATGGTCCGGTGGAAGCGACGAAGCCCCCGCGTGAACAGCAGGCCCAGGCCCGCTGCGAGGACCAGGGCCAGGCCGCCCACGCCCATCGCCCAGCGGGTGAGCCGGGCGGTCTGCGCCGTCACCTCGGCCTGCCCCTGTTGGAGGTTCTCGGTGGCGCTCTGGGCGAGCGCCGAGGCGAGGTGCTCCACCTCCACCCGCACCGGCAGGATGTCGGTGATGTACCGCTGCAGGCTCGCCTCGAAGTCCCCCTCGTCCACCATCCGGGCGCTCTCGCGGCCCACCTCGCGCATCTTCGCCTCCTCCTCCACGAGCTGGGCCAACAGGTCCTGACGCGCGGAGGAGGTGGCGTTGGCCTGCAGGGCGCCCACCAGCCGGTCGAACTCGCGGTGGCTCTCGCGCAGCTCTGCGAGGAGGCGGCGGTCCCGCGTGAGCACCATCGACTGGGAGGTGAGGTTGCGCGCGAAGAGGTTGGCGCGGATCTGCTCCGCCAGCACCAGGTCCTCGCCCACGTGGTCCACCCACTCCCGCGTCGCCCGCTCGAAGCGGTGCAGGGTGATGACGCCCAGGGCACCGGTGATGGCCACCAGGAGGAAGGCCACCGCGAAGCCCGCGCCGGGTCTGCGAACGATGAGCCTCCCGTCGACCATCTGTCTCCCGCAACGATGCGAAAGGATGGGCAGGGTGGAACCTTCGGGCATCTTCCCTGAGGGTGGAGCCCCTGTCCGTTGGCAGCCTTCACTTTGGGGATCTGTCGGGCCGCACGCCCCATCGCGTAGACCGGTTCACCCCACGGAGGTGAAATGACCTGGTCTGAGCGCGGTGAGCGGGAGCTGGAAGTCACGCCGGCCGAAGAGTGCGTCCGCAACGTCGCGGCAGGTCTGCGTGGCGCGGCGGTGGCCCTCTTCGAGCTGGACGAAGAGGGGCGGGCTCACCTGCGCGCACGAGCGGGCGCTGAGCCGGGGCCGGACTGGCGGGCGGTGGGCGCGCTCTGGGAGGACGAAGGCGAGGCCCCTTTCGCAGGGCTCGACCCGTGGGTGGTGCGCCCTCTGCGCGCCGGGCACGAGACCCTGGGGCTCCTGGCGCTGCACCTGGGGCCGCAGACGCAGCGGGTGGATGCAGCGCAGGCCGCGGACGCGGTGGTCCCCGCGCTCTCGGTGGAGCTCGCCGCGTCCCGGCTCGAGCGCTGCCGCCTGGAGTTGGCGGTCCGGGCGGCGAAGCTGCACGCGGTCTGGTGCCGGATGGACGAAGCGCCGGACCCGAAGAGCCTTTTGCACCGGATGGTGGAGGGGGCCTGCACGCTGTGGCCGCTGGATGGCGCCGCGGCGGAGTGGCTGGGAGAGGACGCGGGACCGCCCGTCATCCATTCGCCACGGCTCCGCGCGGGGGCGCATCCCGCTTCGAACGCGCAGAAGCCCGGCGGTCCTTTGGGGCCCGGCGCCGAGCGTCCAGGACCCCAGCACTGGCGGGAGTCGGACCTCCTGGCGGAGGGTGCGCCGTCTCGGGTGCGCTTGATGCAGGTCCCGTTGCACTGGGGAGACACGCAGGTGGGGCGGCTCTACCTGTGGCGCCGGCAAAGCGCGGGCCCGGGCTTCCACGACGTGGAGCGAGAGGCCGCCGCCGCGCTGGGGGATGCGGCGGTGCGGCGACTTCTGGACCTGAGGGCCGAACGCCAGCTCCCCGAACATGACTCGCTGGGGCAGCGGCGCCTGCACGGGATGGTGCAGGCGTTGTGCCTGTGGACGCGGCTGGTGGAGCGCGCGCCGGATCCGGTGCAGCGCGGCCGCAGAGCGGATGCGGCGGTGCGGCTGCTCCGGAAGTTGGACCGCTCGCTGTCGCAGCAGCTCGGTGCGGCCGGCTGATACGCTCGGGCGCACATGGATGGCGCCCACCTCGAGCGCCTTCGCCGGAAGGTGGAGCAGGGCGAAGCGCTCACCGACAAGGAGCTCGACGAACTCCGCGACGCAGCGCGCGCGCAGCCTGGCCCCGTTCTCCGGCTGGCCGTGGCACACGCGATGATGAACGGGGGGGAGGAGCGGACGGCGCTTCCGCTGCTGGAGGCGCTGGTGCGCGACTTTCCACGCGACCTGCAGGCCTGGCTCGGGCTTGCGCGCGCGCTGCTGTCGTTGGACCGCAAGGCAGAAGGGGAGCGCGCGCTCAAGGAGGCGCTGGGGCTCTCTCCCACCGACCCCGAGGCGCTCAAGGCCCTGGCCACGCTCGCCATGGGCCGCGGGGAACTGGCCCGCGCGCGCCAGTGGCTTTCAGACGTGCTGCGGCAGGACCCCTTCGACGAAGAGGCGAAGCTGCTGCGCGAAGAGCTGGACGCGGTGGACCTGCCCGCGGCCGCCTCCCAGGCGGGCGCGGACGTGGGCAGCCCCGAGCAGGTCCAGGAGTACGCCCTGCGGCCGGAGTTCACCCGCGCGCTCGTCTCTGCCCTGCGCGGCCGGGGCGCCGCGGTCAGCGCGAAGGGGGACTCGCTCTTCCTGAAGACCCCGAAGGGGGGGCTCGGACGCGCGGACCTCAAGTCGCTCCATGGCGCGTACCTGTCCGGGACGCGCTCCCTCTCCGAATTCGTGGGCGCGGCCGCAGAGGGCCTCCTCGGCGCGACCCGGGGCGAAGTGGGGAACCGCGACGCGCTGCTCGCGCAGGTGCGGCCGGTGCTGCGGCCAAAGGGCTTCGAGGCCACCGCCCGCGGGGCGCTGCACCGGGAGGGCCCGGCGGGACTGCTCATCTTCTATGTGCTCGAAGACCCCGAGTACGTCCGCTACCTGCCCGAAGGGCTGGCGCGCTCTCGCGGCCTGGAGGTGCAGGCCGTTCACGACGCGGCGTTCGCGGCGCTGGCGGCGCAGCCCGCGCCCTTGCGGCAGGTCCAGGTGCTCGACGGCCGCCTGCTCGCGGCGGTGCATCCCACCGGCGTGTGGGCGGTCTCCGAAGAGGACGGCCACGACGGCGCCAGGCTCCTGACCCCGGCGCAGCTCGCGCGGGTGATGGAGACGGTAGGGCCCGGGCCATGGGTGGTGGACCTCGGCAGGCGGGAGGCGGCGCTGCTGGCGCGCAGGGAGGACGCCCACGCCGTGGGGGCGCTGCAGGCCTTGTCGCCGAGCGAAGACGGCATCCCCGGCACCTTCTTGTTACACGGGGACGGGCGGCTGGAGCCGAACGCGGATTGACAACGCGGAGGGGCGCTCGTTACATCCCCGGCGCTTTGCGCGCGGGTCTCTCTCTCAGGGTTGCAGGTGTGCTCGGGCTCGTGGCCCTGTGGCTCACCCTGCCTCTGGCGAGCTTCGCGCACGGTGACGACCACGCCCACCGCTTCTGCGCCGAACACGGCACCATCGAAGAGGGCGCTGCGTCAGCGGCCCATTCAGACGGCGCCGCAGGGCTGGCATGGATGAAGGATGTGGCGGCGGACGCGGACGTTCACGCGCCCTGTCCCGTCGCCACCGCGCCCACGCGTGACGCGCAGGTGGAGTGGACGGTGCCGCCCGCTTCGCCGGTGCAGGCGGCGCCCGCGCTGCTGCCCGAGCCGCCCGCCCCCGGGTACGCCGCGCTGCCGCTCCTGGCGCTGGCGCCGAAGGCCTCCCCGCCCGCAGCGTCGTAGCTGCGGAGCGTGCCTGGGCAGTCCTTCGATTCTTTCCCTCGTGGTGTGACGTGACACGTCTTTGGACGGTGCTGTGCTGCCTTGCGTTCGGCCCCCCGGCCCTGGCGCAGGTGGAACCTGACGATATTGCGGAGCCCCCCTCCGAGGTGACGGAGGAGGAGCTGCGCGCGCTCGAGGAGGCGCTGGGGCAGGACGCGGCCGCACGCGAGAGCGCGCAGCCACCGGGCGGGCCGGCCGGGGCGCCCGCGCAGACCGCGCCGTCGGCGGCGGGGCGCATCCTGCAGAGCCTGAACCCCGACCTCTCCTTCGTGGCGGACTTCGCGCTGGCGTACTTCAGCGTGAAGGAGCCCCTGCAGGGCGGCGCGCACGACCCGGCGAGGACCGGCTTCACCTTCCAGCAGCTGGAGATGAGCGTTGGGCAGGCGGTGGACCCGTACTTCCGCTTCGACGGGTACCTGGTCTTCAGCCAGTTCGGAGTGGAGATTGAAGAGGCCTACGCCACCACGCTGGCGCTGCCGGGCAGGACGCAGCTTCGGGTGGGGCAGTTCCTCACGCGCTTTGGCCGCGTCAACGCCACCCATCCCCACGCGTGGCACTTCGTGGACCAGCCCTTCGCCATCACCCGGAACTTCGGCGGCGAATCCAACCGCGGCGTGGGGGTGGAGGGCTCCTGGCTTCTGCCCCTGCCCTGGTACGTCGAAGCGCTCGGCAGCGTGACCGACGCGCATGGCGGCGCGACGGCGCGGAGCTTCCTCGGCGCGGGTGATGACGCGGTGACCTCGCCTTTGGACTTCCAGTTCACCGGCGCGGTGAAGCAGTTCTTCCCCTTCGGGGATGACCTCTCGCTGCTCTGGGGCCTGTCCGCGGCCAACGGCCCCAACGGCACCGGCTTCGGCAACCGGAGCGACGTCTTCGGCGCCGACCTGTATCTGAAGTACCGGCCCATCAGCGTCGCCGGCGAGGACACCGTGCTGGCGTTGCAGGCGGAGGCGCTCTACCGGCGCAGGCAGGTCCCGCGAGACGTGCTCTCGGATGTCACGGGCTATGCGCAAGTCGTCTACGGCCCCTCCCTCCGGTACGCGGTGGCGGCGCGCTACGAGTGGGGCACGCCGGCCCGGGGCGAAGACGGCCGCGTCGCGCCGGACCCGCTGGATTCCTTCTGGACCGCTCCTCGGCACCGCGGCGCCCTGAGCGCCACGTGGTGGCCCACCGAGTTCAGCCGGCTGCGGCTACAGGGAAACGTGGACCGGCCGCAGTGGCGGGACGGCTGGGAGTGGGGCGTCTTGCTCAACGCCGAGTTCACGGTGGGCGCCCACGGCGCGCACGAATTCTGAGGGCGGACCCATGAGAGCCTCTTTGCCATTCACGCTCGCCCTGGGCGGGCTCGTCGCAGGCTGCGCCTTCGGGCCGGGTGAGCCCTTCGCGCACGTCTCCCCGGAGCTGGACGCGCGCTGGCAGGTGCCCGACGAGCGCGTGCGCCCAGACGGCTTTGGCCTGCTCGCGTCCGGCTACGAAGTCCGGCTCACGCGCGCCGTCCTCAGCGTGGACCGGGTCTCCGTGCGCACCCTGTCCGCCGCCGGCGGCGGCGCGTCTGCCGGTGGCAGCTTCGATCCGGCGAACCCGCCACCCGGCTATTCGCTCTGCCACGGGGGGCACTGCCACCGGGATGACGGGGCGCTCGTCTCCTATGCGGAGGTGGAGGCGGCGCTCGCGGGGGGCGGGCCGGCGACGTACGCGGAGGTGTTGCGCCTGCCGCTGCAGCGGGAGGTGGACCTGTTGTCCGGGGTGACGGTCGAACCTCCGTGCGAGCCTTCGTGTGACCTGGGCGCGGTGCGCCTGAACGACGCGCAGGTCTTCCTCGAGCACCTCCGCCTGGAAGGCGTGGTCAGGGACACGCTGGCGCCACCACGGGTGAGCGGCGAGGTGGCCTTTGGCGTGGAGCTGGAGGCGGCGGTGGCGCGCGCGGCGCTCGACGTCGCGGCGGGCCGCGAACACGCGCCCGAGCTCGCGCTGCGCCTTCGGCTCCATCCGTCGCCGCGCCTGTTCGACGCGGTGGACTGGGCCCTGGACCCCGGGGTTGCGGCGGACGAGAGCCGGGCAGGCATCGAAAAGCGCCTCTCCGAGGCACTGGAAGTGGAAGTGAAGAGAGGTCGGTTGTGACCCGCAGTTCAACCTGAAGAGGAAGGTGACGAGATGACGAAGCAGCGAAAGACGTGGATGACGACAGCGGCGGTGGGCCTGGCGCTGGCGGTGGGGCTGGCGGGGTGTGGCGGTGAGGACGAGCACGGCCTCGAAGAGGAGTTGTGTGAGCACCTGGAGGCCGGGGAGAGCACCGCGGTGACCGCGGCGGAGGCGGACCCGCCCTCCCTCAGCGAGCTCCACCGCCGCTACGAGGTGAGCCTCCCCGAGTCGGGAGGGCAGCGCGGCGGCAACGTCCTTTTCGTGGTGGACCACGGCGGGGAGTTCGTCTTCGGGCTGTCGAAGGACGTCTCCTTCGAGCTCCAGGACCCGTCCGGCAACGTGGTCGCGCCCGAGGAGGGCCACGGCGACGGGGACGCCTGCGAGGCCCTGGCGGCGGTGCACGCGTACGACCTGACGGTGGGGACGTACACGGTGGCGCTCGGTCCTACGGCGGAGATGACGGTCTCCATCGTGGTGGAGCACCCGCACTCAGATGAGCACTGAGCGCCCCGAAAAGGCCTCAGCCGGCGGGCGGCGCCGGGGGCGCGTCGTAGAAGACGATCTCCCGGTAGCCCACGGTCAGGAGCAGCGCACGCAGCGCCCGCTCGGTGGCTGCCTGCGCGCGCCGGCGGATGGCTTCGTCCGCCATCACCTCGCGGTGAAAGGCGGCCTCGGCATGTTCGAGCAACTGCGCGGTCTCCTTCGAGTCGAGGTTGGAGCCGATGAACTCGGTCTCCGCGGGCACGAGCCGCACCTGCGCCTCGAGCGGCGGGAGGATGACCTCCACGCGGCGGCCGTCCACGCGGAGGTTGTCGGCCGTCAGCCGGTCGAGCGGGAGGCCGAGGTCCACCACCGCGAAGACGATGGCGCGGCCATGCGGCTTGCTGATGCTGAATCGCACGAAGCTGGCGACGTCTCCCCAGAGGGTGTCGGCGGGGCGGGGGTCGGGCTCGAAGGAGATCTTCTTGTGAAGGTGAATCTGCAGCGTCTCCAGGCGGGCCACGTCCCGCATCTTCTCAATGACCGCCGGTACTTCGGGCGGAGGCGGCTCGCGCTTGCGCAGGAGGGTCGTGGCCATCACCGCCCCCACGATGCAGGCGACGGTGCACAGGCCAATCAGCGACAACAGCTTTCGCAGCATGCGCGCCATCCTAGTCCCGGCGCGCGCAAGGGAGTCGAGACCATGGGCAGGTGGATGTGCGGTCTGGTGGCAGCGGCGGCCATGTTCTTCTCGGTCACCGCGGAGGCGAAGGTGCGGCTGGTCGCCAGCCTGCCGGACCTGGGAGCGCTCGCGCGGGAGGTGGGCGGCGAGGACGTGGAGGTGACGGTGCTCGCGCGCTCCACCCAGGACCCCCACTTCGTGGACGCGCGGCCCAACCTGGTGTTGGCGCTCTCGCGCGCGGACCTGCTGGTCTTCAACGGCCTGGACCTGGAGGCGGGCTGGCTGCCGGTGCTGCTCACCAACGCGCGCAACCCGAAGGTGCAGCCGGGCCGGCCAGGTCACCTGGACGCGTCCACGCTGGTCTCGCTCCTGGAGGTGCCGCAGGGGAGGGTGGACCGCTCCATGGGGGACATCCACGGCGGCGGCAACCCGCACTACACGCTGGACCCGCGCAACGGCTTGAAGGTGGCGAAGGGCATCGCCGAGCGGCTGGCGCAGGTGGACCCCGAGCGGGCGGACGTCTACCGCAAGCGCGCGGCGGACTACGAAGCGGCGCTCTCCAGGCGCATCGCTGAATGGACGGCGGCGCTGCAGCCCTTCGCCGGACGGCCGGTGGTCACCTACCACCGCAGCTTCGTGTACTTCACCGACTTCGCCGGGCTGAAGGAGGCCGCCTGGGTGGAGCCCAAGCCGGGCCTGCAGCCCAACGCGGGTCACGTGGCCCATGTGCTGGGCGTGATGAAAAGGCTGGGCGTGAAGCTCATCCTTCAGGAGGACTGGTACCAGGCCGCCACCAGCGAACAGCTCGCGAAGCTCACGAAGGCGACCCTGCTGCGGGTGCCGGGTCAGACGCGCGAAGGCCAGGCCTACGCAGACCACCTCGGCGCGCTGGTGGAGCGGACGGTGAAGGCCCTTCAGGAAGCGGGACCGGGACCGGGGGCGAAGTGAAGACGAAGGGAGGGAACCCGGACTGTCCCTGTGGCGCTGGCGCGCGGTACGGCGCTTGCTGCAAGCCCTTCCATAAAGGAGAGGAGCCCCCGGACGTCGGGCGGCTGATGCGCTCGCGCTACTCGGCCTACGCGCTGGGCGAGCCCGCATACCTGTGGAGGACCTTGCACGCGGACCACCCGGAGCGAAAGGGCCAGGACGAAGCCACGTGGACGGCGGACCTGCGCGCCGGCCGGCGGACCCTGCGCTTCGCGCGGCTGCGGGTGCTCGACCAGGATTCGACGAAGGTGCTCTTCCACGCAGAGCTGTACGACGCGGGCAAGGAGCGCAGCTTCGTGGAGCGCTCGACGTTCGCCCCAGACGCATCGGCGGGAGGCGCCTGGCGCTACCTCGGAGGAGAGCTGCGCGCGTGCAAGGCGAGCGAGTTGGACCCCGCCCTCACGCTGGCTTCCTTTCAACCCGGTTAGCGAAGAAGCGGTAGAGCACGGCCAGAGGCCAATACACCGCGGCGCAGGCGACCATGGTGGGCCCGGTGGGGAGCGCCCAGGGCTGCTGCTCGGGCAGCGTCGGCTCGGGGACGCCGCTGATGAAGGACAGGTAGAAGCCGAAGGCCGCTGCCAGGACCGCGCCGGTGATGGAGAGCACCACCACCCACCGCACCGACTGCGAGACCAGCAGCGCCGCGCCGGCGGGCAGCACCAGGAAGCCGAAGACGGGCAGCGCGCCCACCGCGCGCGTGGCCACCGCCACCGACAGCCCAATGGCGAGGTAAAGCCAGAGGTCCAGCCGCGTCACCGGCAGCCCCAGCGTCCGCGCCATCTCCCGGTCGAAGGAGATGAAGACGAGGTCCTTGAAGAGGACCAGCACCGAGCTGCCGACGATGGCGGCGACCACCAGCAGCTCCACCAGGTGCTCGCGGCGCACCGCCACCGTGTTGCCGAAGAGCAGGTCCCCCACCTCGTGCGCCTCCTGCACCATGCGCGGGTTGGCGAGCACCAGCAGCGCCAGCGCCGCCGCGGCGAGGTACGCGAACGCCACCACGCTCTCCGGCGTGGTGCGCTGGATGCGCGGGACCCAGGCGAACGCGGCGGCGATGAGCGCGGTCACCAGCAGCGCCAGGATCACCGGGTCCAGCCACAGGGGCGTGTGCTCGTGGGGCGAATGGCCGAACCAGCTCCCCACCAGGAACCCGGACGCGACGACGAGCCCGGACACCTGCCCCAGCGCCGCGGAGACGAACGCCACCCGGCGGGTGATGACGAAGAACCCCAAGAGGCCGGAGAGCGCCGCCGCGGCGAGCGAGGCGATGATGGCGGTGCCGAACAGCTCCCACAGGTCGGCGAAGGAGAGCTCGCTCACGGCGCGCCTCCGCTCTCGCCGCCGCTCTCCACGAACACCACCGTGCGCTCTCCGTGGCGCTCCAGGGAGATGCGCTGCTGGTAGAGCCGGCTCAGGTGTTCGCCGGTGAGGAGCGCCTGCGCCTCACCGGTCTGGAAGAGCGCGTGGTGTCCGTCCACCAGCGCCACGTGGGTGGCCCACTGCGCGGCGGCGGAGATTTCGTGGGTGACGAAGAGGACGGACACGGCTTCGTCGCGCGCCAGCCGCGCCACCTCCCCCAGGAGCGCCGCGGCGCCGGCAGGGTCCAGCTCGCTGGTGAACTCGTCGAGCGCGAGCAACTCCGGCTCTCCTGCCAGCGCGCGCGCGAGGAGCACCCGCTGCCTCTGACCGCCGGAGAGCGCCCGGAAGGGCTGGGCTGCCCGCGCGGCGAGCCCCACCTGGGAGAGCCGCCGCAGCGCCTGGTCCCGGTCTTCTCGCTTCGGCCTGCGCCCCACGCCGATGAGGCCGAACCGCCCCTGCAGCACCACCTCCAGCGCGGTGAGCGGGAACACGGGGTCCGCGCGGTGCGCCTGCGGCACGTAGCCGATGCGCGGGGCGGGTGCCCTCAACGTGCGCTCACCGGAGAGGGGAGGGATGAGCCCCACCAGCGTGCGCAGAAGGGTGCTCTTGCCGCCGCCGTTGGGCCCCAACACCGCCAGCCGCTGGCCCGTCTGCACCGCCACGTCCAGCGGCGGGAGCAAGGGCTTGCCGTAGCCAAGCTCCGCCTGCACCAACCGGACGAGGTCCGCGCTCACGTGGAACTACGCCTTTGCTCTCCCTCTCCCTCCGGGAGAGGGTCGGGGT
>CAZQVZ010000106.1:0-15199 GCA_964596895.1 uncultured Myxococcaceae bacterium
TCGCCGGGCCTTCGAGGCCGGCCCGGGCAAACAGGGGAAGGGCGGCGGCGAGGGCGCCGTGTCGTGGCGTGCGCCACCGCTACGTGCTCTCGAACCCCTCCGCCAACTCGCGCCGCGCGTACCGCTTCGGGAGGGGGCGACCGACTCCACCCGTAGAGTCTGCCGGAGCGCTCGGGTGGGCATCATCCCAAGCCGAGCACAGGCGGCGTCGGGCGCCCTCAGACGCGGCGGCGCGCGGCGGCCAGCCACACGGCGACGAACCCAAACAGCAGGAAGCTCGCAGCCGTCGGTCCGGTGGAGCAGCCACAGCCGGACGTCTCCTCGGTCTGCAGGGTGCTCCAGGCGCACCCGTCGCCACCGCGCCCGTCCGCGTCGGCTCCCGGGTCGGCCGGACAGGCGTCCTCGTGGTCCGGAATGCCGTCGCCGTCGAGGTCGGCGGTCGGCGCAACGGCGCAGGCATTCACGAAGCCGATGGCGTCGATGTCCGGTCCCGCGTACGGCGAGGCGCTCTGGTTCTGCGCCTCGTCACTGATCAGCCGGACGTACCGGAAGCGTGCTCCCGCAGGCACGGCGGGATGTTCGGAGAGATCGATCCCGCGCGTCGAACCTTCAATCCGTCCCAGCTCGTACCACTCGCTGCCGTCCACGCTCACCGAGACGTAGGTGGACTCCACCTGGGGACCGATCTCGTGGATGTAGAGGTCCACACCCTCCTGGTCGACCAGCTCGATGGAGCGAAAGAAGACGATCAGCTCCGCCGGCGCCTCGTCGCCGGACGGCTCGCCCAGCGCGACGTAGGTGGGGTTGGAGATGTTCGTCGTATCCGGCGCACCGAGCGAGGTGGAGGGGTCGTCGTATGGCGCCTTCACGCCGGTACCGGGGCGATACCGCACCACCCGGTCCGCGAAGGAGCGCGCGCCGGAGGGGTAGAGCCTGCCATCGAACTCACCGGCCTCCGCGACCACCGGCACGCAGCCATCGTTGATCGCCACCGAGCCGATGGCCCCGACCGCGTCGATGTCCGGGCCTGCGTACGGAGGACCGCTGGTGTCGCCATCGATGATGTCGCGCAGGCGGACGAAGCGGAACCGCGCCCCTGTGGGGACGTTGTGCTGCGCCAGATCCACACCGCGGGTGGAGCCTTCGATCCGCCCGACCTCGTACCAGGTCGTTCCATCCACGCTGACGGCGAGGTCCACCGCTTCGACGGTGGGTCCCACCTCGAAGATGTAGAGGTCGGGTCCCTCGACGTCGATGAGCGCGTTGTCCTCGAACGCCAGGACGAGCTCGGAAGGGGTTCCTCCCGCGGGCGTGTTGCCCAGCGCGAGGTAGGTGGCGCTCTGGGTTCCCGAGAAGTCCGGCACCCCTAGCGCGAGCGCGGGGTTGTCGTAGGGCGCGGAGACCCCGGTGGCACCGTTCAAGCTGAACGAGACGACCCGGTCCGCGAAGGAGCGGGCGCCGAGGGGAAACTCGACCCCGCCGTAGGTCTCCGCCCTCGCGAACGAAGAGATGAGAAGCGAGGCGAAGAGGACGGTGAGTTGAAACGGTTTCATACGCGCGGGGCTCTGGGGAAGAAGGTGAAGGCGACGCTCCCCCGTACCCCAGGCAGGCGTGCCATCAAACCCCGGATTTCTGCGCTGAGGAGAAAATACCGCGCCAGAGCAGTGTCGAGGCCGGCCGTCGTGCCGGCGGTCTACCTCGCCTCAGGCATGGAGTACGTCGGCAAGCCGCCCGGGTGGGGGAAGGAGCAGCGCGAGAAGTGGGAGGCGGAGCGCTACCACCAGCCCGTTGACGAGTACGATCCCTAATGGGACCTCTCCCGCGCGGTGGAGGATGTGCGGCTGTACCTGCTCATCGGCACGCGGGTGGCCAACTCGCCGAAGATGCCCGCGTGGCGGCAGAGTTGACGAGTTCGAGCACATCCGCCTTCGCATGTTGAAGGAGCGGCCGGCTTCGTCTTCGGGCACGGCTGGCGGGCCGGCGCCGGGGAGGTAGACAGGGCGTGACCCTCGTCACCAGCGGACGGGGCCGTGCGACAGGTTTTCCCAAAGCGCCCAGCGCGCGAGCTCGCGGCGCGCCCGAAAGCCATCGATTCGGCCGGGTAGCTCTGCCTCGTACGGGTCGTAGAGGTGGACGAAGCCCGAGTAGCTCGCGACGGCGAGCCGCCCGCTCTCGGGGCAGAAGTCGATGGCGCTCGCTGACGAGCCGAAGCCCTGCGCCGAGACGAGCGCCCCGTCCAAGGTGCATACGCGCAGGATGCCGCTGCCGGCGAGCGCGAAGGCTCCACTCTGTGTGGTGTCGCGACCCACGACCGCGTCGAGGACCCTCTTGTCGAGCCAACAGGCGGCGTAGACGCGGAGGCCGCCGTCGATGCACGGCGCTTGCGGGTGCACCTCATACGGCTCGAGCGTCACGCCGCGGTTGCCCTCCCATGCAAAAGCGACCGTCGCGCCATTGTAGAAATGGCAAGAGTTGAGCGCCGTGTGCTGTCCGTCGTCTGAGAAGCAGGCGTGGTGCGGGTACTCGCTCAGGTGACCTACGGTTGCGTACCAGCCCGGAGCGCTGCCGCCCCCTCCGGAACCGGCCTCGACGAGGAAGTGGCCGGCATCCTGACTGCCGAAAGCGATCCTCCGTCCGTCCCGCGAGAGGGCCACGTGCGTCATGTCGCCAGGCCCCGGCACGCCGTCGCCGTCCTTCCAGAACGGTGGACGCGCGTCCGGCCACAGCAGCGTCCACGCGGGTTCACCTGGATGGCGGGACGCAAGGAGGATCCCCTGGCGGTTGCAACTGACGGCGACGCGCATGCCGTCGTCGGAGCACGCGAGCTGCTCGACCGCGATCGGTCCCGTCGGCGGAGACCAGTCGACCTCACCGGCGAGGCCCCGCGGACGGAAGATCTCCATGTCCGGCCACGGGAGCGTGGCGACTACGGGACCTGAGAGCGCGGCGGCGCCGGCCCTTGCATCCCGGATCTCCATCCCCGCGGCGCGAGCGAGCACCAGCCAGTCCCTGCTGCGCGAGCGATGAAGGCCGCGCACGTCGGGGATGGTCGTCACCTCGTCGCCACGCAGGTGGAAGGCGACGCCGCCCTCCGGTTTCCACGCCACACCGCGATGAACCAGAAGCTCCTGGGGGCCAAGGATGGCGACGAAACCCAGGCTCGCTTTCGACTTCTCGATCCAGCCCATGAGCGGCGTGTAGGCAGGATCGAAAAGCTCGCGCGCGCGCTGAGCTCTGCCCTGTGCGTTCAACTCGATGATCGCGCGCATCACGCGGTCGCCGAGCTCCTGACTCCGCGGATCCCGCACGTCGAGGTCCACGGACTCGTCGCCGTCCTCGTAGAGTCGGGAGAGCCGCGACGAGAGTTCAGTGAAGTAGGCGCGTCCCGCCTCGTTCCAGACCGCCGCGAGCTCTTCCAGCGTTTGCATTCCCGGAAGATAGGCGGATGCCTTCCGTGTTCGGCGGCCAAAGAGGCGTGGCACGCGCTGCGCGCCGGGCGGTGGTTGGGCGCGGCGTTCGCTCGAGACAAGCCAATCCGCGACCGTGTCCGCGCCGGCCTGGCCCGGGTGACGGCCTCCGGCAGGGCCAGAAGCGGCAGCGCGCCCGGCTCGACGTGACGAAGCGCCGGCGCTGCCTGACAGGACCAGGCGAGCAGTCTGAAATGCGGGTCCGGCAGTGGAAAGTTCCGCGCAGCTCACGGATGGTGGAGGGATGCGAACCCTCGCGATCGTTGGCTTCCTTGTGGGGCTGCTGGGAGCGTGTGCGGGAGACCGGGGGCCGCATTTGCCCACCGAAGACGCAGGGGTCACGCCGGACGCTGATGCCGGGGTCGATGCGGGGCATGAGCCGCCGGCGCCCGACTGCCTCTTTACCGTTACGCCGGAGGCGATCTCGCTCGAGGACCTCGTGGTGGATTTCGGGCACGACTTCCATGTGACCTTCACCAACGTCGGGACGGAGCCGCAGCAGCGGTGCCGGTTGAGCGCGCATCTGGACCGGACCCACTCCGCCCTCGTGTTCGAGGAGCGCCCGCCTGCCGAGGAAGTCGTCGAGCCGGGAGAGTCACGCGTGTTCACTCTGGTGGTCCTTCAGGCGGGCTTCGACGGAGCGCCCCTCGAAGGTGCGCTGATTCTGAAGACGAATTCTGAAGACACGCCGGAGGTCACGGTTCCCATCCACATCTCGCCGTCCTTCGCCAACTGCCTCAGCCTGGACTGGCAGAGCCACGACTTCGGAGCGGTCGGGATTGCCCCGACGTGCGTCGGTTCCGAAACCGCCTACGTCCTCATCTCGAATCGCTGCAACGCGCCCATCGAGTTCGAGCGCTTCCATGTGGCGGAGCCTGCCGGGCAGCCGGCTGGAGGCCCCCAGTGCCCGGGCTCCGTCGCTTGCCCGGAGTTCATCCTCACCGAGCTGCCGACCGTCTTCGGAGGTGTCGAGCCGCTGCGCTTCAAGTACCGGCCCATCGACATTGGACCGGACACGGGCCGTATCGAGATCGACTGGACCTTCGCCTCCCGCACCTACACCACGCCCATCTCCCTGACGGGCGAGGGCGCAGAGGCCCTCCAGCAGACGGACATCTGGACGCAGCCAGCGCCGAAGCTGGATGTGCTCGTCGTTCTTGACGGTGCGTCCTCCATGGCACCGCACCGCGCCTCCATCGCTGCGAACCTGGCGGCGTTGGCGACGTACATCGAGGATGAGGGCTACAACTGGAGGCTCGCCGCCACCACCATGGATCCCTCCCAGGGCGCGCAGTGGCTTCAGGGAACCGGCCACCCGGCTCCGGTGCTCCACGCTTCGTCAGTGAACCTCGAGGCCCAGCTCGCAGCGCGTGTCGCGGCGGCCAGCTCGAGCACGTCTTCGCCTCGCTGCTTCGAGCAGGCCGTGACCGCGCTGTCGCCGCCGTTGTCGACCGGAGCCAACGCCGGGTTCCGCCGGAACGACGCGAAGCTGTGGGTCCTGTGCGTCACCGACCGCACCGATCATTCGCCGCTGCCGGTCTTGGACTACCTGGATGCGCTGGTCGCGCTCACGCCCGGCAAGGTCTTCCTGCAGGTTCACGGTGTGGGCGGGTTCTCGTCAGGGTGCCCGGGTGACACGGGGCGCCTGTCGGAAGCGGCCATGCTCACCAGCGGGGCCATGGCGGAGCTGTGCGATCCGGACTGGCATACCCAGATCCAGTTCAGCACGTTCGGCTTTCCGGGCGGGTCGTTTCTGAGCGGCATCCCCGACTTGTCCCTGGGGCCCATCGAGATCAGCGTGGACGGCGAGCCGCTCCCGCCGGTCGATGAGCAGGGCGCACAGGTCTGGACCTACGACCCGGTGGCCAACTTCTTCGAGTTTCACGATCCCCACCGGCCACGCCCCGGAAAGAGCTGGAGCGCCACCTACTGGGTCTCCTGCAGCGGGTCGTGACGCACGCACGCTGCTAGTAGGGTTCCGCCGGGAAGTACCAGAGCCGCCGGTGCCGACGCGGCTGTGCGGGCCCCACGGGGCCCCACAGGGCCCCACAGGGCCCCAGGTGCGATTTTGCTGCCGCGAAGACCCGTCAGCGCACCGCGTCCCGGTAGATCTCCAGCGCCTGCACCTCGTCGTACGCGTGCGCGAAGCCCGTGGCCTCGCGGAACGCCGTCCCGTCGATGACGATGGGGTACTTGAGGTGGGACAGCGCGCCCGGCGGCAGCCTCGGGAAGCCGAACCGCCCGAGGAACTGCTTGAGCACCACTTCCGGCACCGGCACCACCATCCGCCCGGCCTTTCCAATCACCACCGACAGCGGCAGCGGCGGCGGGCCTGCCACATTGAAGATGCCGCGCGCCCCCATCTGCAGCGCGAGCACGATGGCGGTCACCACGTCCTCCTCCTGCATGAACTGAAAGAGCGGGTCGTAGCCCAGGACCGTGGGCACGCGGCGCCCGCGCAGGAACGACGCCAGCGTCCCCGTCCCCGGCGCGCCGAGCGTGTAGCAAAAGCGCAGCACCGCGGTGGTCATCCCCGGCGTGCGCCACAGCGAGTTCGCCGCGTACAAGTCCGCGGCTACAAGGTCCGCCAGTTCCGGGAAGGCGTCCAGCGCGCGCGGGGGCTCGTGTTCGGTGTGGTAGAGCGGCGCGTCCGGCGCAGCCCCATAGAAGGTGTGCCGGCCCACGAACAGCGTCTGCTTCACGCCGTAGCGCCGCGCGTGGTCGAACACCGCCTGGGTCCCGCCGAGGTTGATGCGGTGCCGCTCGCCCCACTCCGCCGAAAGCGCGCTCACCGTGGCCATGTGGATGACGGCGTCCGGCCGCACCCTGCGGAACACGTCCTCCGCCGCGCGCTTTCGCAGGTCCACACCGAACATCTGCATGCCCGCGGGCGCGCCCGGCCAGGGCCGCTTGTCGATGCCGAAGACCTCGTGGCCTGCTTCGAGGAGCCTGCGCGCCACCTTCCGCGCGATGCCACCAGAGGCGCCGGGGATGAGCACCTTCACTGGCCGCGCCCCCTGGCGATGAGCCCGGCGATGCGCGCCTTCACCTGCTCCACGTAGCCGTCGATGACGCGGTCGTCTTCGTCGCCGGTCCCTTCGAACACCATCGGCTCGCTGTAGTGGACCGACAACGGCACCGGAAGAGGAATGGGCAGAAGCCACGGCGTCAGGGGCACGTACGGCACCCCGAGCAACTTCCCGAGCAGGTACAGGTTCGCCACCGTGGGCACCGCGTCCCCGCCGCCGATGAACCCGAACGGCACGATGGGGCTCTTCGTCTTCAGGGCCAGCCGCATGAACCCCGGGCCGAAGTCCACCAGCGAGTCTCGTTCGGGGAAGAGCTTGGCAGTGCCACGCGCGCCTTCGGGGAAGACCATCAACAGGCGCTCGTCGTTCAAGAGCCGCTCCGCATGCTCGGGCAGCCCCGTGAACTGCCCGGTGCGCGAGGTCCACGTCGCCGACACCGGGAACTTCGCGAGGAACTTCTCCGCCATCCCCTGCCCCAGCCGCGGCGGATCCATCTCCAGAAGGAGCGAGACCAGCACCATCGCCCCGTCCAGCGCGACGCCGCCGGAGTGGTTGCCCACCAGCATCCCGCGCCCACTTTTGGGCACGTGTTCGATGCCGTGGCACTTCACGCGGAAGTAGTGCCGGTACAAGAACGCCAGAGGCGTCGCGCCCCACACCAGGTGCTTCTTCGAGATGCCGTAGGGGTCATAACCCCAGCGGTTGAACGGCAACTCCAGTCGCTCCACCAGGGCCGCCACCGGCTCGTCGCGCATGTGTGGTGCTCCCTCCCGAAGGTGTACATCCACCCTGTCGGCCAACGGTCCCTACCTTGGGGCCGGCGGGAAGATGCACGCGCCTGCCCGTCCGGTCTAGCGTCGAGCCGCCATGCCCCAGATCAAACCCTCCGCGGTCCTTGCTGCTCTCTGTGGTGCCGCCGTCCTCACGGTGTCCGCCGGCTGCGGCAAGGACACGACGCTGCACGCGCGGGGGTCGGGGACGCTGGGGCTCTCTTCGGATGACGCCCTGCTGTACGCGGCGGACGCGGACAACGGCATCGTCGCGGTGGTGGACACCGCGCGCGAAGAGAAGGTCGCGGAGGTCCGCGTCGGAAGCCACCCGGATGCCCTGCTGGTAGGTCCGGACGACAGGATCTGGGTGGCCAACCGCGGCAGCGCCAGCCTCTCCCACTTCCGCCGGGGCGAATGGCACGAGGTGGACACGGTGCCGGTGGGCGCAGAGCCGGTGGGGCTCGCGCTGTCGCCGGACGCCGGCACGCTCTACGTGGTCAACGCGGCGTCCTGGGAGGACGCGAACCACGGCTCACTGATGGCGGTGGACACGAAGACGTTGGAGGTCCTCTGGGAATCGAGGCTGCCGCGGGATCCACGCAGCATCGCCCTGCTGTCGGCGAAGCGGGCGGTCATCTCCTTGTACCGCGGCGGAGATGTCATCGAGGTGGACCTGGAGGCGCGCCGCGTGGTGCGCGAAGGCACGGACCTGCACACCCAGATGCACCGCCGGGACCTGACCGCAGAAGAGGCCTCCGTGATGCCGCCGCCTCCACGGGGTTCGCAAGCGCCGCGCGTCCACGCCCGCGGCATGTCGCAGGTGGTGGTCAGCCCGGACGGCACGCGGGTCTACGCACCGGTGACCTGGTCTTCGGACGTCATCCTCAATCCGAAGATCGATGCAGTGATTGGCGGTGATCTGGGCAACATCTACGGCGGCGGACAGCTCACGCCCTGCGGCCGGGGCGGCGCGGTGGCCACCTCCGGCATCGTCACCTTCGAGGCCTCCAGGGAGCTCGCGGCGCAGGTGGACTCGGTGCGCGGGTGCGAGGAACCCGCACCGGACCGGCCGCCGACCCTCCTCACTTCCTCGCCTCAAGACCGGCTCGTCCAGGGTCCCACCGCGATGCTGCTGGACAGCTCCGGCTCGTGGATGTTCGTCGCCCACCGCGAGACCGACAACGTGGCGGTGGTGCCGGCCAGGGGCCCAGGCTCCTTCGGCCAGGGCGAAATCTTGATGGACGGGATGCGGGACGTGGTGGGCGTGGGCGCAGGTCCCACGGGCCTCGCCCTGACCAACGACGGCAAGACCCTGTGGGTGCACAACGCGCTGGACCACACCGTGCAGCGGCTCGGCTCGCGCGGGGACACCTCGGTGAAGCCCCTGTCCGCGCCCATCCGCATCGCCGAAGAGGTGCTCCCTGCGGACGTCGTCGCCGGCCGCAAGCTCTTCTTCTCCGCCACCGACCGCAGCATCAACTCCGTGGGCCTCTCCTGCGGGAGCTGCCACCTCGAAGGCCATGAGGACGGCCACGTCTGGAAGTTCGCGGAAGGGCCGCGGCAGACGCCGTCACTGGCGGGCCGGATGCTCTCGCAGACCGCGCCCTTCCACTGGGGCGGCGAACACGCAGACTTCACCTCCTTCGTCAGCCACACCGTGGGCGAGCGCATGGGCGGCTCCGGCCTGACCGCCCTCCAGCAGGGCCAACTGCTGGCGTTCATCGACGCCATGCCTGCCCCGCCCAACCCCCACCAGAAGGCGTCTCCCACCGAAGCGCAGATCCGCGGCGCGCAGGTCTTCCAGAAGGCCGAGTGCAGCAGCTGCCACATGGGCGAAGCGCTCGCGGACACGAAGACCTGGGACGTGGGCACCTATGTGTGGAACGGCGACGCACCGGACGACGTGCACGGCTTCTTCGCGCAGACCGGAGGGCTCAACACCCCCTCCTTGCGCGGGCTGGCCCGGACGGCGCCCTACCTGCACGACGGCAGCGCCGAGACGCTCGAGGAGCGTCTGCTCTTCCGCAAGGACGAGAACCTCCACGGCAAGACCCGTGACCTCTCCGACGCCGAAGTGGGCGATCTCGTCGAGTACCTGAAGTCCCTGTAGCGAAGCCGACGGATCTCCTCGACCGCGGGCCGGACCGTGCCCATGGTGCGCGCCATGACTCCTGGCTCCGCACGCGCAGTCATCTACACCCACGAAGAGGGCAAGGGCCCCGGCCGGCTCGCCGCAGCGCTGCGACGCGCGGGCTTCGAGCTGGACATCCGCATGCGCGAGGTGCGCGAAGGCGACGAAGACGCGCCCCTGGTCGTGGTGATGGGCGGCACCATGGGCATGTACGAAGCCGAAGGGCACCCGTACCTCGAGGACGAGCTGCGGGTGGTGAAGACCCGGCTGGAGGCGCGCAGGCCTGTCTTCGGCATCTGTCTCGGCGCGCAGATGATGGCGCAGGCAGCGGGCTCGCGCGTGTACCCGGGCGAGCCGGGGATGGTGCTTGGCGTTCTGCCCATCACCCTGTCGCCAGAGGCCCAGGCGGACCCGCTCTTCGCGGGCTTCGAGGAGCGCTTCGAGGTCCCGCACTGGCACGGCGACACCTTCGACCCCATCCCCGGCGCGGTCGGGCTCTGCTCCAGCGCCCGCTATGAAGAGGAGGGCTTCCGGCTCGGCAACTCTCTGGGCTTCGGGTTCCACCCGGAGCTGGACCCGGAGATGTTCGAGGCGTGGGTGCGCAGCTCTCCAGGACAGCTCGAGCGCGCCGGCCGCAGCATGGAGGACGTGCTCGCGCGCGACCTGCCGAGACTGCGCCTTTCGGACCAGTACTGCGGGCTGCTGATGGAGCGCGTCGCCTCCTTCTTCGCCCGCGAGGTCGGGCTCGCGCCCAAAGAGCGCTACCTCTTCACGGTGACCCAGGTGATGCCGCTGGAGGCGCGGGGCATGGTGCTCTGGCCGGGCATCCCCCGCCGCACACCCATCGTCCGCGTCGGTGAGCGGGTGGAGCTGGTGCGGCCGGATGCCTCGCGGCTCGGCGGGACCGTGAAGGGCCTGGGCGCGTTCGGGGCGGAGGGTTCGGCGCTGCCGCTGCTGGTGCAGCTGGACGAAGGCGAGGCGCCGGTCCCGGTGGGCACAGAAGCGGTGACCCGGGCGCCTCCGTTCAAGCTGTAGAGGGAAGCAACTTTCGGCAGGGCGGCGACGGCGGCCCGCTCGGCGCTGGCGCTGTTCCGGTTCGGCACCGTGGAGGCGACGTATGTGCTCGTCGGGCTGGCGCGGTGACCGGCGCCGTCGAAACCTGAGCGCCCGCATCCGGACGCGGGTGGGTGAAAGGCCGTAGAGCGGGCAGCAGGCCGAGCCCGCGCGCGCCCGCTGTCGACCAACGCACCGCTCCCTACCCTCAGGGACAGGATGAGCGTGCACTCAAGGCTGCCCGCGGCGCTCGCCGTCGGCTTTCTGATCCTCACGGCGTTCGGCTGCGCGGGAGACCGGACCGCCACCCACTCGCGTCCGTCGGACGGCGCCGCGGAGGCCTCTGGCGCGCCCGAGCCTCCTCCACGTCTCTCGCGCGAGCAGAAGCAGTCTCTGCAGGAGGCGCTCGGGGCCGCGCTCTCGGACGACGAGGCGCTGGCGGGCGCGCTGGAGTCATCCTCGTTCGATGACGCCATGCGAGAGCAGGTGCGCGCGTTCTACGCCGCGCGGGACGGCGAGCCTGCGTGGGTGGACGCGAAGTCCCACGAACGGGCGCAGGCGCTGCTCGCTGCGGCCTGTGATGCCACCACCGAAGGACTGGACCCCACCCGGTGGCCGCTCGAAGACGCGCAGCAGACGCTGCAGACGCACGACGTCGCCTCTGAGCTCTTCGTCACCGCCACCCTCCTGCAAGTCGCGCATGACCTCCGGTACGGCCAGGTGGAGCCGGACGACATGCGCTGGAACATCGAGCGGGAGAAGCGGCCACCGCACGAGCTGCTCGCAGACGCGCTGGAGGAGCGAGACCCAGCCGCTGCGCTCCGCCCGCGCCACCCGCTGTACGCGCCGCTGCTGGAGGCCGCGGCCTCCCTGGACCAGCTCGCTGCGCGCGGCGGATGGCCCAAGGTGAGCGCGGGGCCGGTGCTGGAGGAGGGCGACGAGGATCCACGGGTGGTGGAGGTGAAGAGGCGTCTCGCCGCCACCGGAGAGCTCGAAGGGGACGTGGACTCACCGCTGTTCGATGCGGACCTGGCCGAAGCGCTGCGCACCTTCCAGCGACGCAACGGGCTCGAGGAGGACGGCAAGGTGGGCGGCAACACGCAGCGGGCGCTGTCGGCGACGCCTGCGGATTGGGCGAAGCAGGTGCGGGTGAACCTGGAGCGGCTGCGCTGGCTGCCGGAGGAGATTGAAGGCCGCCACGTGGTGGTCAACGTCGCCGGCTACGAGCTCGAGGCGAAGGACGGCGAGAAGGTGCTCTTCCGAAGCCCCGTGGTGGTGGGAGAGGCGGGGTGGGCCACGCCGGTGATGGTCTCCGGCATCGTCCGGCTGGAGGTGAACCCAAAGTGGAACGTCCCGCCACGGATGACGCGCGAGAGGATCCTCCCCCGGGTGCAGGAGGACCCGGAGTACCCCCTGCGCAACGGGATGACGGTCATCGACAGGACGACGGGGCAGGCGGTGGACCCACGCACCGTCGACTGGACGGTGATGGAGCCCGGGCAGCACCGCTTCGTCCAGCGCGCAGGCCCCCGAAACCCCATGGGCGAGGTGAAGCTGGCCATGGACAACCGCTTCCAGATCTACCTGCACGGTACGCCGGAGCCCGAGGCCTTCGAGCAGAGCCGCCGCGCGCTCAGCCACGGCTGCGTGCGGGTGAAGGAGCTGGACGCGCTCAGCCGCTTCGTCCTCCCTCGGGACGTGCACGGCGAATACGCGGACGCGCTGGAGACCGGCGAGGAGGCCTGGCTGGAGCTTGCGGAGCCGCTGCCCGTGTATTTCGTCTACGTCACCGCGTGGGTGGACGAAGGCGGCACCCTGCAGCTTCGCCCCGACCCGTATGGAAGGGACCGGCGGCTCGCGCGCGCGCTCGGGGCGCCGGATGAGGGTGCGCTGGCGTGCCGCTGACGAAGGGCAGCCGTCGTCCCTACCGCAACGACCAGCGCGCCTTCCGCCCCCGCACGTCGATGTGCGTGAACGGCCCGCGGTGTGGCCGCGACTTGTAGATGCCCGCGCCGCCTGAAAGCTCCGGGTACTTCTCTTCGACCCTGGTGGAGATGTGGGCGAGGAACTCGGCGTCGTAGTCGTCCACGCGGCCGTCGCGGTTCAAGTCGTCCATCATCCCGTCGCCGTCGTCGTCCACCCAGATGTCCGCCGCGTCCCCGTAGGTGTGCCGGCTGAACTTCGCCCGCCCCCGGCCGCCGGGGCCGTTGTACTGCGGCGTGCGGTAGCCGCTCATCACGTGGACCTTCTTCGCCGCGAAGCCCTGCTCACGCAGCTCGGCGACGATCAGCTCCAGCTTGTCCAAGAGCCGCGCGTCGAGCGGGATGTACTTCGGCCACACCTTGCGCTGGTCCTTGGTGAGGAACTGCCCGAGCGTGAAGTTCTTCGAGACCCGCAGGTCCTTCATGGCCTCGGTGACCTCGATGAAGAGCTCCGGCGCCGCGTATTCACCCGTGCGGCCCCGGCCCGGGTGCCGGCCGATGTGGTAGCCGTTCAGGTGCGTCCTCCGCCCATCGAAGTGCACGCGCGTGAGCACCGTCAGCCCGTGCGGGCGGAACGTCCTGCCGTCCCCCGTCGACACCTCGAGCTTCCACGCGCCCGCCTGCGCCGGGGTCACCACGCCGTCGCCAATGACGCCCACCGCGATCTCCTCGCCGGTCTGCGCGTCGAGCCACCGGTAGCGGCCGTCCTCGGGCAGCCCCTCGTTGGCGGGGATGGTGGCGGAGGGCTCGCTGAGCGCGACCTGGAGCTTGCCGCTGCGGCCTTGCCACCAGAAGGACTGGTCTTCACCTTCCCCATCACCTGGCGCCGCGAGAGCAGCGCCGGAGAGTCCGAGCGAGAGAGCGAGGGCCAGGAGGAGAGCTGCGTGCACGGGAAGACGTGATGACATGCGGCTGCTGTCACAAAGGACGGCGCGCCATTATTCCAGCAGGATGTCCGCGCCCATGAGCCACCCCCTCTCCCCCGCCTTCCTGAGCGCCGTCGAAGCGCAGCTCCCGAAGGGCACGCTCACGCAGGAGCCGAGCGAGCTCGCCGAATACGGCCGCGACTGGACCCGCGTGCACGCCCCCGCCCCTTCCGCCGTGGCCTTTCCGCGCTCCACCGAGGAGGTCGCGGCGCTCTTGCGGCTGTGCCACCAACACGGGGTCAAGGTGGTGCCCAGCGGCGGGCGGACGGGGCTCGCGGGCGGTGCGGTGGCGAAGGACGGAGAGCTCGTCCTCTCACTCGCTCGCATGACGCGCATGGAGCCGGTGGACCCCGACGGCCTCACGGTGCGCGTGCAGGCAGGCGCCATCACCGAAGCGGTGCATCAGCACTGCGCGGCGCACGGGCTCACCTGGCCCATCGACTTCGCGGCCAAGGGCTCCGCGCAGGTGGGCGGCAACATCGCCACCAATGCGGGCGGCGTGAAGGTCATCCGCTATGGGCTCACCCGGCAGTGGGTGCTGGGGCTTCAGGTCGTCACGGCGCAGGGCGAGGTGCTGGAGCTCAACGGCGCGCTGGAGAAGAACAACACCGGCCCTGACCTCCGGCAGCTCTTCATCGGCTCAGAGGGCACGCTGGGCGTCATCACCGAGGCGACGCTGAAGCTGACGCGGCTGCCGAACCGGCTGGACGTGTTCCTCTTCGCGGTGCCGGACGTGGCAGGCGTGCTCGCGCTCTTCCGCGCCGCGCGGTTGGGCCCGTTCACCCTCTCCGCGTTCGAGTTCTTCACCGACAGGTGCCTCGCCAGGCTCCGGCGGCACCGGAGCGTGCGCCCGCCGTTCGAAGGTGAGTCCGGCTGCTACGCGCTGGTGGAGGTGGAGGACGGGGACCCCGAGCAGATGGAGACCTGGCTCGCCTCCCTGTTCGAGCAGGGGCTGGTGGCGGATGGGACCATGGCCCAGGGGGTGGGCCAGCAGAAGGAGCTGTGGTCCTTGCGCGAAGGCATCAGCGAGAGCCTCTCTGCCACCGGGCTCCCGCACAAGAACGACGTGTCCCTGCCCATCTCGAAGCTGGAGGCCTTCTGCAGCGAACTGGAGAGCGTCTTCACCGCCCGCTACCCCGGCTGGGAGATCTGCCTGTTCGGCCACATCGGTGACGGGAACCTGCACATCAACGTGATGAAGCCGGACGACCTGCCGAAGGACGAGTTCCTCCGCCACACCCGCGGGGCGGACCACGCCCTCTTCGAGCTGGTCCAAAGGCACTCAGGCAGCATCTCCGCCGAGCACGGCGTGGGCCTGCTCAAGCGGCCCTACCTGCACTACTCCCGAAGCCCGGCGGAGCTGGCGGCCATGCGCGCGCTCAAGGCCGCGTTGGATCCGACGGGGGTCCTGAACCCGGGCAAGGTGTTTCCAGAGGCGGACGAAGGCTAGGAGACCACGCGGGTCTTGATGTCCGTCTGCAGCGCCGCGATGGCGTCTGCCACCGGCCCCGAGACGTCCTGGTCCAGATCCATGATCAGGTAGCCGATGTTCGGGTCCGTCGACAGCACCTGCGCGTGGATGTTCGCGTTCAGGTCCGAGACGATGGCGTTGATGTCCCTGAGCACGCCCGGCACGTTGCGGTGCACGTTGAGGATGCGGTGCGTGCCGGGGATGGGCGGCATCTCCACCTGCGGGAAGTTCACCGCGGACGTGGTGGCGCCGGCCTTCACGTAGCGGGTCAGGCTGGTGGCCACCTCCCGGCCAATGGCCTCCTGCGCCTCCTCCGTGGACCCGCCGATGTGCGGCGTGAGCACCACGTTGTCCAGCCCGCGCAGCTCGG
>CAZQVZ010000107.1:0-15052 GCA_964596895.1 uncultured Myxococcaceae bacterium
GACTCCACCACGACCTTCTTCCTGCGAGCCACCGATGAGGCCGGCAACGCCGGGGCCTGCACCGCCACCTTCGAATCCTATGTGGAGGACTCCACCCCGCCCTCCGCCCCACAGGTCTCCTTCGTCTCGCCCGCCTCCCCCAGCAACGAGCCGTCTCCCACCGTCAGCGGCACGGGCGAGCCTGCGGCCGACCTCACGGTGTTCCTGGATGCGGCCTGCACGCTGCCCGTCGGGCTCGGGCAGGTGGATGGCGCGGGCGCGTTCTCCATCACCGTGGGCCCTCTGGCGGACGGCAGCCACACGCTGTTCGCCTGGGCGGTGGACGCCGCGCACAACACCTCGCCCTGCTCGGCCACCTCGGTCACGTACGTGCTGGGCACCGCGGCCCCCGCTGCGCCCACGCTGTCCACCGTCACGCCCGCCTCGCCGTCCAACGACGCGGCGCCGGTGCTCGCTGGAACCGCCGCGGCAGAGGTCCTCGTGGCCGCCTTCGCGGACGCCGCGTGTACGACCCTTTTGGGCAGCGGGACCGCCCAGGGCACCGGCGCCTTCAGCTTCGTCGTCACGGTCCCGGAGGATTCATCCACGACGATCCATCTGCGCGCCGAGGACGTCATTGGAAACCAGAGCGCCTGCGTGGACACCGGCGTCACCTACGTCGAAGACAGCACCGCGCCGGCGCCGCCCACGATGTCCGTCTCCCCCGCCTCACCGGGCAATGACGACACCCCCACCCTCACCGGCAGCGGCGAGCCCCACACCACCTGGCGCCTGTACAGCGACGCTGGGTGCACCGTCGAATTGACCTGGTTGCCCATCTTCGCGAGCGGGAACTTCTCGTCGAAGCAGACGCTGACCCAGGACGGCACCTACACCTGGTACGCCACCCTGACCGACGCGGCTGGCAACGTCTCCGCCTGCACCAACCCCGCGCTGACCTACACGCTGGACACGCAGCCGCCGGTGACGCCGCAGCTCACCGGCACCGCGCCCCAGAGCCCGAACGCGAACACGCACCCCACGGTGTTCGGCTCCGGCGCGGAGCCGGGGGCGACGGTCACCCTGCACCGGAACGCGTGCACCACCTCTGTCGTCGGCACCGGGACCGCAGACGCCGCGGGCGCCTTCGCGATCACCGCCAGCGTCTTCAGCAACACCGTCAACGCGCTGTACGCCCTGGCGACCGACGCGGCCGGCAACGAGTCGAGCTGCGCTGGGCCGTTGATCTACGACACTCTGAACGTGCCGCCGCCGGCGCCCAGCCTGACCGCCGTGTCTCCCGCCTCGCCGGGGACGGCGGTGGACCTCAGCCTCTCTGGCTCCACGAACCCGGGACGGCTGGTGTACCTGTTCACCGACGCGGCCTGCACCCAGCGGGTGTCCTCCGGCGTGGCGTCCTTCTCCAACGGCACCTTCACCCTGGGCGCCACCGTCGAGCCCGGGAGCACGACGACCTTCTACGCCCAGTCGGTGAACAACATCGACGGGGTGGCGTCCGCGTGCAGCGCCGGGGTCACCTACGTGAACGCCCTCACGCCGGTCGGCGAGCCCGTCTTCACCGGCGTCCTCCCGGCCTCCGGCGCGGACGACAACAGCCCCACCCTCTTCGGGACCGCGCCCGCCAACGCGGCCATCGAGGTCTACCGGGATCCGGCCTGCGCCCACGCCGCCGGAGGGGGCGTCGCAGACGGGAGCGGCCACTTCACCGTCACCGCCAGCGTGCTCGACAACACGACCACCCACTTCCGCGCCCGCGCCTTGCTGAACGGGCAGTGGTCGCGGTGCTCCCTCTCAATGCTGCCGTATGAAGAGGTGAGCCCGGGCGTGGCCATTCTCTTTCCGCCTTCAGGCGCCGCCACCGACGCAGCGCAGCTCACGGTTCGGGGCGTCTGGCGGGGGCCCCGGCCTGCAGACCTGCTCTCCGTCCGCGTGAACGGCGTGGCCGCCACCAGCGGTGATGGCTTCGCCACCTGGACTGCGCAGGTCCCGCTGGTCGGGGGGACCAACCCGCTGGTGGTGGACTCCGAAACCTCCGGCGGCGGCGTGGTCAGCGGCGCGGCGCAGGGCGAGGTGAAGCGGACGGGGTTCCTCACCGACGTCACCGTCTTCGAGGCGGATCCTTCGACCGGCAGGGTCTACCTCTTCGACAACACGCTCGACGCGCTCTTCGCGCTCGACCTGGGCACCTCCGAGCTGAGCCTGGTGAGCAGCGCGGACCGGGGCAGCGGCGCCCTGCTCACCGACATGCTGGATCTCGAGGTGGCGTCCAACGGGCTGCTCTACGTGACCTCCGGCAACCGGCTGTACGAGTTGGACCCCGCCACCGGGGACCGCGTGGAGCTCGCCTCCCTTTTGGGCTCCCCGCACGGGATCGCGGTGGACCTGCCCAACAACCGCGTCTTCGTCACCGACGCCAACTGCGCGCGCGTGTCCTCCGTGAACCTGGGCACCGGCGCGCGCGTCGTCATCTCCGGCAAATCCAACAACTGCACCAGCACCGCGACCATCCGAGGCACCGGCGTCCAGCTCAACTCGCCGCGCAAGGTGGTCTACGACCCGGTGGACAACCGGCTGTACGTGGCGGACTTCGGCGCGGCCGGCGTCTTTCAAATCGAAGTGCCCACCGGGAACCGCACCCGGCTCTTCAGCGTGAACCAGTCGCAGCACCTCGCGCTGGACCCCCTCGCCCGGCGCTTCCTCTTCTCGGACGTGGGCAACGACTCGGTGCGCGCGCGGGCGCTGAGCTCGGGGCCGCTGGTCACGCTCGCTGACGATACCCTGGGCGCGGGGCCGGCGCTCGTGAACCCCGGGCACCTGTCGTGGGACGGCGCCTCCGGCACGCTGTACGTGCTCAACCAGGGGACGGTGCTGGCGCTCGACCCCACCACCGGAGACCGGGCCCCCATCTCCCTGGGCGGCGCGGGCTTTGGGGATGGGTTCCGGTCCTTCGCCCAGGCCGACCTCGCCGTGGACTCCACCGGCCGCACCGGCTGGCTCGCCGCCGGAACCTCGCTGATGAGCGTGGACCTCCTCACCGGCGAACGGGTGCTCCTCACCGAAGGCGACTCCGCCACCGTCAGCCTCGCCTTCGTGCAGGGCGTGACGTACGACGCCCCTGGCCGCCGGCTGCTGCTCAGCACGGGCCAAAGCTCGAACCTGCTGGCGCAGTTCGACCTGGCCCGCCACACGCTCACCCCCTTCCACTGGATGGCGGGCTTCCCCAACCTGAGCAACGACTACGGCCCTGTCGGCGACCTCGAGGGCGGCACGCTCTACCGGGCGAACCCCCGCGACGACCAGCTCGTGGCGGTCGCGCTCGGGACGGGCGAGGGCACGGTCCTCTCCGACGGTTCAGCGGGCTCAGGGCCCCTCTGGACCCACCTGTATGACGTCACCATCCGGGACGGAACTGGCACCGCCATCGCCTCCGGCCAGGGCGGCGAGGGCCGGCTGTATGCGGTGGACCTCGGCACAGGAGACAGGACCGTGCTCGCGGACTCGGCCACCGGCAGCGGAGCGGCCATCCAGGGGATGGGCGCGGTGCGCTATTGGCCCGCGCTCGACAGGGTGCTGGGCGTCAACGGCGCGCGCGAGGTGCTCTCGGTCTCGCCCGTGACCGGCGACCGCACCGTCCTCGCCAGCAGCACCGTGGGCGAAGGTCCGCTCCCCGCGCAGACCCGGCTCGTGCCCACCGCCCTGCCCGGTGTCGCCGCGCAGCCGCTGCCCCAGCAGCGCGGCGTCGGCCTCATCGATCTGGTGACCGGCGAGCGGGTGCTGGTGAGCCAGTAGCCGCTAGAGGTACGGCGAGAACAGCCGCGCAATCCCGTCCCGCAGCTTCTGGGGGAACGGGCGGGCGTTGAGCGCCTCCAGGGTGACGGGCCGGCTCCTGGCGCGCCGGGCCAGCGCCGCCGCTTCGCACTGGGCGGCGAACGCCTTGTCGTAGCACTCCACGTTGAACTCGAAGTTCAGGCGCAGCGAGCGCGGATCCCAGTTCGCCGAGCCGATGAACGCCCAGGTCTCGTCCACCACCATCAGCTTCGAGTGGTCGAACGGCGGCGGCGAAAGGAACACCCGGCAGCCGCGCTGCAGGTTCTGCCACAGCTGCGCCTGCATGGCCCACTGCACCAGCTTGAGGTTGCCGCGCTCAGGGAGGATGAGGTCCACCTCCACCCCGCGGAGCGCGGTGACGTTGAGCGCGGTGACCAGGCCCGGGTCCGGCAGGAAGTACGGCGTCACCACCCGGACGCTTCTGCGCGCCACCGCCAGCGCCCCCAGCATCGCCCAGCGGATGGCGTCCAGGTCGTCGTCCGGGCCGTCGTTGACGCCGCGCGCCCGGACCTCCCCCGCTGGCTGGAGCACGGGGAAGAAGGCCTCCCCGGTGAGGTCTTCGCGGGTGGTGAAGCTCCAGTCCTCTGCGAACGCCTCCTGGAGGTGGTGGACCACCGGGCCCTCCAGGCGGAAGTGGAGGTCTTGCGCCGGGGCGTCGTTCACCCCCGGCTCACCGAAGAACTCGTCGCGGAGGTTCATGCCTCCGGTGAAGCCCACCCGGCCGTCCACCACCATCACCTTGCGGTGGTTGCGCAGGTTGAGGAACGGCAGCCCCGCCGGCGCGAGCGAAGGCAAGAACAGCGCGCACCGCACCCCTTCACGCCGCAGCACCCTGTGGATGGCCCTGCGGCTGTAGCGCACGCCCACCGCGTCCACGAGCACCCGCACCTGCACCCCACGCCGGACCGCGTCCGACAGCGCGCGCACGAACCTGTCCCCCACCCGGCCGGAGTCGAAGATGTACGTGCACAGGGTCACCGACTGCCGGGCCGAACCGATGGCCTCCCACATGGCCGGATACGCCTGGGCGCCGCCGTCCAGGACCTGCACCTTGTTTCCAGTCATCAGGGGACGCCGGGTGACGAGGTCCCCCAGGCGCACCAGCGGCGCCAGGTGCGGGACGTCCTCCAGCCCCAGCGTCGACGCCTTGCCAGGCGGCGCGTTGGCCGGAAGGAGCGCCTGCGCGAAGCGGCCGTGCTCGAGGTCGAGCGTGCTCGCGTGCCGGCGGATCCGGTTCACGCCCAGCAGCACGTACAGGCCCGCCCCCACCACCGGCACCAGCCAGATGAGCCCCACCCAGGCGATGGCGGAGCGCGGGTCCCGCTTCCACAACACCGCGTGCCCCGAGGCGAGCACCGCCACCAACAGGGTCAACCCGCCCGCGATGTGGGGCCCCACCTCCAGGAGCGCGCTTGCGTGGTTCATGGGACAGCCGTCTTTGACGGGCGCCTCCAGAAAATTGCCCGCCGCCCCTTCTCTACTACCTTGTCCCACATGCGTCGCATTCTCTGCCGGGTCCGCTCCCTCGTCGTCGTCTCTTTGGCCCTGGGCTGCGGCGGGCCGCCGGGTGGCGAAGGAACCGCGCAGGAGCGGTGCCTGCGGCTGCGCGCGCAGGAGGACGCCCAGGTCTCGCTGCCGGCGCGGATCTCCCTGCTCTTCACCGTGGACACCTGCAGGGGACAGCCGGTCTCCGGGCTCACCCTGGACGACTTCACGCTCCTCGAGAACGGGACAACCGTCTCCCGCTACGAGAGCCGGATGACGCTGATGCCCCGGGCGCAGGCGCACACCACGTACACCGCGGTGCTGCTCGACGTGTCCGGGTCCATCCTCCACTCCGGCGCCTGGCCACAGCTCCGCGTGGCGGTGGAGTCCTTCATCACCGAGGTCCTCGAGGACGCGGGGGAAGGCCACCAGGTGGCCCTGCTCACCTTCGATGGTCAGGTCGCGCCGGTGGAGTGGGTGCCCTACACGGCCAACCCCCAGGCGCTGGTGGCGGCGCTGGACGCGCTGGAGGTCCGCGAGTGCACCACCCATCAGGACTGCGCGCCCACGCCCGCCCGCGCCACCTGCGCCGCGTGGCGCTGCGTGGACGACTCCACCAACCTCTACGGCGCCGTGGCCCGCGGGGCGTCTCACGTGGCGGCGGCGGTGCAGGCGGACGCGCGCAGCTTCCGGCAGGGGGCGCTGGTGATCTTCACCGACGGGACGGACCAGGCGGCGCGGGTGTCGCGGCAGGAGGCCGCCAGCGCCCTGAAGACCAGCGGCGTGCACGCCTTCACCGTGGGGCTCGGCGGCGAGGTGGACCCAGAGGTCCTCAAAGAGCTCGGCCGGGACGGCGCGTTCAGCGCGGAGCGCCCGGAGTCCCTGGGCGCGGCCTTCACCGAGGTGGCGCAGCGGCTCACCGCGCTGGCCGGCCGCTTCTACGCCCTGGACTACTGCTCGCCCAAGCGCAGCGGCCGCCACGCGCTGACGCTCCGCGCATCCTTCACCGACGAAGACGGGACCTCCCTGCAGGGCGCGCTGGAGACGGGCTTCGATGCCACCGGGTTCGGACCCGGCTGCGACGTGCCCGGCGCAGCGACGCCCTGACCGCCCGCCCGCTCCCTCCGCTCCATCCGCTGCACGCGGCCACCTGGCGCCCCACCTTGTTCGGGAACCCATTTCGAGGGAGGCCAGACATGCTCGGGAGTCTGTTCCGGATGTTCAGTGGACGCGGTCGGCGGCGGCGCATGGGCGGGTACGGCCGTGGGCGCAGGTCCGGCGGCATCGGCTACCTGCTGCGCCGCTTCAGGTAGTCCCAGGCAACACGCGTGACGCAGGGCGCCGGGAACAAGGCGCCCGTCCGGCTGTATGCAGGCGCTGGAGGTTCTTGCCCATGCGCCTGGTCCCGGTCGCCCTGCTGTCCGCTCTCCTGCTCGCCCACCCGGCGACCGCCCAGCCGGCGTCGCAGCGGCACGGCGTGGAGGAGCGGACCGTCATCCAGATTGTCCGAGACGTCAGCCCTGCGGTGGTGACCGTCTTCGCGCGCCAGGGCGGCGGCACCGGCTTCATCATCCGCGAAGACGGGCTCATCCTCACCAACTCGCACGTCGTCGCGAACCAGGCGGAGGTGCACGTGCGGCTCGGCAACGGGCAGCGCGTGCGCGGCAGGGTGTTGGGCAGAGACGAGAAGGCCGACATCGCCGTGGTGAAGATTGAGGGGCACCCGCTCCCGGTGGCGGCGCTCGGAGACTCGGACGCGCTGGAGGTGGGCCAGGCGGTGATCGCCATCGGCAACCCGCTGGGGCTCGAGCGCACCGTGACCATGGGGGTGCTCTCGGCGCTGAACCGGCGGCTGGACGCGGACCTCGCCGAGGGGCTCATCCAGACCGACGCCGCCATCAACCCCGGCAACTCAGGCGGACCGCTGCTGGATTCGCGAGGCCGGGTCATTGGCATCAACACCCTCATCCTGCGGCGCGGCGGCGCCACCGGCCTGGGCTTCGCGGTGCCCATCAACGTGGCCCGGAACATCGCCGAGCAGGTGGTGACCGGCGGCAGCGTGAAGCGCGCGCGCCTGGGCATCTCCTACAACGACGTGGACCTGGTGATGGCGCGCGCCTTCGGCATGAGCGTCACCGAAGGGGTGACCGTGGAGAGCGTGGTGGCGGACTCCGCCGCCGCGAAGGCCGGGCTCCGGGCGTCAGACATCATCGTCCGGCTCGGCGAGCGCGCGGTGCGCAACGGCGCCGAGCTGCGCGGGGCCATCCGCGCCTTGCGCCCCGGTGACAAGGTCCAGGTGGAGTTCGTCCGCGGCCAGGCCTCCCAGGTGGTGGAGGTGGCAATGGGGGACGCCGAGTCGATCTGACTGACGGCGCGCCGCCGTCTGGCCGGTCGCGCTACTCGCGCAGCGCCATCAACAGCCGCAGCACGTACCAGAACAGCAGGGCCACCGCGGCGAACAGCTGCAGGGACGCGGCCACGTGCGAGCCCACCGGGTAGTGATGGAGCACGTTGGACGTGGAGTAGAGGATGGAGGCGCCGGCGAAGAGGATCATCACCCCGGCGAAGAGCGAGCCCAGAGAGAACCCGAAGATCAGCGACGCGACGATGACGCCCATGGCCGCGAACCCGCCGATGACCAGGAACCCGCGCAGGAAGGAGAAGTCCTTGCGGGTCATGAACACCGTCATCGTCAGGCCGGTGAAGATGAGCCCGGTGTAGATGGCCGCCTCACCGATGATGTTCGGCCCGAAGGTGGCCGCGGCGATGTAGAGGATGGGCGCGAAGATGATGGCTTCCGCCACCGTGTACAGGGCGAGCCCCGCGTACTGCATCCCCTTCGAGGTGGCGCTCATGGCCCACTTCTGCGCCACGAAGCCCACGAGCATGAAGGCGCCGAGCACCACGAGCCAGCTCAGGGGGCTGCCCAGGAGCGTCCGGGTGATCTGCTCGCCCAGCGGCGAGGTCAGAAGCGCCCACTCCAGCGCCATGAACGCGAGGACCGCGCCGGCGAGGTGCAGGTAGGTCTGACGGATGAACTCGACCCGCGCGGCGGCGGGCAGGTTGGCGACGGGGAGGTTCCCCCAGGCAGCGCGTTGATCCATGGCGAATGACATAGCAACGACGCGGCCCGTGCGCCCGCGGATCCGGCAAGGCCAGCGGCCCGGGAGGTTGCCCGCCTGGCGGTCCGCTGGGGCGCGGGAGGCCCGTTCCAGCGGGCGCGGCCCGTGTTAAGCCACGCGCCGTGAGCGAGCGCGATACCGAGCCGAAGGCCGAGAAGCCCCCCGAGAGCCCCCCGGAGAAGTCTCCCGACAGGAAGCCGACCCACTTCATCCGGGAGATCATCGAAGAGGACCTGCGCACCGGAAAGTGGGACGGGCGGGTGTGCACCCGGTTCCCGCCGGAGCCCAACGGCTACCTGCACATCGGCCATGCCAAGGCGGTGGTCCTCAACTGGACCATGGCCCGCGAGTTCAAGGGCCGCTTCAACCTCCGCTTCGACGACACCAACCCGGCGAAGGAGGAGCAGGAGTACGTGGACGCCATCACCCGCGACGTGCGCTGGCTGGGGGCGGACTTCGACGGCGAGCCGCTCTTCGCGTCCGACTACTTCGAGCAGATGTACGAGCACGCGCTGGCGCTCATCAAGGCCGGCAAGGCCTACGTCTGTGACCTCGACGCGGAGCAGATCCGCGCGTCTCGCGGCACCCTCACCGAACCCGGGCGCGAGAGCCCCTTCCGGAGCCGGACGGTGGAGGAGAACCTCGACCTCTTCGAGCGGATGCGGAAGGGCGAGTTCCCGGACGGCTCGCGGACCCTGCGCGCGAAGATCGACATGGCGTCGCCCAACCTGAACCTGCGCGACCCGGTGATGTACCGCATCCTCCACGCGCACCATCACCGGCAGGGTGACGCGTGGGCGGTGTACCCCATGTACGACTGGGCGCACGGCATCGAGGATTCGGTGGAGCGGGTCACCCACTCGCTGTGCACGCTGGAGTTCGAAACCAACCGGCCGCTGTACGACTGGTTCCTGCGCGAACTGGGCGTCTACCACCCCCAGCAGATCGAGTTCGCGCGGCTGAACCTCACCTACACGGTGATGAGCAAGCGCAAGCTCCTGGAGCTGGTGAAGGGCGGCCACGTGCGCGGCTGGGACGACCCCCGGATGCCCACCCTGTCCGGCATGCGCCGCCGCGGCTTCCCCCCCGAGGCCATCCGCGCCTTCTGCGAAGAGGTGGGCGTCACCAAGTTCAACGCGCTCATCGACGTGGGCCGGCTGGAGAACGCGGTGCGCGAACACCTGAACCGCACCGCCCCGCGGGTGATGGCGGTCCTTCGCCCCCTCAAGGTCGTCCTCGAGAACTGGCCTGCCGGCCAGGTGGAGCTGCTCGAGGCGGTGAACAACCCCGAAGACCCCTCCGCGGGCAAGAGGCAGGTGCCGTTCTCGGGCACGCTCTACATCGAGCGGGAGGACTTCATGGAGGACCCGCCGAAGAAGTTCTTCCGGCTCTCGCCCGGCGCCGAGGTCCGCCTGCGCTACGCGTTCTTCATCAAGTGCACGGGCGTGGTGAAGGACCCGGCCACCGGCGAGGTCACCGAGCTGCGCTGCACCTATGACCCTGCCACCCGCGGCGGGGACGCGCCGGACGGCCGCAAGGTGAAGGCCACCTTGCACTGGGTCTCCGCCGAGCACGCGCTGGAGGGCGAGGTCCGCCTGTTCGACCGGCTCTTCAACATCCCCGAGCCGGACCGGGTGCCCAGGGACGTGAAGGCCTTCGACTTCAAGCAGAACCTCAACCCCGAATCCCTGCAGACCCTCCCCGGCGCGAAGCTGGAGCCGTCGGTGGGCGGCGTGAAGCCGGGTGACCGCCTGCAGTTCGAGCGGCTGGGCTACTTCTGCGTGGACGCGGACTCCCAGGAGGGCCGCCCCGTCTTCAACCGCACCGTGACCCTCAAGGACACCTGGGCGAAGGAGCTGGCGAAGGGCGCGAAGTAGCCCCCGCATGGTCCGCCCCTGCGGACGGCTGTCCCAGAAGGGGATGAATCCGCGCCTCCCTCCAGAGTGAGGGCCCTTTGGCATCCCCTTGCATTCCGTCCCCTCCATTGACGCTCAACGGAGGAGACGAAGATGAACGACCTGAGGATTTCGAGTGGCTGTCTGGCGGTGCTCGCGGCGCTGGTGGTGACCACCCTGGGCTGTGGTCCCACGGAGGAGGGCGGCCCGGGCGGCCTGTGTGAGTCCGACGCGGAGTGCTCCGCCGGCGAACGCTGTGACGCCTCGGTGCAGCTGTGCGTGCTGGAGCCGCTGGCCCTCACCGGCGAGTCCCTGAAGGCCTTCGCCGGCCGGCCTTTCAACTACCCGCTCACCGCGAAGGGCGGGGTGGGCCCCTACACCTGGACGGCGCGGGCCATCGCGCCGGCGCTGGGCTGGGTCACGCTCGACGCGCAGGGCGTTCTCTCCGGCGTCCCGGACGCGGTGGCGCCGCAGGCCGCCATCGAGGTGGTGGTGAAGGATGCGGCGGGGAAGACCGCGGAGGCGACCTTCGCCATCGAGGTGACGCCGTGCACCGGTGACTGCGTGGGCGAGTGCACCCCCGGCGCGGTCTGCCGCGGCGCCCAGAGCGCGTGTGACGTCGCCGAGATCTGCACCGACCAGGGCTCCTGCCCGGCGGATGAGGTGGTCACCGGGAGCGTGGTCTGCCGGCCGTCTGCCGGTCCCTGCGACGTGGCGGAGTCCTGTGACGGCGAATCCCCCCACTGCCCGGAGGACGCCCGCGCCGCGGCGGGGACCGAGTGCCGCGGCGCCGGCGGCCCCTGCGATCTCGCCGAGCACTGCGACGGGACGTCCCCCGCGTGCCCCCAGGACGGGTTCGTCGCCGAAGGGACGTTGTGCCGTGACGCCGCCGGCGTCTGCGACGTGGCGGAGGTCTGCACCGGCACTTCTGCCCACTGCCCCGAGGACGGCAAGCAACCGCAGGGCACCCCCTGCCGGGACGCCGCCCCCACCTGCGATGTCGCGGAGGCCTGCGACGGCGTGAGCGACGTGTGCCCCACCGATGGCTTCCAGTCCGCGCAGACCTCCTGTGGCACCCAGTCCTGCTCCAACGGGGTGTACACCCCCGCCCCCACCTGCGCGGGTACGGCGCCCGTCTGCCAGGGCAAGCCCACCCAGTCCTGCGGCGGCTACGCGTGCAACGGGGCCAGCTGCCGGACCGCGTGCACCGCCCCCGCGCACTGCCAGGCCACCCACTACTGCGGCAACAACCAGTGCAGGCTGAAGAAGGCGAACGGCGACCCCTGCAGCGGCCCCCAGGCCGGTGACGAGTGCTCGAGCGGTGTCTGCTCGGCGCGGTACTTCGACGCCGACGGGGATGGATACGGCGTCACCACGTCGGTCATCCACGTGTGCGGCACCGGCTTCCCCACCGGCTACACCGCCAACCCGGGAGACTGCTGCGACTCGGACAGCCGCGCCCACCCGGGTCAGACGAGCCAGTTCACGACGCCCCGGAGCGGGTGCGGCGGCTATGACTTCAACTGTGACGGCCAGCAGACCCTCACCCAGATCGGGATGAGCAGCTGCAAGACCCAGAACTTCAGCCCGCCCGTTTGCCCCGGCCTCACCGCCTTCCTCGGGTGGCGCGACTACGTCCCTCTCTGCGGCCAGCAGGCTCCGTGGGTCATCAACTGCTCCGCCAAGAACCTCCCCGGCGGAGGTCAGGAGTGCCAGGCCACCGTCATCACCAACACCCAGACCTGCCGCTGAGCTGAACAGCCGCCAGCGCGTTCCCAGCCGGACGCGCGGCGCTGGCCCCCGGGTGCCCACCGTGGCCCCGGGGGTTTTCAGTTGCGGGCCGGAGGTCCCCCTGTCAGGAGCCACAGGCCCCTGCCGTCAGCGCGGCACCCCCCCGCACCGCCGCACGCCCAGGCCACATGCACACCCTTCCTGACCAACGGGTGGCCGCCACCGTCTCCACGCTGCTCAAGCTCGCGTGGCCCATCATCGTCTCGCGCTCCACCCAGACGCTCCTCGGCCTGTCGGACGCGCTGATGGTGGCCCACCTCGGGGAGACGGCGCTGGCCGCCACCACCACCGGCGCCATGAACGCGCTGGTCTTCTTCATCCTGCCCATGGGGACGGTGTTCATCGTCTCCAGCTTCGCCTCCCAGTACTTCGGCGCCGGGGACGCGCAGGGCGCGCGCAGGTTCGCCTTCTACGGCCTGGGGGTGGCGCTGGCGGCGCAGGTCGTGGGAATGGCGGCGGTCTTCGTGCTCGAGCCCGCCCTGGGGCTCTTCGAGTTCGAGCCCGAGCTGCTCGCGCTGCTGCAGGGCTACCTCGTCATCCGGCTCTTCGGCGCAGGCGCGGTGGTGGGGCTGGAGGCGCTGGGCAACTACTACGGCGGGCTCGGCAACACCCGGCTGCCCATGGTGGTGGCGCTCGTCGCCATGGTCCTCAACGTGGCCGGCAACTGGCTCCTCATCGACGGGAACCTCGGCGCGCCCGCGCTGGGGGTGCAGGGGGCGGCCTGGGCGAGCCTGCTCTCCAGCGGGCTCTGCTTCGCAGGCTTCCTCTGCTTCTTCCTCGTGGACGGCAGGGCGCACGGCGGCGTCTTCCCGAGGCTGCGCGCCACCGAATGGTGGAAGACCCTGCGCTACGGCCTCCCCTCCGGCCTCAACTGGTTCTTCGAGTTCTTCGCCTTCCTCTTCTTCGTGAACGTCGTGGTCGCAGGCCTGGGCACCCTGGAGCTGGCGGCGATGATGGCGGTCATCCAGCTCAACAACGTGTCCTTCATGCCCGCCTTCGCCATCTCCTCTGCGGGGGCCATCATCGTCGGCCAGTCCATTGGCGCCCGCGCCCAGCAGGAGGTCCCCGGCACGGTGGGCCGCACCTTCCTGCTCGCCGGCGGCTGGCAGGCCTGCCTCGCGCTGCTCTTCATCTTCATCCCCGAAGTGCTCTTCGCGCCCATGGCCCGCGGAGAGGACGCCGCGGCGCTCCTGTCGGTGGGAGCGCGGCTGTTGGCCCTCTCGTCGATGTGGATGCTCGTGGACGCCGCCGCCACCACCCTGGCCGAGGCGCTGCGCGCCGCCGGAGACACCGCCTTCACCCTCTGGGCGCGCCTGCTCATCGCCTGGGGCGTGTTCGTCCCCGGCACCTGGCTGCACGTCAGGCGCTTCGGAGGCGGCGAGGTGGAGGCCATCTTCTGGCTCGCGGGGTACACCGCCCTGCTCGCCCTGGTCCTGCTCGTGCGCTTCCGGCGCGGCGCGTGGCGCCGGTTCGATTTGGTGGGAGAGCGCGGCGCGGCATAGAAAGGCGCGCATGAGTTCGGACCGGCAGGAAGGCGTCGAGACCGTGGTTCACGGGCAGGAGGTCAAAGGGGGCCTGCCCCCGGCCAACGTCCCCGGCCCCGCTGCGCCCACCTCCCCCTTCGGCCACCGGCTGGAGGACCGGGGGGAGATCGGCGCCGGCGGGATGTGCCTCGTCCGCCGCGCCTTCGACAAGAGCCTGCACCGCGAAGTGGCGGTGAAGCTGCTCCACCCCGAGCGCGCGGCCAAGCCGGACGCGTCCCGGCGGTTCCTCGACGAGGCCCAGCTCACCGCGCAGATGGACCACCCCTACGTGGTCCCCGTCCACGACCTCGGCGTCACCGCGGACGGCCGGCTCTTCTTCACCATGAAGGTGGTGCAGGGGAAGACCTTCCAGGACCTCCTCGAGGCGAAGGACTTCTCGCTCGCAGACCCCCGGGCCCTGTTCTCGGCGCTCGGCGTCCTCCTCAAGATCTGCGACGCGGTGGCGTGGGCCCACTCCCGGGGCGTCATCCACCTGGACCTCAAGCCGCTGAACGTGATGGTCGGCACCCACGGACAGGTGCACGTGATGGACTGGGGCATCGCGAGGCGGCTGGAGGATCTGCGCAAGAACCCCACCCAGATGCGCATCGCCGGCACCCGGGGCTACATGGCGCCGGAGCAGGCCCGCGGCGAGCTGGGCGCCCTCGACGAACGGACCGACGTGTTCGGGCTCGGCGCCATCCTCTACCGGATCCTCGCCGGGATGCCGCCCTACGGAGATCTCGACCGCGAAGAGGCGCAAGAGCGCATGCGCGAAGGCCTCCTGCCCCCGCCGGACGAAGTGGGCCGGCTGGGCCCCATCCCGCGGCGCCTCTCCGCCATCTGCCAGAAGGCCACCCGGGCCGCCCCTGAAGACCGCTACCCCACCGTGCAGGCGCTGCAGGAGGAGCTCTCTGACTTCCTCACCGGCTCCTCGCGCTTCCCCACCGCGGCCTTCTCCGCCGGCGCGGAGATCATCCGGGAGGGGGAGGCGGGGGACGTGGCCTTCATCATCGTCCGGGGCCGCTGCCAGGCCTTCAAGGGCCACGGCTCAGACCGGCGGCTCTTGCGCACCCTGGAGCGCGGGGACATCTTCGGCGAGACCGCCATCCTCACCAGCGCGCCCAGGTCCGCCACCATCGTGGCGCTGGAGGACACCGCGCTGGCGGTGATCAGCCGCGAGTCCCTGGAGGAGGAGCTGGGCCGCTCGCAGATAGGCGCGCAGGCAGTGCACGCCCTCGCGGACCGCTTCCAGGACCTCGACCAGCGCGCGGCGGAGCTCACCTTGAAGCTCGCATCCGCGCAGCTGCGCGAGGCCCTCTTGCGCTGGGTGTGGCTCCGCGGAGAGGGCCCGCCGTCGCAGCGGACGGCGCCGTGGGCGGCCTTCTGCCACGAGCAGTGCGTCAAG
>CAZQVZ010000108.1:0-6753 GCA_964596895.1 uncultured Myxococcaceae bacterium
ATGGTCTACGCGCTGAAGATCGTCTCCTCCGTCTGCGAAGGCCTCTACTACGCGCACGGCAAGGTGGACCTGTACGGGAACCCCCTGAACATCGTCCACCGGGACATCACGCCGGAGAACATCTTCGTGTCCTTCGACGGGACGGTGAAGGTGCTCGACTTCGGCATCGCCAAGGCGGCCAACCAGATTGAGCAGACGCGGGCCGGCGAGATCAAGGGCAAGCTCAGCTACATGAGCCCGGAGCAGTGCCTGGGCAAGCCCCTGGACTGCCGGAGCGACCTGTTCAGCCTCGGCGTGGTGCTCTACGAGTGGCTCACCGGGTTCCGGCTCTTCACCGGCGAATCCGAGGTGTCCATCCTCAAGAGCATCACCGACGGGAAGATCTACCGCCCCTCGTACTTCAAGGCGGACATCCCGGAGGCGGTCGAAAACATCCTGATGAAGGCGCTGGAGAAGGACCGGGACCGGCGCTACCAGAGCGCCTGGGAGCTCCAGTACGACCTCGACCAGTTCCTGAGCCAGTACGAGTTCACGCCCTCCAACATCCACCTCTCCAACTTCCTCAAGCAGCTCTTCAGCGACGAGCTCGAGGACGAGAAGTCCCGCATCGCCCACCGGCACCCGGAGGGGGTGGAGGAGGAGGTCATCTCCGCCGCCGAGATCATCAGCGAACTGGACTCCATCCCCGGCGTCGCCGGCGAGGCCACCCACGTCCGCGGCTCCAACGAGCGCATCCTCACCCTGCCGCTGGACGGCGGACAGTACGAGACGCTCGCGAAGGTCGCCGCGCGCCACGGGACCACCGTGCAGGCGCTGGTGAAGGAGATCCTCGGCGGCTGGCTGAAGTACCGGTGACGTTGCCGTGCCGCGGGTGAAGCTCACGCTGGAGTACGACGGCGCCGCCTTCGTGGGCTGGCAGGTGCAGCCCAACGGGACGAGTGTCCAGACGGTGGTGCAACGAGCGCTCGCCAAGCTGCTGGGGCACGAGGTGGAGCTCGCCGTGGCGGGGCGGACGGATGCAGGCGTCCACGCCGAAGGACAGGTGGTGGCGTTCGACACCGACCGCGCGCTGCCGAAGAAGGCCTACGTGATGGGCCTCTCCACCCTGCTGCCCGCAGAGGTGAGCGTGGTGGATGCACAGGAGGTCCCGGCTGGCTTCGACCCGCGCCGCTGGTCCCGGGGCAAGCGCTACCGCTACCTCGTCTCCAACCGCCCGCACCGCTCGCCGCTGCGCCGGCGGACGCACTGGGAGATCTTCGCGCCGCTGGACGTGGAGGCAATGGCGGACGCGGCGAAGCGCATTCTGGGCCGGCATGACTACTCGGCGTTCCGCGCCGCAGACTGCGCAGCGCTCCACGCGGTGAGGGAGGTGCGGGCGCTCACCGTCGAGGGCCAGAGCGGCGGTGACATCACCTTCACCGTGGACGGCACCGCCTTTCTCAAGCACATGGTCCGGAACCTGGTGGGGACGTTGGTGGAGGTGGGGCGCAGCAAGCATCCCCCCGCGTGGGTGGAGGGGGTGCTCGCGTCGAAGGACCGGAGCCTGGCGGGTCCCACCGCGCCTGCACACGGGCTGGTGATGGTGCACGTCCTGTACGGGCCCGGGCCCCGCGACTAGGCTGGGGGACGTGACCGCGAAGCGCCGCAACGTGCTCGAGCCCGTCCGCGCCGGGATCCGCAGGTTCCAGCTCATCGTGGGACTGGGCCTCCTGTCGGTGATCCTCGGCGCGGTGCTGGCGCCGCTCATCCTGCTGAAGCTCGCGGGCATGGTCTCGACGCCCAACGTCTTCTGGGTCGTCACCTTCACCGCGGTGGGACAGCTATGGGTGTGGGCGGTCCTGCCCGGGCTGCTGTACGCGGTGGGGCGGATCATCGACCTGCGGCCCTGGACCGCCGCCGTCGGCTCGGTGGTCACGGGGGTGTTGTTCGTGGCCATCCTCGCGGTGATCACCTCCGGGTGGGCAGGGCTCTACAGCGATCATCCGGCGCGGCTGGTCACGCAGCTTCTGACTTCGGTGGCGGGCGTGTTCCTGGGCCGCACCGCCGTCGTCTCTGCGCGCGCTGCCGCGAAGCTGAAGGAGGAGGAGACCGCGCGCGCTGCCCTTGCACGCAAGGGGGAGTACGAACAGTTCGCGAAGGAGGCGGAGCGGCTCGCGGCGCAGCACGGCGCGCAACCTTCGGCAGCACAGGCGCAGGCCGCGCCGGACCCGTCAGCGGATCCTGTGTCCGCCGCTCAGCCGGAGGCCGGGGCTGACGCAGAGGCCGACCCGTCCGGGAACCCTGCACCGACAGCGCCGCGAGACGGCACCCTCTAGTTCTCATTTCCCGCACGCAAGCGGGGACATTCACGGCGGCCTCGGGAGGCGTCCCATGACGAAGCGGAAGGTGAAGCCCCCCGGCCCACCGGTGCGCAGGTAGCCGCGGTGGCCGCCTCTCGCGCGTGGCGTCTCTGCGCGCTGTTGGCCCTGCCGCCCGCGCTCGCGTTCGCGGGGCTGATGGGCGCGGCCATGGTCCACTACCCAGGCGGCACCTGGGAGGAGCCGTCCGCGCACGGCCACCGCTTCTGGTCCAACTACTTCTGCGACCTGATGCGGCCTGTGGCGCTCAATGGCGAGCCCAACCCCGCCGGCTCCCGGCTGTCGGGGCTGGGGCTCCTGGCGCTGGCGGTGACCCTGTTGCCGTTCTTCCTTTCGGTCCCGGCGCTGTTCGAGCGGCGCGTTCGGACCGGGCGCTTCGTCCGCATCGCCGGGGTCCTGTCCTTCGTCGGCGGCGTGGGCGTGGTGCTCGCGCCGTCTCACCGGGTGGGCGCGCTGGTACACGGCGTGGTGTTGCTGGTGGCGGCGGTCCCGGGCATCGGCGCGGCGGTGGGCGCGGTGGTGGGCCTGTGGAGTGAGCGAACACGGCATCCCTGGGTGAGCGGGCTCGCTGTCTTGACGGTGGCGCTGGCGGTGGCCACCGCGCTCGTCTTCATCCGGCAGCTGCAGCTCGGCGTGGAGAGCACGCCTCCTTTGGCCCCTCTTCAGAAGCTGCTCGCCGCGAGCGCGCTGGCGTGGATCTGCGTGGCCTCCGTGCGCGTCGCCCGCGCCTAAGTGTGTGATCTCAGGTGGGATTTGCGCTCACTGGGTCAAAAAGAATCTTGAGGGTGTTCGTGACACCGGCTCTGTTGTGGCTGCATTATTCCGGGCGCCATGAAACACAAAGCACGCCGACTCCTCCTCGGGATCCTGTCGACTTTCATCTTCGGTACTCCGGCAACGGCGGCGCAGAAGCTCCGCTACCAGGCCGAGCAGCACGGCGACTTCGTCGTCGTCGGCAACTCCATCGCGCTGGACTGCCAGGGCGGTCCGCCCGAAGTGGTGTTCCCCGCGAGCGCGAACATCAGCTGTTCGGGCATCCCCAACGAAGCGGCGGCGAGCTCCGCGGACATCTTCTGGCGCGCGGATGATCCGGCTGCCGGCACCGCGCGCGCGGCGTCGAACATCTCGAACGTCAATGCGCGCTCCACCTCGGTGGTGAACCTGCCGCCCGGCGCGCAGGTGACGTACGCGCGGTTGTACTGGGGCGGGATGTGGAAGCAGTACTCGGGGCCCACGCCCACCGCGGACACGCAGGTCAGCCTGCGGCCGCCGGCGGGGGCGGACACGCAGGTCTCGGCGGACGACAGCTGGCTGGTGCAGGGGCCGTCGGGTTCGTACGCCTGGTACTACCAGGCCACCGCGAACGTCACGTCGCTGGTGCAGGCGGCGGGCAGCGGCGGCTACCGGCTGTCGGGCATCGGGGCGTCGCAGTTCTCCAGCTCGCTCTTCAACAACGACTCTGGCGCGGTGGCCGGCTGGGCGCTGGTCGTCTTCTACGAGCGGCCCGGCGAGCCCAACCGCAACCTCACGCTGTTCGACGGGTTCGACTGGATCTCCAACAACGCCACCTCGCGGCTGCAGCTCTCTGGCTTCATCGTCCCCAACACCGGCTTCGACGCGAAGCTGGCGGTGGTCGCCTACGAAGGTGACTCCGGCCTCACCGGGGACAAGCTGCGCTTCCGCGGCGGCACCTGGGGCGCGCTCAACGACTCGGACAACCTGAGCGACGGGCAGCCGGGCTCGTCTTCGGACTTCTTCAACTCCTCTCGCACCGTGCTCGGGGTGCCGGTGTCCCAGGCTCCGGGCATCCACAACAACGCGGGCGATCTCCCCCAGCTCTCCGGCCGCCGCACCAGCATGGCGGGGCTCGACGTGGACGTGGTGGACGTCAGCGGGCGGCTCACCAAGGGCGCCACCAGCGCGACGGTGGAGGTGGCGACGGACGGTGACCAGTTCGCGCTGGGCATGTTCGCCATGTCCATCTCAACGCTGGAGCCGAGCTTCCTCGGGACCCAGAAGACCTGGACGGATCTCAACGGCGGCGACCTGCGCGAGGGCGACGTGGTCGAGTACAGCGTCTTCGCCACCAACGTGGGCAACGACACGGCCATGGACGTGGCGGTGGTGGATCCGCTGCCTTTGGGCGTGAGCTTCGTGCCCGGCTCCCTGCGGATCAGCGGCGCCAACGCCGGCGACAAGAGCGACGCCGCGGACGGCGACCAGGCCGAATACGACGCGGCCACCCACACGGTGAGGGCGCGGCTGGGCGCGGGCGCCGACGGCACCGGCGGCGGGAGCCTGCAGGTGGGCGAGTCGAGCACGGTCACCTTCCAGGTGACGGTGGACGCAGACGTCGTCGGCGGCCTGCCCAACCAGGCGACGGTCTACGCGCACGGCAAGCTCGGCGCGCCGCCCAACGCGTTCCCGTCCGACGGTGATCCGAGCGCGTCCGGCGCGCAGCCGACCCTGGCGTGGGTCTCCGAGTGCTCGAGCAACGTGGACTGCGGCGGCGCCCGGCCGTACTGCCTGACCGGCGGCCTCTACAACGTGTGCGTCGCCTGCGTGACCGACCCGCACTGCCCCAGCGGGAGCACGGTGTGCGACGAGCTGGTGCAGGCGTGTCTGCCGCCGTGCACCTCCGGCACCTGCGACGCCGACGGTGACGGCCTCACCGACGCGCAGGAGGCGTATCTCGGCACCAACCCCAACGACCCCGACTCAGACGGCGACGGGCTCGGAGACCTGCTGGAGGTGGGACCTGGGCCGGTGCCCTACGACCGGGATGGAGACGGCGTCATCGACGCGCTGGATCCGGACGACGACGGTGACGGCATTCCGACGTCCGCGGAGCGCCCCTCGGGGATGGACAGCGACACCGACGGGGACGGGACGCCCAACCACCTCGACGCGGATGACGACGGCGACGGCGTGCCGACGCTGGCGGAGCGGCCCATGGGGCTGGATGTGGACACCGACGGGGACGGGCTGCCGGATCACCGCGACGCGGACGACGACGGCGACGGGCTCGACACCCGCGTGGAGTTGGGCCACGGGCCCACGTACGCGGACACCGACGGAGACAGCATCCCCGACTTCCTGGACGCGGATGACGACGGCGACGGCATCCCCACGCTCACCGAGGTCTCACACGGCGTGAGCTTCGGCACCGACCCGGACGGGGACGGCGTCCACAGCTGGCTGGACACGGATTCGGACGGGGACGGGCTGCCGGACGCCGTGGAGGGCACCGGCGATGCCGACGGCGATGGCATCCCCAACTACCTCGACCCGAACCACGGCGACGGTCCGTCCGGAGACTCGGATGGCGACGGGCTGACCAACCAGCAGGAGCGGGTGCTGGGCACCAACCCCTTGTCGCCGGACTCGGATGGAGACGGGATTCCGGACGGCGCGGAGGTCCTGCCGGGGCCCATCGCGCCGGACACCGACGGCGATGGGATCATCGACCCGCTCGACGCAGACGACGACGGCGACGGCATCCCCACCGCGGTGGAGAAGGCCTACGAAGACGCCGTCGGCTCGCCGGATTCAGACGGGGTGCCCGCGCACCGTGACACGGACTCGGACGGGGACGGCATCCCGGACTGGCTCGAGGCCGGGCCGGACCCGCTGAACCCGGTGGACACGGACGGCGACGGCGCGCCCGACTTCCTCGACCTCGATTCGGACAACGACGGGTTGCCGGACTCGGTGGAGATTGGACCGGATCCGCTGAACCCGCCGGACGTGGACGGTGACGGCATTCCGGATCACCTCGACGACGACTCCGACAACGACGGCATCCCGGACGGGGTCGAGACCGGCGGCGACTACGAGAACCCGCCGGACAGCGACGGCGACGGCGTGCCGGATTACCTGGACCCGGATTCGGACAACGACGGCATCGGCGACGGGGACGAGGTGGGCGCAGATCCCTCCAACCCCATCGATACCGACGGCGACGGCGTGCCGGACTTCCAGGACACCGACTCGGATGGCGACGGGATCCCGGACGCCACCGAGGGCACGGGCGACTCCGACGGCGACGGCATCCCGGACTATTTGGATCCGGACTCGGACGGGGACGGGATTCCGGACGCTGTCGAAGGCGGCGGGGACACCGACGGCGATGGCATCCCGGACTACCTGGACCCGGACTCCGACGGTGACGGCATCCCGGATGCCACCGAGGGGAGCGGAGACACGGACGGTGACGGGACCCCGGACTTCCAGGACACCGACTCGGACGGCGATGGGATCCCCGACGCCACCGAGGGCGCAGGCGACAGCGACGGCGACGGCGTGCCGGACTACCTGGATCCGGACTCGGACGGCGACGGCATCCCCGACGCCACCGAGGGCGCAGGCGACAGCGACGGCGACGGCGTGCCGGACT
>CAZQVZ010000108.1:6853-14955 GCA_964596895.1 uncultured Myxococcaceae bacterium
ACCTGGATCCGGACTCGGACGGCGACGGCATCCCGGACGCCACCGAGGGCACGGTCGACACCGACGGGGACGGCACGCCCAACTACCTGGACACCGACTCGGACGGCGACGGGCGGCCGGATCTGGAGGAGGGGACCGGCGACCTCGATGGCGACGGCATCCCCAACTACATCGACCCGGTGGACACCGAAGAGGTGACTGCGCCGCTGCCCGAGGAACAACTCCCGGAACACCTCGAAGAGGTCTCGCCCGGGTGCGGCTGCGCGGCCACCGGCAACGGCGGGTGGATGGTCCAGGTGCTGGCGCTCGGCTTCATCGTCGTCGCCAGCCGGCGCCGGCGCAGCGCCTCACGCTGACACGGACAGTGGGACTCCGGACGCAGGCCACCTCGCGCCTGCGCCCGGCCCGCCCCCAAACGTCGTCCGAATTGCAGCAAATGCAGCCTTGTGGGAATGCCTTCGGCACCCAAAGGTTGCTCGGCACCCGTGCGGACCGTCGACTCGAGGAGCGAGCCTCCCGTTCTCTTGATATCGAAGGGCCGACCCTCGCCCGCCGTGCCGATGACGCGCCTTCCCCAAAAAACCTTCTTGCTCTCCGCCTGCCTGCTCCTGGCGACGGCCCCCCGCCTCGTCCTCGCGCAGGAGCCCCTGTCGCTCGACGCCGCCCTGGAGCTGGCGCGGAACCAGAACGAGCTACCGCAGATCGCCCTGGCCCGCCGGGCGCGTGCGCGCGGGCTCACCCGGGAGGCCTGGGCGCGCGTCCTGCCCCAGGCCCTGCTCCAGGGCAGCTACACCCGCCGCTCGCAGGAGGTCTCCCGCGGGGAGGACCTCATCGCCAACCGCAACGCGCTTGGCGCCACCGCCACCCTGCAGACCTCGCTCATCGACGCGTCGGCCATTCCGTTGATCATGAGCGCTCGCCGCAGCGAAGCCGCCGAAGCGCACGACGCCATCTCCCTGGTGCAGGGCCTGGCGTACGACGTGGCCACCACCTTCTTCTCCGCGCTCTCCGCGGAGGAGCTCCTTCAGGCCGCCGAGCGCCGCGTGGTCGTCGCGCAGGCGGCGCTGGACGTGGCGAAGCGGCGGCTGGAGGCGGGGCTGGTGGGCGCGCAGGACGTCACCCGCACCGAGCTGTCGGTCTCCAACGCCCGGCTCGCACGCAACGACGCCAGGGTGGCGGTCCGCGTCTCCCGGCTCGCGCTCGGAGAGCTGCTCAACACCGACCTCGCAGACCGTCCGCTGGCCACCCCCGCAGACGTGCCCCCACCGCCGGACGCGCAGGCCACCGTGGACGAACGGCCGGATTTGCTCGCGCTCGAAGAGGACGCGCGCGCGGCCGAACTGCTCAGCGTCGAGCCCTGGCTGCGGCTGGTGCCGTCTTTGGACGTGGGCGCCGCCGTCAACACCACCAACGAGCCCGGCTTCTCCGGTGAACCCACCACCTGGCGGCTCTTCGCGCAGGCCTCCTGGTCGCTCTACGACGGCGGCCTGCGGTACGCCCATGCCCAGCAGCGCGCGGCCCAGGCCCGGGAGCTCCGGCTCACCCACCAGGCGCGCAGGCGCTCAGCGGTGCGGGAGGCGGCGGAGGCAGAGGTACGGGTGCTCGCCGCGCGCGAAGCAGTGGAGGAGGCGTTGACTGCGCAGCGCGTGGCCCGCGCCAACATGGATGAGGTGGCGCGCCTGTTCGCCGCTGGCCTCGCCACCGCGCTGGAGCGGGACGACGCGACCGTCGCGGCCTTCGAGGCGGACTCGGAGCTCGCGCGCAAGCGCTTTGACTTGAGGGTGGCCAGGCTCGAAGAGCGGCGCGCCCGCGGCCTGTGGCCGCTCGAGGAGACGCAATGAGAAGGACGGGCGCGGTGGCGGTGGCCCTCACGGTGGCAGTCGCGGCGTTCGCAGGCGGCTGCAACGGTGAGAAGCAGGCGGGCGCCGAAAGGCGGGGGCCAAGGCCTGTCTCCGTCCGCGCGGCGCAGGTAGAGCGGGGCGAGCTGCAGGTCATCAGTGAATACCCCGGCGAGCTCTTCGCGGACGCGGTGGACCTCGCGCCCAGGCTCCCCGGCCGGCTGGCCTCGGTGCCGGTGCGGCTGGGGGACAAGGTGAAGGAGGGGCAGCTGCTCGCGAAGCTGGACGACGCGGAGCTGACCCACCAGCTCGACGAGGCCGAGGCGGCGCTCAAGGCCTCGCAGGCGCGCGGACGCCAGGCCTCCGCGAACCTCGAGCTGGCCAGAAGCGAGCTCCGGCGCAAGGCGCCGCTCGCGGCGGACCAGCTCGTGAGCGCGCAGGAGCTCGCCGAGCTCCAGGCCCGCGTGGCAGGGCTGGAGGCGCAGAGCGCGGCGGCCGAGGCGGAGGCGGCGCAGGCGCGCGCACGCATGGGCCTGCTCAAGAAGCAGCTCGCGGACACCCGCATCACCGCGCCGTTTGCGGGCACCATCTCCGAGCGGCGGCTCGAGCCCGGCGCCGCGGTGGGCCCCACCACGCCGGTGGTGCGGCTGGTGGCAGAAGGGCCGTTGCAGGTGCGCTTCCGGGTGCCGGAGCGGGACCTCGCCGTCCTCCGGGAAGGGCAGCCCCTCCAGGTGAGGGCCGCCGCCACCGGTGACTCCCGCCACCCGGGCAAGGTGAGCCGCACCGGCACCGAGGTCTCGCGGACCGACCGCGCGGTGCAGGTGGAGGGCGTGCTCGACGAAGAGAAGGGGGCCTTGCTCGCGGGCATGTTCGCCACCGTGGAGCTCCGGGAGCGGACGCTGCCGGACGCGCTGCTGGTGCCCTCCGCCGCGGTGCTCGAGCGCAACGAAGGCGGCGAGCAGTCGACGGGGGTCTTCATCGCCGAAGGAGACGCTGCGCAGTGGAAGAGGGTGGAGCCCCTGGGCAGCCGAGGCGGGCGCACCGCGGTGAAGGCCGAGCTGCAGCCCGGTGACCTGGTGCTGACCCTCGGCCATGAAGAGCTCTCCTCGGGCAGCCCCATCCGGGTGGTGACGCCCGCGCAGGAGGGGCAGTCCCCAGCGGCGCCCGGGACCGGCGGCGCCGCGCAGAAGGGGGCCAACGGATGAAGGAGAACGTCGCGGTCCACCGCCCCATCGGCACCCTGACCCTGGCGGTCGCCGTGGTCGTGTTCGGTGTGGTCGCGGTGTCCCGGCTCGCGGTGGACCTGATGCCGTCGGTGGACGCGCCCCGGCTGTCCATCACCACCCGCTATGAAGGGGTGGCCCCTCAGGAGATGGAGACGCTCATCACCCGTCCCATCGAGCAGGCGGTCTCCACCATCGAAGGGGTCACCGAGCTCTCCGGCGTCTCCTCGGAAGGGCTCTCCCGCGTCACCCTCCGCTTTCAGTGGGGCCATGACCTCGAGGGCGCGTCCGCGGACGTGCGCGAGATGCTGGACCGCGTCCGCGCGCGGCTGCCGGAGGACGCGGACCCGCCCATCATCTACAAGTTCGACCTCTCCGAGGCGCCCATCGCCACGCTCGGGCTCTCAGGCCAGGGCGACGCGCGCAGGCTCCGCTACCTCGCGGACGAGATCCTCTCCCGGCGGTTGGAGCGCGTGGCGGGCGTGGCGCGCGCGGACGTGCAGGGCGGGCGGGTGCGCGAAGTGGAGGTCCGGCTGGAGGCCGCGCGGCTGACCGCGCTCGGCATCGACGTCTCCCAGGTGAGCGACGCGTTGCAGCGGGAGAACCGCAACGTGTCTGCGGGGGACATGCGCGCGCGCGGCCGCGAGGTGGTCATCCGCACCGAAGGCGAGTTCACCTCCGCGCAGGAGATCTCCGGGCTGGTGGTCACCACCCGCGAAGGGCGGCCCATTCGCGTCTCGGACCTGGGGCAGGTGGTGGACACCTTCCGGGAGCTCCAGAGCGAATTGTGGGTGGACGGGGACCCCGGCATCCGGATGCGCATCTCCAAGCAGTCCGGCACCAACACCGTGGACGTGGTGGAGGCGCTGCGCCGGGAGATCGCCGACATCAACGAGGACTACGACGGCCGGCTCCGCGTGACCGTGCTCTCCGACAGCGCCGACTTCATCCGGGCGGCGGTCACCAACGTGCAGACCAGCGTGCTCTACGGCGCGGGGCTCGCCATCTTCGTGCTGCTGTTCTTCCTGCGGAACCTGCGGGCCACCCTGGTGGTGGGCACCGCCATTCCCATCAGCGTGCTCGCCACCTTCGGGCTGATGTTCGCGTGGGACGTCTCGTTGAACGTCATCTCCATGGGCGGGCTCGCGCTGGGCGTGGGCATGCTGGTGGACGGCGCCATCGTCATCCTCGAGAGCATCTACCGGAAGCGCGAAGAGGGGCTGACGCCGGTGCGCGCGGCGGTGGAGGGCACCTCCGAAGTCGCCAACCCGGTCATCGCCGGCGCGCTGACCACGGTGGCGGTGTTCGTGCCGGTGGTCTTCATCGCCGGGTTCGCGGGCGTCTTCTTCCGCGAGATGGCGCTGGTGGTGACCTTCGCGCTCGCCTCCTCGGTCATCGTCGCCCTGACGGTGGTCCCGGCGCTGGCGGCGGTGCTGATGTCCCGGAAGGAGCGCCAGGGGCCCTCGGTGTTCGCGGGCTGGGTGGCCTGGGCCGGCCGGACGCTCGATGCGGTGGAGCGCGCCTACGCCAGGACCCTGGGCGTGGTGCTCAATCACAAGTGGGTGACGCTCGGGCTGGCGCTGGTGCTGCTCGGCGCCGCCGCGGGGCTGGGCACCCTCATCCGCACCGAGCTGATGCCGGAGACGGACGAGGGGATGATCGACGTGGACATCGAGCTGCCGGTGGGCACGCCGCTCGAGACCACCATGGAGGTCATGCAGAACCTCGAGAAGCGCATCGTGGCGTCCCTGCGTCCGGGGGAGCTGGCGCACGTGACCACCGTGGCCGGCCCCGAGGCGGCGTGGCGGCCCGGCGGCTCCAACGAAGGCGAGGTGGAGGTCACGCTGGTGCCGGTGAGCCAGCGCCAGCGCGGCGTGGACGAGGTGATGGCGGAGCTGCGCGCCATCGCCGAGCAGGTGCCCGGCGCCAACGTCCGCACCCGCAAGAGCACCTCCAACCTGCTCTTCCGGATCATGCGCGGCGGTGATGACCGGCTGGCGGTGGAGGTCCGCGGCCATGACCTCGACACCGCGGACGCGCTCGCTTCGCGGGTGCGGGAGATCATGAAGGGGGTGGAGGGCGTGACCTTCACCTTCGTGGACCGGGAGCCCGGAAAGCTGGAGCACACCATCCGGGTGGACCGCGCGCGGGTGGGGGAGCTGGGCCTGTCCGGCGCGCAGGTGGCGCAGGTGGTGGAGCACTACGTGCTGGGCAAGGTGGCCACCCGGCTGCGAGACGGCGGCGCCGAATACGACATCCGCGTGCGCCTGCGCGAGGAGGACCGCCGGGACCTGAGCCAGCTCGAGAGCCTGCCCTTGCCCCTGCCCGGCGGCGGCACCGTGCCGCTCGGCTCGGTGGCGAAGGTGGAGCCGCGCTCCAGCCCCACGTCCATCTCGCGGCTCAACCAGGAGCGCATCGTCCGGGTGAACGCGGGCATCGGGGGGCGGCCGTTGGGCGCCATCGCAGCAGACGTGCAAAGCGCGCTGCGGAACCTGGAGGTGCCGGACGGGTTCGACGTGGTGATGGCCGGCGAACAGCAGGAGCAGGCGGAGACCTTCGGGCAACTGCTCGTCGGCATCCTGCTCGCCATCTTCCTCGTCTACGCGGTGATGGTCGTGCAGTTCGAGTCCCTCAAGGACCCGCTGATCGTGATGACCTCGGTGCCGTTCGCGCTGATCGGCGCGGTGGCGGTGATGCTGCTCACCGGGACCACGTTCAACATGAACTCGTTCCTGGGCGTCATCGTGTTGGTGGGCATCGTGGTCAACAACGCCATCATCCTCGTCGACTACACCAACCTCGTCCGCGCGCGGGATGGGGTCGGCGCGAGGGAGGCGCTCATCGAGGCGGGGCGAAGGCGCCTGCGGCCGGTCCTGATGACCACCCTGACCACCGTGCTCGGGATGCTGCCGCTCGCGCTCGGGGTGGGGGAGGGCAGTGAGATCCAGGCGCCGCTGGCCCGGGTCGTCGTCGGCGGGCTCACCGCGTCCACGCTGGTGACCCTGGTGTTCGTGCCGGCGCTGTACCTGACCCTGGACCGGTTCGGGAGGCGCAAGCCCGTCCTCGCCGAAGAGCGGACGCACGGGGGCGGGCCCGCGCCGCTCGAGCCCACCGGCGCGGCGCGGCTTCAGCGCGAAGCTTGACCTCCTGCCGGACGGCGCGGGGGCTGCTAGGCGCGGGCCTTCTTCGAGAAGGCCAGCCCGTCCCTGCCGGCTGCGACCACCACCGTGTCCCCGGGGACGAACTCGCCCTTGAGCACCTTCATGGCCAGCGGGTTCGACAAGTACTGCTGGATGGCGCGCTTGAGGGGCCGGGCGCCGTAGACCGGATCGTAGCCGCGCTCAGAGAGGAAGGTGAGCGCGTCGTCAGACACCTCCAACTCCAGTCGCTTGTCCGCGAGCAGCTTGCGCATCCGGCCCAGCTGGATGTCCACGATGCTGCGGATGTGCTCGCGGCGCAGGCCTTCGAAGATGACGGTCTCATCCACCCGGTTCAGGAACTCCGGCCGGAAGTGGGAACGCAAGGCGCCCATCACCTCCTCCTTCACGTCCTCTGAGAGCCCGGTGTCCGTCATCCCCGCCTGGATGGACGCAGAGCCAATGTTGGAGGTCATGATCAACACGGCGTTGCGGAAGTCCACGGTGCGGCCCTGGCTGTCGGTGAGCCGGCCGTCGTCGAGGATCTGCAGCAGGACGTTGAAAACGTCGTGGTGCGCCTTCTCAATCTCGTCGAAGAGGATGACCGAGTAGGGCCTGCGGCGGACGGCCTCGGTGAGCTGGCCGCCCTCTTCGTAGCCCACGTACCCCGGCGGCGCGCCAATGAGCCGGGCCACCGCGTGCTTCTCCATGTACTCCGACATGTCGATGCGCAGGAGCGCCGCTTCGTCGTCGAAGAGGAACTCCGCCAGCGCCTTCGCGGTCTCCGTCTTCCCGACGCCGGTGGGCCCCAGGAAGATGAACGAGCCGATGGGCCGGTTGGGATCCTGCAGCCCGCTGCGCGCGCGGCGAATGGCGTTGGACACCGCCTCGATGGCAGGGCGCTGACCCACCACGCGCAGCCCCAGCCGGCTCTCCATGTCCACCAGCTTCTGGACCTCGCCTTCGAGCAGGCGGGAGACGGGGATGCCGGTCCACTTGCCCACCACCTGGGCGATGTCCTCCGAGTCCACCTCCTCCTTGAGGAAGCGGTGCCTGGTCTGCAACTGCCCGAGCCGCTGGTCCTCCGCCGCCACCTCCTTCTCCAGCGAGGGGATGGTGCCGAACTTCAGCTCCGCGGCCCGGTTCAGGTCCCCCTGCCGTTCGGCGTTGGCCTGCTCGGTCTTCGCCGCGTCCAGCTTCTCCTTGATGGTCCGCAGCTGGCCGATGGCCGCCTTCTCCTCGTCCCAGTGCGCCTTGAGGGTGGAGAACTTTTCGCCCAGGTCTGCGACCTCCTTCTCCACCTGGGAGAGCCGCTCCCGCGAGACCGGATCGGTCTCCTTCTTCAGGCCCTCCCGTTCAATCTCCAGCTGCATGATCTTCCGGCGGATCTCGTCCAGCTCGGTGGGCATCGAGTCGATCTCGATGCGCAGCCGCGACGCCGCCTCATCCACCAGGTCAATGGCCTTGTCGGGCAAGAACCGGTCCGCGATGTAGCGGTGGGACAAGGTGGCCGCCGCCACCAGCGCGCCGTCCTGGATGCGCACGCCGTGGTGGACCTCGTACCGTTCCTTGAGGCCGCGCAGGATGCTGATGGTGTCGTGAACCGACGGCTCGCCCACCAGCACCGGCTGGAAGCGCCGCTCCAGGGCCGCGTCCTTCTCGATGTGCTTTCGGTATTCGTCCAGCGTGGTGGCGCCGATGCAGTGCAACTCCCCGCGCGCCAGCGCCGGCTTGAGCATGTTGCCCGCGTCCATGGCGCCGTCGGCCTTGCCGGCCCCGACCATCGTGTGCAGCTCGTCGATGAACAGGATGATCTGGCCCTCGTTCTTGGCCAGGTCGTTGAGCACGCCCTTGAGGCGCTCTTCGAACTCGCCGCGGAACTTGGCGCCGGCGATCAGGGAGCC
>CAZQVZ010000109.1:0-14942 GCA_964596895.1 uncultured Myxococcaceae bacterium
CCCAACATCATCTACGGCACGCTGCTCACGGGCCTGCTGCTCGTCCCGCTGCTCGTGGCCGCCGCGCCGGACCTGGTCGTCTTCGGCGTGCACCCGGTGTCGCCGGTGATGCTCGGCATCTACATCCTCGGGCTCCTGCAGATCCGCCGCGCGCACGAGCACCCCATGTGGCTGCCGCGCCGGACCCGGAACACGCGCGAGGACCGGCCGGCACGGGACGACGGCCGCCCGCGGACCGCCATCCTCTGGCTCCGGTTCGCGCTCTTCGCGCCCGCGCTCGGCCTCTGCGGCTGGGCGCTCGCCACCGCGGCAGAGGGCGTCATCGCCCACACGGGCCTCTCCAGCTCCTTCGTGGGCGGCGTCTTCACCGCGCTGGCCAGCTCACTGCCGGAGGGCGTGGTCGCCGTGGCGGCGGTCCGGCAACGGGCGCTGACGCTGGCGGTGGGCAACGTGCTCGGCGGCAATGCGTTCGACGTGCTGCAGGTGCCGCTCACCGATCTGGTCATGCGCGGGGAGCGGTCCGTCTACGCCACCATCACCGACGGCGCGCGCTTCCTCATCGCCCTTTCGGCGCTGATGACGGTGGTGCTCCTGTTCGGGATGCTCCGGCGCCAGGAGAAGGGCATGGCCAACATCGGCTTCGAGGGCGTGGTGCTGCTCGTCCTCTACACGGGCGGGATGTGGCTGCTCTACCAGCTGTGACGAGGCGGCCTACGGGTAGTTCACCACCGGCGGGGAGGGATCTCCGGGCAGCGGGATGTACGTCGTCTCCTCGGGCACCTGGCCAAACCGCTGCGCGCGCCAGTCCTCCTTCGCCTGCTCAATCCGCTCCTTCGACGACGACACGAAGTTCCAGAAGATGTGCCGAGGCCCGTCCAGCGGCTCGCCGCCGAAGAGGAGCAGGCGGGTCGGCTCGGACGCGCACAACAGGAGCTCCTCCCCGCGGGGGAGCACGGCCAATTCCCCCGGCCGCAACATCCCGTCCCCCAGCGCCACCGCGCCCTCCACCACGTACACCCCGCGCTCGTCGTAGGAGGCGTCCAGCCGCACCACCGCGCGCGTCTCCAACTCCGCCACCGCGTAGAACAGGGGCGAGTGCGTCTTCACCGGCGATTTGAGCCCGTCCCACTCACCGGCCACCAGCTGCACGCGCACGCCGCCGTCTTCACAGGAGGGCAGGGCAGAGGCCTGGTAGTGGGCGAACGACGGCGGGTCCTCCTCGTTGGCCTTCGGCATCGCCACCCAGATCTGGATGCCGAACATCTGGCCACCCGTCTTCAGCATGGACTCGGGCGACCGCTCCGAATGCGCCACGCCGCGCCCGGCGGTCATCCAGTTGAGCTCGCCTGGCAGGAGCCGCTGCACGGTGCCCAATGAGTCCCGGTGCACCCCTTCGCCTTCAAACAGCCAGGTCACCGTGGACAGGCCGATGTGCGGATGCGCGCGCACCTCCATGCCGTTGCCGGGCGCGAAGTGGGCGGGCCCCATCTGATCCAGGAAGACGAAGGGCCCCACCATCCGCCGCTTCGCCTGGGGGAGGGCGCGCAGCACCGTCAAGCCGCCGCCCAGGTCTGCGCTCCGGGCCGCCAACACCAAAGGGGGATTCGTACCCACGGACCCTCGCTTCCTTCCAGGGACAACAGGTGCAGTCTGCGCGCCGTCTGCTAGAACGCGCGCGAATGTCTCCGGCATTGATGGCGCGACAAGGCGCCCGCTTCGAGTGTTTCAGCGATGGACTGTGCTGCACCGACATCCACGCTCTGGGTCCCCTCACCAGGCCTGAGGCGAAGGCCGTCCGCAAGCTGGTCAAGGACGCGGTCTTCTTCCAGGAGAACGTCGCCGACCTGTGCATGAAGCCTGGCCCCGACGGCGCCTGCGCGCAACGGGAGGCGGGCCTGTGCGGCATCCACAAGCACTTCGGTCCGGAGGCCAAGCCGTCCGGCTGCCGCCGCTTTCCGTATGGGCTGCTCAGCACACCCGAGGGCCAGCGCGTCACCACCGAACACCGCTGCCCGTGCCGCACGCTCGGGGACAGGCGGCCTCTGAGCCTCAAGGAGGCCGCGCGCTCGCTCGTCGACGACAAGGGCGAACTCGAGGTCGACCACTGGGCGCCCGAAGAGGTCCCCATGGCGGCGGATGTGCTGGTGCCCTTCGCGGAGTACCGCGCCCACGAGCAGGCGATGATCAAGCGGCTGCTCGCGGGTGAAGTCGCCGAAGACGTCCTGTGCGCCGAGGTGCTGCCGGACCTCTGCAAGAAGTCCTGGCCGGTCCTGGCCGCCGGCTTCTACGACGTGGATGACACGACGGCCGGCGGCGCGGCGCTCTCCTGGTTCGGGGACGCGCTGTTGTTCCTGCACGCAGGCCACACAGGTCCTGACCGCGGCCGCCCCTGGGAGCCTTCGTTCAAGCGCGCCATCGCCCGGAGCACGAAGCGCGAACCGGCGGACAAGGTCATCAACGACTGGGTCGCGGACGAGCTGTGGATGATGCGGTGGACCGACTGGGACTGCACCTTCGACGTCGCCCGGGCGGAGCTGGCCACGCGGCTCGCGGTGGTCCGCCACCTCTACAAGCAGCTCCGCGCGCGGCGGGTCCGCCCGGATCAGGCGGCCGCGGAGGCCATCATGATGGTCGAGGTCTCCGCCTGCAGCGAGCACTGGTCCGACATCGTGGGCTACATCGCCAACGATCCGAGCCCCGCCGCGCCGCTCTGATGCGCGGCGCGCGAGGCCGCGTTAAACACCCTCCCCATGTCGTCTTCCGTGAACCGACGGGACGCGCTCAAGGTCATCGCCGCGGCAGGCGCGGGCGTGGCCACGGGCGCGTGTACCCGGAAGTCAGAGCAGGAGAAGCAGGTGTCCAGGCAGGCGCTCAGTCCACAGGTGGCCCCTCACCCGACCCCACGGGGAGAGGAGATTCTTTCGGTGCAGCCGCTCGGCTTCCCGTGGCAGACGCTGGATCCGTTCCTCTTCTGCGTCCACCACGACGACGCGTACCCCGCCGGCAACGACAAGCTCGGCCCGGCTGCGTCGTTGGCCGGCCGCGAGCTGGGCCAGGACTTCGAAGGCAAGGACGGCTGGCGCATGTACCACGGCCGTGAAGTCCCGGGCTTCCCCTACCACCCGCACCGCGGCTTCGAGACCGTCACCATCGTGCGGCGCGGGCTGTGCGACCACTCGGACTCGCTCGGCGCTGCGGCGCGCTTCGGCGGCGGCGACGTGCAGTGGCTCACCGCCGGCAAGGGCATCCTGCACTCGGAGATGTTCCCGCTGCTCCGGCGCGACGGGGACAACCCGCTCGAGCTCTTCCAGATCTGGCTGAACCTCCCGCGCGCGGACAAGTTCGTGGAGCCGTACTTCTCCATGTTCTGGAGCGAGACCGTCCGCCGCTATGGTGAGCCGGGCGTGGAGGTGGCGGTCATCGCCGGCTCGGTGGGAGACGCGCGCGCGCCGAAGCCGCCGCCCAACTCCTGGGCCGCCCGGGACGACGCGGACGTGGCCATCTGGACGATCAAGCTGGCGCCCAAGACCCGCTGGACGCTGCCCGCCGCGAAGCCCGGCACCAACCGGATGCTCTACTTCTTCACCGGCTCCGGGCTGCAGGTGGCGGGGCAGCAGATCCCCTCGTCTCGCGCGGTGCGGCTCGTGGCCGAAGCGGACGTGGCGCTGCAGACCGCCGGTGAAGCCGTGGAGCTGCTCCTGCTGCAGGGGCGGCCCATCGGTGAGCCGGTGGTGCAGTACGGGCCCTTCGTGATGAACACGCGCGAAGAGATCGCCCAGGCGTTCAACGACTACCAGCGCACCCAGTTCGGTGGCTGGAGGTGGCCGTCCGACGCGCCCACGCACGGCCGGGAGGAGGGCCGCTTCGCGCGCCACGCAGACGGCAAGACCGAGCGGCCCGCCTGAGGCCTGACGCTTCGTCCCGGGGAAGGAGAGTCCGGGACGGACGACAGCGCCACGGCGGGCCGCAAAGCGGCCTTCGTTCCGGTCCGTCCTAGAAGCGCCCGCCGAGGTGCAGGAGCCCCGAGTAGCGGCCGTCACCTGCGTTCGAGTCCACCGGCGCGAAGTCGTCCTGGAACAACACGTCGTAGTTGAAGCGCAGGTCCGCGGTGAAGTTGCCCACCCCGGTCCTGATGCCGACGCCCAGAGGCACGTTGCCAGAGGTGTCGTCTTCGTACCCGAACGCGTCGGTGTCGCCGCGCACCGTGTACCGGTCGATGCCGATGCCCGCCAGCGCGTAGGGCTGGATGCCCGGCGTGGGCGCGGACAGCGTCACCGCCGCATGGCCGCCGTTCCGGAGGAGGTCCGCGCCGTTGGTCGCGCCCCCTTCACCGGCCACCTGTGCGTCCAGGTTGTTCGCCGCGCCCGAGTAGCCGACCTCGAAGCCCAGCGCGCGCGTGGCGTTGCCGCTCGCCACCACGCTCCAGCCTGGGCCCGGGTTCACCTGGCCGCGGAAGTCGCCCATGTAGCCCTCCACGCCGCCGCCCGCCATCACGTGGAGCATGGGCTCGTCCCGCTCCTCGCTCATGCGGAAGTCCTCCGCGGACGCGGTGGGCTCTTCGATGATCACCGCCTCCTCTTCGGTGGTGGGCTCGGGTACCCACGTCTCGTCCGTCTGCGCCCAGACAGGCCCCGCCGCCAGCGCCGCGAGCGCGCCGGCGAGTGCCAACCTCTTCCAGTTCATGTCGCACCTCTTCTTCGTCTTGAGGGTTCAGTTGAACAGGTAGGCACTGCTGCAGGACGGGGTCTGCCGGCGTCGGTGTCCTGCCCGGTCTTCGCGCGTCCCGCATCCGCCCCATTCCAGACAACGGGTGCGACCGGCGGACAGGTGGCGGTGGCGCGCTGCGGCAGCACATTCGCGCGCCGCATCCCCCAGGAGGTTTCAAGACATGAAGCAATTCGTCTCCGCAGTCGCAGTGTCCTGCGCGCTGGTGTCCCTCACCGCCGTGGCGCAGCAGGCCGGCCAGAAGCAGAAGCTCGGCGTAGAGCTCCCGAAGGAGGAGCGCCGCTTCGGGCAGATGATGCATGACCACAACCAGCTCGAGACCCGGCTCGGTCAGCTCGCCGAACAGAAGGCGCAGAACCAGCAGGTCCGAGACTTCGGGAAGATGATGGTGCAGGACCACCAGCAGGCGGATCAGCAGCTCCAGCAGGTGGCGAAGCAGCAGAAGTGGACGCTCACGGGCTTCAAGCCGCAGGACGCCAGAGAGCGGACCATGAAGCAGTACAACGACGCGCTCGAGGCGAAGCTCGAGCAGCTCGACGGCGCCGCGTTCGACCAGGCGTACATGGCCGCCATGGTGGAAGGCCACGACGAGGCCATCGCCAAGGCCACGCTCGCGCAGCAGCAGTACAAGGGCGAACTGGCCCGGGTCATGGGTGAACTGGCCCCCAAGCTCACCCAGCACCGCGAACACGCGTACCGGGTGCTCGGGGAGGTCGGCGCGCCGTCAATGATGGGGAAGGGGATGGGCGTGGGCGGCGCCGGGTCGAACACGGGCGGCGGCACCGGCATGGACACCCCGCCGGGCCGCACGCCCATGGGCGGCGGCATGGGGCAGGACAGCACCCAGCGCGAGGGGACGCTCGGGCCTCGCGGGGGTGGGACGCAGAAGAAGTAGCGACCCTCACGGAGGCCCTCACCCAGGGGGAGAGGGAGTTTGGTGGCCGCGGGCCTGGACCTGCGGCTACCTTACGGGGCCATGGCGAAGGAGATCGTGATCTGGCCGGACAAGGTGCTGAACACGGCCACGAAGCCGGTGACGCAGTTCGATGAATCGCTCGCGGCGCTCTTCGAGGAGATGGACGCGGCGGTGCGGGAAGCAGAAGGCATCGGCCTCGCCGCCAACCAGATAGGTGTGCCGCTGCGCGCGGCGCTGGTCGGCAAAGGCGACGGCACCTTCCTCGAAGTCATCAACCCCACCATCCTCGAGAAGAGCGAGAAGGTCACCCTGCGCGAAGGATGCCTCTCCGTCCCCGACGCGTGGGAGCAGACCCCGCGCTTCAAGAAGGTGAAGGTCCGCTACCAGGACCGCAATGGCGAGTGGCACGAGCAGGAGGCGGAAGGGCAGCTCGCGCACGTCTTCCAGCACGAGATCGACCACCTCGACGGCACGGTCTACGTGATGTTGCTCTCGCCCTTGAAGCGCTCCCTCATCCGCGAGCGGATGGAGAAGCTCAAGCGGCTCATCGCCCAGTCGAAGAAGGAGCAGGAGGAGGACGTCGACGGCGAGGCGTAGCCGCCGGGCTCAGCGGACCGGTTCGGGCGGCTTGTTCGGCGCGGGCGAGACCTCGGTGCCGCAGATGACGCGGATCCACCCCACGCTGGACTGCCGCTCCATCATCCGGAACTCGTCGAGCGCCATCGAGATGGCCCGCTCTTCGGTCTCCGCTTCGATGCGGTACGTCCAGCTATACGGATCCTTCTTGGGCCCGGACTCCAGCTCGTAGGTCGGCTCCCTGTAGAGGATGCGGACGAGCCACGCCCTTCGCCGCACGGGGAAGGGAATCACGTTGGCGGCCGGGCGGGTCATGCGTGAGGATTGTAGGCGGATGTGAGGTCGTTTTCGAGGAGCTGCCGTGGAGATCTTCCGTGAGTTCACCTTCGAGGCCGCCCACCGGCTGCCCAACGTGCCCGAAGGCCACAAGTGCGCGCGGCTGCACGGGCATTCGTACCGCGTCGCCGTCCATGTGCGCGGGCCGCTGGGCGAGCGGTCCGGATGGATCATGGACTTCGCGGACCTGGACGCGGCGTTCGCGCCGCTGAAGGCGAAGCTCGACCACTACTACCTGAACGAGATTGAAGGCCTCGAGAACCCCACCAGCGAGCACCTCGCGCGGTGGATCTGGCAGCGGCTCCATCCCACCCTGCCGCAGCTCTCCGAGGTCCGCGTACGAGAGACCTGCACCTCCGGCTGCATCTATCGGGGGGAGGACTGAGCGCGGGGCGAAGCCTGAACGGCGCTACTCGCGCAGGAGCAGGCCGCCGTCCACCACCAGCTCTGAGCCGGTGGTCCACGGCGCGGTGAGCAGGTGCCACACGGCGGCGGCTATCTCGTCGGCCCGGCCGAGCCGCCCCAGCGGATGCAGGCCCACCAGCGCGTCCCTTCGGGCCGCGACCATGTCGGTGTCCACCCCGCCCGGGCTCACCGCGTTGGCCCGGATGCCCTTCGGCGCGCCGGCGGCGGCGAACGCCTTCATCACCGCCAGCATGCCGGCCTTGCCCGCGCTGTAGGCAGCGCTGGTGACGATGGGTCTTCGCGCCAGCGTGGAGGAGATGAAGACCATCCCGCCGCCGGGCGGAAGCTCCGCCAGCGCCTGCTCCCCGAGCCGCAGCGGCGCGACGAGGTGCAATTCGAGCTGCTCGCGCAGGGCCCCTTCGCTGATGGCGCCCGGCGCTTCGTGCACCACGAGCCCGGCCGAGTGGACGAAGCCATCCAGCACACCGCCCAGCCGCTCCCCGGCGCGGCGCAGGAGGTCTGCGCGGAAGGAGGGCTCAGCGAGATCGCCAGGAAGGGCGACCACGCGCTGTGCGCCGTGGGCGTGCACCAGCGACTCGAGCGGCGCTTCCCGGCGGCCGGTCACGGCGACCTTGCCGCCCTCCCGGAGCACCTTCTCCGCCACCGCGCGGCCAATGCCGGTGCCGCCGCCGGTGATGAGCACCGCGCTGCCGCCCGCGGGGGGAGACTGCACGCTCACGCGTCGCCCTCGCTCGCCGCGGAGATGCTCGCCGGAGCGGGGTAGTACGGCCGACCTTCGATGGGCGTGAGGCCGCCGTGCGGCTCGGGGACCTCCACCTCGTCGTGGGGGATGAACGCCGGCCGGTCCACGCAGAGGATGGTCTGCTCCGTGGAGGACGGGTTGTCGTAGCGGTGTGGGAAGCGGTGGGGCCAGCGAAAGCCGGTGCCGGCGGGGACGGGCCTGCCCTGCAGCACCAGCCCCTGTCCCAGCACCAGTTCGCTCTCCTCCATCTGCCGGTGCTCGTGGGTGACGATGGTGCCGCCCGGCTTCACCCGCAGCCGGTAGATGCCCACCGAAGGGTCTTCGAAGAGCACGTCCACGCGGCCGAAGGGCTTGTGCTCTTCGCCGTACGGGTATTCGCCCGCGCGCCGGTGCACCGTGAGCGAAGCCCGCGCGCCCGCGCCCAACGCCTCCGGCTTGCACAGCCGCAAGGTCACCGCCTTCACCTGCGCGCGGTTTCCATCTCCCGTGGGCGGCGCCAGCACGTACCGGCACAGCGCGTCCGCGGCGGTCTCGAGCAGGCTGAAGGAGCAGGACTCGAGCAAGAAGCGCAACTCGCCGCACAGCCGCGCGTAGTCCACCGTCTCCGACAAGGCGCCCTTCGCCGCGGCGCGCGTGTCGAGGAACAGGGCCGCGTCCAGCGCCAACGGCTGCACCCGGTCCCGCTCGTTCGGGTACACGCCGACGATGCAGTCCACCTTGAGCCCGCGCAGCTCCACCGAGTCGAGCGGGCGGCCGCTGGCGTCCGTGGGCCAGACGCCGGTGTGGATGGAGGTGGACACGGCTAGAGCACCCGCTCGTCGAGCTCCACGCTGACCGGGCAGTGGTCCGAGCCACGCACGTCCGGATGGTGCGCGGCCCGCTTCACGAACGGCATCGCCCCCGGTGAGGCGAGCGCGTAGTCGATCCGCCAGCCGATGTTGCGCTCCCGCACGCCGAAGCGCTGGCTCCACCAGGTGTAGTGGCCGCCGTCCTTGTGGAAGTGGCGGAAGGTGTCTACCCAGCCGGCGTTCAGCCAGCGCGCGAGCTCCTTGCGCTCCTCGGGCCGGAAGCCGCTCGTCTTCTGGTTCTCCTTCGGCCGCGCGAGGTCGAGCTCCGAGTGGGCGGTGTTGAAGTCGCCCACCACGATGACCGGGTCGCCTGCGGCGCGCAGCGGCTCCAGCCGGGTGAACAGCCGCTTGTAGAAGCGCAGCTTGAAGGGGATGCGCGACAGGTCCCGGTCCTTGCCGTTGCCGTTGGGGAAGTACGCGTTGACCACGGTGAGCCGGCCGTACCGGGCGATCTGCAGGCGGCCCTCGGCGTCGAGGCTCACGTCGCCCAGGGTCGTCTCCACCCCGTCCGGCGTCTCGCGCGAAAAGAGCCCCACGCCGGAGTAGCCGGGCCGCCTCGCCGCGACGATGTGGTTTCTGAAGCCGCGCAGCCGCTGCAGCTCCTCGGGCACGGCCTCGACGGGGGCGCGCACCTCCTGCACCGCCACGATGTCCGCCCGCGCCTGGCGCAGCCACGGCACGAAGCCCTTCTTGTGCACCGACCGGATGCCGTTCACGTTCCAGGAGACGATCCGCACGGGCCGGACTTACCACGCTGGCGGAGGTCCCGCTGACGCCAATGAGCTGCGGCCTGGACGCCTTCAGACGCGCAGTCGCGCGCGCCTGGTCGGACCTCGAGGCGACGAGCAGACGGCGTCGAAGAGCGCGGGGAGCGCCTGGCGTTACGAAAAAGTCCTCGAGCGTTGGAGACCAGGTCTCCAGGTCCTCGAGAGTTCCGCCGGCGCGGCGCGTGTAAGGGGGGCGTTCGCGCCGTCAGGGCACGTCCTGCGCCAGGCCCTCTGCGTCCAGCGCCACCAGCCCGTCTTCGGCCTCGAGGAGGTCCGGGTTCACCTCCAGCGCGGCCGCGTAGTCATCCCGCGCCTCTGCCTTCCGGCCCAGCTCCAGGCGCGCGTGCCCGCGGTACGTGAACGCCCAGCCGTCCTTCAGCCCCGCGTCCAGCGCCAGGGTCAGCTCCACCTCGGCGAGGGGGTACATCCCCAGGTCGTACAGCCAGATCCCGAACTCCATCCGCCGCTCCGGCGAATCCGCGAACGTCACCGCCCGCCGGTAGGCCTCCACCGCCTCCTGCCTGCGCCCCTGGCCCAGGAGCAGCTCCAGGAGCAGCCCCAGCCCCTCGTCGTCCCAGGGGTCTGCCTCCACCCGTTTGCGCAGGGCCTCCTCGCTCTTCTGCTGCGCCAGGGACAGCGCCGCGGCGTGCTGCTGCTGCACGGCCTCCGCGGCCTCCATCTCTCCTGCGTACCGGTACGCCCGCGTCAGCTCCCGCGCGAGCTTGCGGTTGCCGGGGTCTCCATCGAACTGGCGCTGCAGCTTCTTGCGCTTGAGCCGCTCCGCGTAGTCGGCGGTGTTCTCTCCGGGCGTGTCGCGGGTGAGCCCGTACGGCAGCCCCACGCCCAGCGCCACGATCACCACCTCGGCGATGACCAGGTTGCGGATCCTGCCGCTGCGCTCCCCGAGCGCCCACGCCCGCTCCTCGGCGTCCGTGGGCAACGGCTTCGGCGTCCGCACCACCACCACCGTCTTCGACACCAGGTCCGCGAGGCTGCGCCGGTCCGGCCGCGTGAACACCAGGAAGTGCCCGAGCGTGGTCCCCGCGAGCAGCATCCAGGAGAGGTGGAAGAGCACCGTGCCCATGCCTGCGGGCATCGCGAACTGCAGCAGCCCCAGCCAGGTGGCGATGAGGGCCGCCGCCATCGTGGACAGGTACGCCGCCGGGAAGAACCCGCGGCCAATCAGCTCCCGGAAGATGACGTCGATGATCTGCGCGGGGTGCCCGTTCTTCCCGAGCAGCTCCACGCCGAACAGCCGCATCCCCAAAGTGGCCCGGAACAGCAGCAGCGGCGTCACCGCGTAGCCGAGCACGGCGGCGAAGACGCCCCACATGGGCAGGGTCAGCCCACCCATCAGGAGCGGCCCCGCGAAGTAGACCCCGACGATCAGCCCCAGCGCCGCCAGGTCCACCGCGCCCGCCTTGATGCGCGCGTCCAGGGGCGCGAGCGGGGGCAGCTTCGGCTCTGGGGCGTCCGTCGGGTCGCTCATGGTGCGACGGACGGTATCAGCAGGGCCTTGGCGAACAGTAGCCCCACAGCCCGCGGCTCTCTCCCTTCGCGGTGTCCTCCAGCGCCTTGAACTCGTCCGCCCGGTCATCGCCGTTGGGCGGCAGGTGCAGCACACACGCGTACCCGCGCTGCACCAGCGTGGTGTTCACCTCGCGGCCGTCCACGCTCACGTACGCGAGCAGGCGGTCGAACCGGTCGGTGCACTCCTGGTCGTAGCGCAAGGTGACCTCCCGCTCGACGACCAGCTGGCGGTTGAAGTCCCGCGCCTCGGGGCCGTAGCACTCCGGCGTGCCCGAGGTCTCAGGTGCGTCCACCATGAGGTAGCGCACCTTCTCCCCCGAGCGCAGCACGATGGTGTCCCCGTCCAGCACCTGGTCCACCACGCCCGTCTCGGGGCCGCAGCGGCCGCCGGAGCCACACCCGCTGGCGCCGGCGGCCATCACCGAGACGAGCGCCAGCGCGCCGGCGAAGGCCCGGATCACGGGCACGCGACGTTGGCGGCCTTCGGCGTCCCGCGGTCGCCTGCGCCGTAGGTGGTCCCGGTGGGCGTGGTGCACCAGTTCGCCGGATCGTCGTTGGAGACCGGGTCCAGCGCGGTGGGGCTCAGCTGCAGGGAGGCGCCGGCCGCAGAGCTCGACCACTCCACCCGGTCCAGCTCGGTGCCGTCCATGCGCAGGACCGCCGCCCGGGTGCCGGTGTTGGCAATGTTGAACCCGAAGGTCGCCGTGACCTCCGGCAGGTCGCCGTTCTGCGCGGGATCCGCCGACCGGGCGAAGAGCAGGTAGTCCCCGGCGGTGACCGGGAGGCAGTCGGAGCTCGCCACCTGGCTGTTGCCAGAGGCCTCGTTGCCGAGCTGCAGCCCGTTGAGGTCCACGTCCGCGAGCACCAACACCTCGATGAATTCGCCCAGCGCATCATCCACCGCGGCCGGGTTGGGCATGACCTCCGTGATCACCAGATCTCCCGGCTGCGGCTTCACCGGATCCCGCAGCGTCCCGGAGCCTGAGTCCATGCACTGGCCCACCGGCCCGCCGCCGTCACACGAGGCGTTGGCGTCCCCGGGCGAGCCCAGATCCCCTGCGCCATACGGCGTCGTCGCCGCGCAGAAGTTGGCCATGTCATCCCGGTCCCCGTCGCCGAGCTTCGCAGGGTCGAGCTGCAAGGACGCGCCATCCGGGCTGGAGGTCCAGGTCACCTGGTGCAGCACCGTGGCGCCGTCACTCACCGCCACGGTGCCGTTGGAGTTGGTCAGGCTCAGCCCCGCCGTGTACGTCACGAAGGGCAGCCCGCCGTTGTTCGCCGGGTTCCCGCTCCGCGCGATGAGGGCGAAGCTGCCCGGCTCCAGGCGCAGGCAGTGACCGCTCTTCACCTCGACCGGGCTGGCGCCGCCGTTGGACAGCAGGAGCTCGTTCAGGTCGAAGGGCGCCAGCGCGGTGATCTCGAACCACTCCCCGGCCGTGTCCGCGACCGCCTTCGGGTTGGGCATCACCTCGGTGATCACCAGCTCTCCCGGCTGCGGCTTCTGGATGGCGCGCACGGCGCTGGTGGACGCGTCCACACACTCTCCGGGCTGCACCACCGGCGGGCACGCGGCGTTCTGCGACCCCGGCGTTCCCCTGTCGCCCAGGCCATAGGGCTCGGTGGCATCACAGAAGGCGCCGGGCAGGTCGTTGTCCTGGGGGCCGGACAGGTCCGAGGAGAGCTGCAGCGAGGTGCCCGCGCGCGCGGACGCCCAGGTGACCTCGTCCAGGATGGTCGCCCCTGCGCTGACCGTCAGCGTCCCCCCGCTGTTGCCGAGCGTGACGTTGTAGGTCGCGTCCACGCGGGGCAGGCCGCCGTTCTCCGCCTCGTCCGAGTTGCGGGCGATCACCGCGAAGCTGCCGGGCGTCATCCGGACGCAGGTGGGGTCGTTCACCGTGCTGGTGGAGTTGCCGGCCGCGAAGGTCACGCCGTTCAAGTCCACGTCCGCGAGCGCATGCACCTCCACCCACTCGCCGTCGGTGTCGCCCACCGCGGAGGGATCCGGCATCAGCTCGGTGATGAAGAGCTCGCCCACCGCGGGGAACACGATGGGCCGGGAGGTGCCGGTCACCGCGTCGATGCAGTTGCCGCTGGCGGTCTCACCGCACGCGGAGTTCTGGCGGCCAGGCGTGCCGGCGTTCTTGCCGTCGTAGAGCTGGTCTTTGGGGGTGCTGCACCAGTTGACCGGCTGGTCGTTGATGATGGCGTCCGGGGTCACGTCCCCCGACAGCTGGGTGCTCCGGCCGTCCGCGGCGGTGTCGTACTTCACCTCGTCAATCAGCTTGGCCGCGCAGCGGATACCAATGGTGCCGCCGGTGTTCCGCAGCGCCCGCGCGCCGAGCGAGCTCCCGTAGCTGTAGCCGAGGTGCGGCGGGAGATCCCCGTCTACGTCCCCCATGGCGAGGTAGTTGCCGGCGGGGAGCTTCACCGCCTTGAAGGTGTGCTTCTTCTCCGCGCCGCCGGTGGGGTCGGCGTTGTAGAGCGTCATCCCCGCGAGGTCGATCTCCGCGCCGGACGCGTTGAAGATCTCTATCCACTCGTTCTTCGAGTCCTCGCCGCTGGGGTTGGCCATGAACTCGCTGATGACGAGATCACCCGGCAGCCGCGCCGCGCAGATCTCATCCATCGACGGACCGTCGGGGCCACAGGCCACGAGCGCAAAGGACCCGAGCAGGGCGGGGAGGGCGGAGGAAAGGGTGCGGCGGCGAATCATGGAAACCTCTCTGTGCATCACGGGCCCTCGTCCGGCAGCGGGGGCGGGGTCTTGAACTCCATCTGTTGCGGCACTGCGTCGTCGCCGTACATCGCGGCGGCGGGGTCGGGCGCCTTGCCATCATCGGCCAGCATCCGGTCGAGTTGTGGGCTGGGCGCGAGCACCTGGCCGGGCAGGCTCACCACTATCTGCAGCTTGTCCTGGCCGGTGTACTGGTTGCGGTACTTGCGGACCACGCCGCGCACCCGGACGTATTCGCCCTTCGCGTCCAGGATGCCTGACGCCATGAAGACGTCCTTGTCGAAGAAGACCACGTCGAAGTCGTTGCTGCGGCTGCGGCTGAGCTTCACCACCGTGGGGCCGGAGTCACCGAGCCGGATGTCCCCCACCGAGCCCAGCAGCACCACCTCCTGGCCCAGGCGCTGCTCCAGAGACATCAGCGCGTCCCAGCGGGTGAGCACCACGTGCCGGTCGTCCTCCTCCGCCTGCTTCTCGAAGCGGTGGATGACCTCCGCGCGTCCGTTCCACCACGCCAGCCGCTCGTCGTAGTCGCCGTAGCCGCGCTTGTTCGGGTCCCAGACCCCGCGCTTCGCCTCGCGCGCCTGCGCCTGCGCTTCGAGGAACTCCTGGTGGAAGCGCCGGGACCGTCCGTACTTCGTGTAGTACGGCGAGTAGCCGGCGCGGACGGCCTCGAGGTTGTAGTTCACCCACTTCCCGTCCCGCTCCACCATCACGTAGGCCAGGTAGCGGCCGTAGTAGTCGCGGATCTCCCCGGGGTGGTCCCGCTCGAGCCGGACCCTGTCCACGCCTTCGAAGAAGGCCATGCCCCACTTTTTGGCCTCCTCCCCGAGCGGCGAGGCCAGCTTCACCGGCCGGTCCGAACCCTCCTGCATCTCCTTCTTGTAGATCTCCCAGCCCTTGGCGAACGAGTTGCGCTCCCGCGCCGTCTTGAAGGTCTCCTCGGTGTCCAGCGCGAGCAGCCGCAGGGAGCTGTCCAGCCCCTTCACCCGGATGGTGTCGCCGTCGATCACCGCGGACGACCCGGAGATGGGGAAGTCGCCGATGACGAGCCCCACCTTCTCCAGCCGGCCCAGCGCCTGGGTGGCCTCCGTCCTGGAGTACCGGCGCTGCGACTTCGTCTGCCCGCAGCCACCTCCGAGCGCCAGGAGCGCGGCGAAGAGGGCGAAGAGGGAAGTGCGAAGCGCTTGCGTCATCAACGGGGTCCTCATCTAGAAGCGGCTCTCCAGGATGAGCCGCAGCCGGTGCTCCGGGTTCGGCCGGCGGGCCAGCGTGGTCTCCCGCTCGTCTATCCAGGCGCGCAGATCGTAACGCAGCCGCGTGCGGAACATCCGGGTGGGCAGCC
>CAZQVZ010000110.1:0-14940 GCA_964596895.1 uncultured Myxococcaceae bacterium
ATCCACCACAGGTTGGGCATGCCGGGGTACTGGAGCTTCTCGTCCAGCTCCGCGACGAGGTCCTCCCAGGTGAGCCCTTCGCGCCACTGGTCCTTCGGCTTGAGGACCACGGTGGTCTCGGCCATTCCGAACGGCGCCGGGTCGGTGGCGGTCTCGGCGCGGCCCATCTTCCCGAAGACCGACTGGACCTCGGGGATCTTCTTGATGTCCGCGTCCATGGCCTGGAGCACCTTCGCGCTCTCGGCGTCGCTCATCCCCGGCGGCGCGGTGGGCATGTAGAGCAGCGCGCCTTCATTGAGCGGCGGCATGAACTCACTGCCGAGCCGCATGAACGCCGGCACGGTGAACACCAGCGTCAACACCGCCACGAACATCACCGTGAAGCGGTGCCGCACCACGAAGCGCACCACCGGCACGTAGGCGTCGGTCAGCCAGCGGTTGAGTGGGTTGGACTCCTCCTTCAGCAGCTTCCCGCGGATGAACAGCGCCGCCAGCGCGGGCGTGAGCGTCACCGCGAGGATGGAGGCGAACCCCATGGAGTACGTCTTGGTGAAGGCCAGGGGCTTGAACATCCGCCCCTCCGTCGCCTCCAGGGTGAACACCGGAATGAACGAGACGGTGATGACCAACAGGGAAAAGAAGATGGAGGGCCCCACCTCCTGCATCGCGGCGATGACCACCTCGCGCCGCGCCTCCCGCCGGCCGTGTTTGTCCCACTCCTGCAGCTTCGAGTGGATGTTCTCGATGATGATGATGGACGCATCGACCATCGCCCCGATGGCCACCGCGATGCCGCCCAGCGACATGATGTTGGCGGTGAGCCCCTGGTAGTACATGGGGATGAAGCTCAGCAGCACCGCCACCGGCAGCGTGATGATGGGCACCAGCGCGCTTCGGGCATGCAGCAGGAAGAGGAAGATGATGATGCTGACCACCAGCATCTCCTCGAAGAGCGTGTCCTTCAGCGTGTCGATGGACTCTTCGATGAGCGTGGACCGGTCGTAGGTGACCACCAGCTCCACGCCCTTCGGCAGGCTCCGCTTCACGTCCTCCAGCCGCTCCTTGACGCGGTGGATGACGTTGAGCGCGTTCTCGCCGTAGCGCATCACCACGATGCCGCCCACGACCTCGCCCTTCCCGTCCAACTCCGCGAGCCCGCGCCGCTGGTCCGGCCCCACCGTGACCGTGGCCACGTTCTTCACGAGCACCGGGGTGCCGGTGCCGCCGCCCTTCGCCCCCGTCGCCATCGCCTCCCCGCCGGCAGCCGCGCCCGCCGCACCCACGCCGCCCGCCATGCCGCGGGTGAGCGGGATGTTCTCCAGATCCTCCGGGGTCTGGAGGTAGCCGCGGCCGCGGATGACGTGTTCGTGCCCGGCGATCTCGAGCACCCGCCCGCCCACGTCCTCGTTGGACTCGCCGACGGCCATCATCACGTCGCGCAAGGTGACGCCGTAGGCCCGCAGCTTGTTGGGGTCCACGTTCACCTGGTACTGCTTCACGAACCCGCCGATGGACGCGACCTCCGCCACGCCGGGCACGCTCTCCAGCGCGTAGCGGATGTTCCAGTCCTGAAGGCTGCGCAGCTCCTGGAGGTCGTGCGTCCCCGTCTCGTCCACCAGCGCGTACTGGAAGACCCAGCCCACGCCTGTGGCATCCGGGCCCAGCGTGGGCGTCACGCCCTGGGGCAGCCGGGCCTGGGCGGTGGAGAGGTACTCGAGCACCCGGCTACGCGCCCAGTAGATGTCCGTGTCGTCTTCGAAGATGACGTACACGAAGCTCATCCCGAACATGGACTGGCCGCGCACGTACTTCACCTGCGGCGCCGCCAGCAGCGACGAGGAGATGGGCAGCGTTATCTGGTCCTCGACGAGGTCCGGGCTGCGCCCCATCCACTCGGTGAAGACGATGACCTGCGTCTCGGACAGGTCGGGGATGGCGTCCAGCTTCGTGTCGCGCAGCGCGTAGACCGCCCACACCGCCATCGCCGCGACGAGCGCGATGGTGAGGAACGGGCTCCGGGCGCTGTGGCCAATCAACCGGGCGATGAACCCGTGCCCCTCCTGCTCCGCTCCGGGGCCGCTCATGGCTGGCTTCCCCAGTGGTCCGCGCCGGAGCGCAGCCGCGTCTCCGCGGCGATGAGGAAGTTGCCGGAGGTGACCACCACGTCACCCTCCGACAGGCCCCCCGTCACCTCGAAGCTGTGCTCGCCGCGGATGCCGAGCTCCACCACCTGCGGCCGCAGCCGGTCTTCGCCCATGTCCACGAACACCAGCCGGCGGGGCCCGGTGTAGACGACCGCGGAGGCGGGGATCTGCAGCCGCTCTCCCACGTCCCGCGTGAAGGACAGGTTCGCGTACATGTCCGGCTTCAGCCGCCCGTCCTTGTTGGGCAGGGTCACCCGGACCTTCCCGGTGCGGGTCGCGGAGTCCAGCCAGGGGTAGACGTACGAGACCTTCCCCTCCAGCCGCTCTCCCGTCGCGGCGTACGGCAGCGAGATGGAGACGGGCTGCCCCACCTTCACGTGCAGCAGGTCCCCTTCGTAGACGTCGGCCTCAATCCAGACGCGGTCCAGGGGCGCGAGCCGGTACAGCCGCATCCCGGGCATCACCTGCGCGCCGGCGACGATCTCCTTCTCCATCACGTAGCCCGTCGCAGGCGCCACCACCGGCACCTGCTCCTGCGCCTCGCCCGTGGCGATGACGCGGTCAATCTGCCCGTCGGTCATCCCCCACAGCCGCAGGCGCTGCCGGGCGGCGCGGAGCAGCGGGTCGTTCGTGTCGGGGTGACGGCGCGCGGCGAGCAACAGCTCCTGCTGCGCGGAGAGCAGCTCGGGGCTGTAGAAGGTGAACAGCACCTGCCCCTTCTTCACGTGCTGCCCGGTGGCGTCGACCTCGAGGTCGTGCACCCAGCCCATCACCCGGACGGTCACGTCCTGCAGGCCGGTCTCGTCCCAGGTCACCTTCCCGAGCGCGCGGACGCTCACCGTCATTGGCCGCTTCTCGACCTTCGCCGTCTTCACGCCGATGCGCTGGCGCCGCGCCTGGTCCACCAGCACCACGCCGGACTCCAGCTCCTCCTTCGTCACCGGCACCAGGTCCATGCCACACAGCGGGCAGGTCCCCGGCGTGGCCTGCTTCACCGACGGGTGCATCGGGCACACGTAGTGGGCGATGTCGCCGTGCCCTGCGTGCCCCTGCCCGCCCGCCGCGAAGCCCGGCGCGCTCCAGTCCGAACGCGAGCCGCACTTGAGCATCCGCGTGCCCATGTACGGGTTGGCCATGGGCTCGGTGGTCTGGAACCACTTGTTGAAGCCCTCGGCCATGGGGCACTCGAAGATGATGCGGCCCTTCTGCAGCGACGGCGCCCGGGCCGCGAGCGCGACCAAAGCCTCGCTCAGGTGCCCGAACGCACCCCGCGCCGCCTCGAGGTTCGACGCGTCACGCAGCGCCACCGCCGCCTTCGCCCCCGCCTCCAGCGCGGGCGAAGCCTCCTCCCCGGCCAGGGCGCGCGCCTCCTCCAACCCCTGCGCTGCCGCTTGCGCCGCCTGTGGCACCCCTTCGAGCGAGTCATCGGCCAGCTCGGCCCGCAGCACCTCGTAGTGCACGAACACCGGCCCCAGCTTCGCCACCACCTCGTCGCCCAGGGCCGCGTGGCCTTCGTGGCCTGCGCCCGCCCCTGTTGCCGCGCCGGGGCGCTGGGGACCTGCGAACCACCCGGACAGCGGCTCCCAGAAGAGCACCGCCGCCAGCAGGAGCAGCGCACCGCCCACCATTGGGAAGACCTTCCCTTCGAGCTTCACGCGCTTCTTCACGGCAGCCTCCCCAGTGCGCGGTGCAGCGCCGCGGTGCGCCGGTGCACGTCCGCCTCGGCGATGTGACGTTGCAGCTGCAGCTCGCGGAGGTCGTTCTCCGCGTCGATGAGGAACATCAGCTCCCGCTTGCCGGCCTCGTAGGCGACGCGCGCTGCGGCGAGCTGGTCCTCTGCCGCCGGGACCAGGCGCTCGCGGTGCAGCCTCACGCTGCGGCGGGCCTCCTCCAGGCGGGCCACCGCCACGTCCACTTCAGCGATGATGGCGTCGAGCCGCGCCTGCTCCTCCGCCCGCATCCGGGCCGCCTCCGCCTGCGCCGCCATCTTCATCCCGCGACGCATCCCCACCTGCACCGGCAGGTTCAGCATCACCCCCGCCATCACCTGGTGCTGGGGCGCCTCCCACATGGAGCTGTACTCCGCCATCACGCCGAAGTCGGGCAGCCAGCTCCTCTCCGCCAGCGCCACCATCGCCTCACTGCCGCCCTGCCGCGCGCGCACCGCCTTCAGCTCCGGCCGCGCGGCCACTGCCTCCTCGCGAAGCGCCGCGGGGTCCGAGGTCAGCTCGGCAGGGTCACCCAGCTCCGAAGGGGGCGGCGGCAGGGGCGCGTCCGGAGCGCGCCGCAGCATCGCGTTGAGGCGCGCGCGGATCATCCGCTCCTCGGACTCCAGCATCAGCCGGTCCCGCTCCATCCGCGCCAGCTCCACCTCGGCCTGCAGGGGGTCCTGCTGCGAGCCCATCCCCACGCCGTACTGCAGCTCCGCGGCGCGCTTGATCTCCTCCATCATGTGGACGTGGTGCGCGTTCACCTCCAGCGCCCGGTGGACCACGTACCAGTCGTCGAACAGGGCGGAGGCCTCGAGCGCCATCTGCAGCCGCGCCCCCTCCACGTCGTGCGAGGCCGCCGCCGCCTCCGCCTGCGCGCCTTGCGCCTGCAGCGCCCGCTTTCCGAAGAAGGGGAGCTGCTGCTCGAGCGACACGGTGACGCCCTTGCGGTGGTGCGCGCTGAAGAGGCTCAACGGCGCCACCGACACCGACAGCATCGGGTCCACCAGGGCCCGCGCCTGGGACACCTGGCCCTCGGCCATCCGCGCCGCCTGACGCATCGCCTCCAGGTCCGGGTTGCGCGCGAGCACCTCCTGGACCACGACCTCGCGTTGCAGCGTCCTGTGCCCCTCCAGCGGATCCTCCTGCGCCCACGCGGCGGCAGGTCCCAGCAAGGCGCCCACGGCACACGCCGTCAGGGCCACCCGAACATTCGTTGTCACGACGAGCACTCCAAGGAGAAGGTCTGAAGCCACCGGGACGCCCGCCGGAGCGGACGCGCCAGGACGCAAAGAAGCCCCACGGCACACGCCTCGAGGACGAACGAGGTCCGTGCGCGTTACCGGCGGGGCGGCTTCAGATCAGCAGGGTGCGTATCTTCAGGAACAGCGGCGGCCCGTGTGACCACGGGACGTCCCGGAGCTGCAGCGCCGACTGGGCGAGCGCGTCCTGGGAGGGTGGAGCGAGCAGGTGCGCAGGCACGACGGCCGGCGCCGCGAGCAGCGAGGCGAGCCGTGAGCCATCCGTGACCGCGGGCACCGAAGCAGCGAACGAGGTGTGCACGTCGCAGCACTGGCCCCGCTCGATGGTGGCCTCTGCCGCCTGCTTCTTCTCCGAGTGCGGACAGAAGCACTCGGTCGGCTCCTCGGACATCTGGCAGACGTGCAACGCGCCCGCGAGCCCGCCCGCGGTGGCGGACCAGGCGGCGACCAGCAACAGGGCTGTGGCGCGCAGGAGGTTCATGAGGCGGTGACTAGGTAACGTCGAACCTGAGCGCGGTGCAAGTTGTGTGTCAGTGAGCCCTCCCTCATGCGCCGCCACGGCCGGGCTCACGACACTCCGCAGGGTCTGCGCCGAGCGCGGTCCCCGCTCAGCGTTTTGCGCCGGGGACGCCTTCGGGCGGGTAGCCGCGTTCGCGCACCGAGTCCGCTTCGTCCGAGAAGCGATTGGACTCGGTGGTCTCCTGGTGCACGCGCTCGGAGCGCTCCTCGTCGGTGCTCGCGCGCCGGAAGGTGCGGTCCGGCTGCACCTTCGGGTCCACGTCGCGCTCGAGGTCCTTGTCTTTGTCCGTGGCCATGGGCAACTCCTCCTTCCCCTCAAGGTGAGCGGCCAGGGGGCCGCCGGCAACGCGCGCGGTGCGCCAGGCCGCCCGCCCTCCGGCGCAACAGGCCGTCGCCGGTGACCCACCCGGGAATCCCGCGGGACTTCGCGCGTCTCGCTGATCCAGTATGCCGCCGTGCCCGGAGACAACCGAGGCCCGGTCCACACCGGGCGCGCGCTCGAAGCGATGCTGGATGCCACCGGTGCCGTGCGGGCTCGCTGGATGTTGTCACAGCGGCTCCGGGACGCACCGGAGGACCACGCGCTCTGGGCCGCGCTCAGCCTGACGTGGTTCGAGGAAGGCCAGGTGGAAGCCTCCCTGGACGCCGCGGACCGCGCGCAACAGCGGGCGCCGGCGTGTGGGCTCGTGCGCTGGTACCGCGCCAACCTCTATTCAGCGTTGGGGCGCGAAGCGCAGGCCCGCGCGCTCTTCCGGGCGGTGGTGGACGGCGCGGAGCGAAGGCCCTACGGCGCCTGCCGGCTGGACCCGGTGCACGCGCGGCAGATGCTCCAGAAGGCGGAGGTCTGGCTGGAGCTGGACGCGCGCGGTGCCCGCCGGATGCCCGAGCCCCTCCTGCGGCTCGAGCCGGTGCGCAACGCGCAGCCAGCGCGCCACTAAGTCAGCGCAGGGGCCGCTCGACGAGCGCGACCACCACCTCGTCGTCCGTCACCTGCTGGGTCAGCACCTGCACCTGCCTTGTGCCGTCCGAGAAGACCTGCGGCTCCGTCTCCTCGAAGCCGTTCGCGCCCAGGACGTCGCGGTAGTAGCCGGTGACCTCGTCCGCGCGCGCTCGGAGCCGGAAGGTCACCTGCGACGTGCCTTCGCTCCGGGCGCGCACCACGCGCTTCGCCTGCGGCGGAAGGGGGAGCCCTCCTTGCGCGTCTTCGGCGGCGGGCCTACGCGCCGCGAGGTTGGCCTCGCCGAGGATGACGGTGGTGGTGCGGTCCGCGTTGGCCTGGAAGATGACTGTGTAGGAGATCATCCGCTCGTCATCGATGGCGGTCAGCGCGAGCCCCCCTTTCATATGGAACTGGGCCGACGGCGGCGGCAGATAGAGGCCGGCCCTCCGGAACGCCTGCAGGAAGTGCAGGTACAGCGGCTCGATGCGCTCCTTCGACCGGACCGCGTGCGCGCGCACCGGCACGCCCAGGGATTCGGCCTCGCCTGACATGGGCACGTCTTCGATGGCGCCCGGGACGTGCCACTGAAACGGCGGCGCGCTGGGCTCCACGGTGGTGGGGATGAGCTCTGCCGGAAAGGGGCGCGCCCAGTCTTTGGGATGGGGCGGCGTGCGCGCGGGGGTCTGCGCGTGCGCGAAGGTGGCGAACACCACGGTCCCCAGCGCGGTCAGGAGCGGGAGGCGCAGCATCACTCGCACCCCTTCAGTCCCAGGTAGCAGTCCGCGCGGAGCTTCGGAACCCTTCGGCCTCCGTCGAGGTACACGCCGGAGGTGTTCCAGTGGTGGTCGCGGCCGTTGATGGTGAGGCCATCCTCGAGGTCGCTCGCCCGGTCGTTGCGGCGGACCCCCCGGTAGCTCATGAAGAACTCGCGTTCGTCGTGGGGCGCGGCGTTGGGGTTCCCCGTGTCCTGTCCCACCCACGCCGCGAACTCCGCGCCCGCTCGCCCATGCGAGCCGCCGCCGGCCTCGTAGAGCGACTCCACCAGGATGCGGTACGGCCGGTTGTGGTCTCGCCCGCGCCAACGCAGGGGCACGTCGCGGTTCAGCTCCGCGAGCGCGCCCTGCACAGGACCCTCCAGCGCCCAGTCCCCGAGCAGCACCGCGTTCGTCCCCTCGCACCTTCCGCTCCTTGGCCGGCCCACGCCGCACACCGGGATGAACTCGCGCGAGCGGTGGGCGACCTTGAAGCCCCCGGCCCCGTCGTTGTGGAAGCCCTGGGGGACGCGGATGAGCTGCAGCACCGACCGCGCCTTGCAGGAGAGCGCGCCGCGTCCCTGGAAGCGGCGGCGCACGGTGCGCAGCTGGTCGTCCAGCGTGGGCGAAGCCCGAAGCGCGCCGCGCGGCAAGTCGCCCAGGGTGGGCAGGTCGAAGTCCAGGCCGTCCTCGCGTTCGCAGGTGACCTGGATGGGCGAAGCCGCGGTGACGCTCTGGGTGATGTTCCCCGAGCCGCGCTCCCGGGTGCGGCCGTCGTAGTCCCGGTAGCGCCGCTGGGCGCGGTCGCCGGCGTTGGCGAAGATCTGCCGGGACGGGCGGTAGATGTCCGACGGCGAGCCAGCTCCGTCCACTGCGCCGGGGCGGAAGAGGTGCACGCGCCGGGCGGTGCTCTCCCACAGCCCGAAGGCCTGGGCCTCCTGCACCTTCAAGGAGAGGAACCCGACCTCGGCGAAGTGGAGGCCGAAGAGCAGCACGGTGACGAAGAGCAGGCTCCCCAAAGCCAGCTCCACCGTCCCGGCGCCGCGCCGCGCCCTCTTGGACAAGGCGCGGCGGCTCATTCGTTCCCCCAGCCCTTGAAGGCGCGGAAGTGACGCTCGACGTCGCGGTACGCGCGCGCCTGTTGGCGGTGGCCCGCTGCCTGGAGCATCGCCGGGACATCGTCGCGGTTGCCGAAGCGGGTGGGGTCTTCGTTCCACGCAGAGCCGCTCTTGCGCTCGTCGATGGCGAGCGGCACCAGGTTGGCGCGCCAGAAGGGGTTGAGCATGTTCGGCCCCTCTCGCCACGCGCCGCGCCGGTGGTAGTAGGCCATGCCGGTGGCCAGCGCGGTCATCTCGTCCAGCTTCGCGCGCTCGCCGAGCTTCAGGGTGTGGTCGTCACCGACGGTGCCCATGCGGAAGTTCACCATCAGGTCCCAGGGGTCCTTCTGGGCGGGCTCTTCGCGCACCAGCATCACCGGCAGCTTGGGTTGGCCCCACGCGCCGTTCGCCCCGTCGTCGGATGCGCGCTGGGGAAAGATGAACCCCAGCCCCGGCAGAATGCTGTCTCGGCGGCGGATGCGGGCGTCCAACTCCGTCAGGGGGTGCACGTCCGCGTCATTGCGCTCGTCGTAGTGGACGTGGAAGTCGTGGCAGGTGGTGAGGGTGAGTCCGTCGCGGAAGTCACCGGGGTCCACGCCCTCCCGCATCATCGGGTGACGCGCGTGCGCCGCCGTCTCCAGGCCATGCGCCCCGTGGTGGCTGGAGCCGACGTCGTGGTTCGACTGCAGCCAGGAGATGTGCGCCCGGTAGTTCGTCTGAGGCCGCGGCGACGAACAGCCGGACGGCGGGCGGAAGTGCGCGAGGAGTTGCAGCCCGTTCCCGCGCGCGTCCTCCAGCGGGTCCTTGGCGATGCCCACCATGCTGCCGAACCCGAGCTTGTCGTGGACGCCCTCCTCCCACGGCGTGATGGGGAAGGTGAGGTCGCCTGCGCTCTTCGCCGGGTAGGTGTTGACGATGCCCGGCCGCACGCTGAAGCGGAAGGTGCCGGGCCAGTTCACGTCGAGGTTGCGCTGGATGACCTGCAGCTCGCGCCGGATGCGCCGGGGCAGCTCGCGGTACCAGACGAGGAACTCCTTCCCGCGAGCGCCCAACACCGCTTCGGCCATCACCCGGTCGTGGGTGCTGCCGCGTTCGAAGGACGCGCCGTCCAGGCCTGCCTCACGCCAGGCGATCTGCGTGCCCGAGCGCGCCCCTTCGATGCGGTACCCGTTCGGCAGGCGGCGGGGACGCGGCGGCCGTCCATGCGCGAGGTTCACGAGCTGGTGCGTGAGCGTCTGGTCCTGCAGCACCCCCTCGAGCTGGTCATAGGCTTCGGCCTGGATGTAGCCGAGGCCGGCGATGGCGCGGTGGATGTCCTTCGCCTGTTGGCCCACGCGTTCGTCGAGCTCACCCCAGCCCACCCGCATCCACGGGCGGTAGGAGGAGCAGCTGCCGGACTTGCAGTTGGAGTTCACGTTGTCGCCCGCCTGGGGGCTGCCGGGCGGCCGCCAGAGCGCGAGCGCGGCGTGCCAGAGTTCGTACGAGGCGTCGCGAATGGCGAGCGTGGACTGGGTGCAGGCGCCGGGGCCCGGCGGGTCGTAGTAGTCGGGGCAGTCGTACCAGCGGGGCTTGCCGGCGGGGTTGAGGTTGTCGGTGCGGCAGGCCTGGCGGCCGAGGACCGCGGGGTTGCCCGCCTCGAACTCGCGCACCACCTCCGCGAGGCCACCGAAGTAGCCCATGGTCTCGCTGGCCCACGCGGACAGCCCGTGGACGCCCGCCATCGCCACCCAGTGGCTGATCATGGCGCGGTTGAGCAGCGACGCGGTGTTGTAGGTCCGCGCAGTGGCCACCGCGTTGGAGTACGCCGCGGTCTCGGCGAGCGTCTGCAGCTCCAGCTTCCGCTTCGCGCGGGTGGCAATGGAGAGGGTGATGCAGACCATCACCACCATGAGCAACAGGGTGAGCGCGAAGAGGACCAACGTCTGGCCGCGCGCGCGGGACCTCACAGCCCCTCCGGCGTCGGCGGGCAGTTCTGCTGGGCGAAGTAGCGGCGCCTGGGCGGGGACATCATCCGCGTGGCGTAGCTGACGTCGATGGGCGCCACGTAGTGCCGCCGGCCACTGCGCCCGAGCAGCTCCGTGGCGATGGCCCCGTCCACCGTCATGGCTCCGCCGGACCAGTTCGCGTCGCCTTGCGTGAGCAGGTACGGGTTCGCGCTGCGGAAGGCCTGGATGTTGAAGTGCGCGAGCAGGATGCGGCTCATCACCCAGTTGGCGAAGGGGATCTTGAGCGGGAAGAAGTAGATCATCCGCGTCTCGATCAAGAGCGGCCCACCGCGGCGCTCCGGCAGGTCGAAGGTGTCTTCGTCGTTGGCGGTGAGGTTGGCGGCGCGCGGTTGCTCGCGGACGATCCAGACGATGGCTTCGGAGTGCCCTGCGTCTTCGCGCGCGAGATAGCGGTTGTCCCGCCGGGCGTTGAAGGCGCGGGCATACCTGCGCCCCACGTTGCTCCCCGGCTCGGCGAAGGCGTGGAAGGACGGCAGGAGCGCGGCCACCGCGGACTGCGTCATCACCTCGCAGCTGCCGTGGTTGAGGCTGCCCATCATGGTCGCCCGGGCCACGGCGTACTGCGCCATGATCCGGCCCTGGAGCATCAAGAAGAGCTGGAGCGCGCCGAGGATCATGAACAGGGCCAGAGGCAACGTCAGCGCCGCCTCCACTGCCGCCTGACCTCTTTCACGGGGAGGCGGCTGGGTGGGTGCGCGCGCCACGTCCGAAGCGTAGGGAATCGGCTCCTGCGCGCCCCATCGGACGATCGGACCCGGGTCCCGGCGTGTCGGATGGCGGCGCAGCCTCACACAGAGGCCTTCAGCAACACACACGCCACGGGCGCGCGCCTGATCGCCGGTGGTTGAAAGCAGGGCGGTGTCTGCTCGAGTGGGCACTGTAGACTCCGGTTCACACTCTGCAGGTGGCTGACGATGCGGCGCGGCGCCGACATTCTGGAGGGGATCGACCCGCGGCTGCGGGAGGGCTTGCTCGGCGAGTTGGACAGGTGGCTCCGGGCAGGCGAGCCGCCGACCCTGGGACAGGACGCACGCTGGGTGCTCGCGGGACACCGCGCCGCCGGGAAGTCTTCGTTGCTCGTGCGCCTTGCGCCGTATGCCGGCCGGTCGTGCGTGGATCTGGACGCGCAGCTGGAGCGGGACGCTGGCCGGTCCATCCGCGACTGGTTTCGAGAAGACCCGTCCGGCTTTCGCGCCGCTGAGCGGGAGGCCTTCTGCGCGCTGCCCACCGAGGTGTTGGTCGCCGTGGGTGGCGGCTTCCTCTCCCTGCACGCGGACTTGCTCGAAGGCGCGGAGGTCATCGGGGTGCCACTGACCTTCGACACCTTTCGAGAGCGGCTGTTGGCAGATACCTCCCGTCCCCGCCTGCGTCCGGAGCTGTCCGTGGAGGAGGAGCTGCGCGAGGTGTTCGAGGCGCGTGAGCGGGCCCACCGCGCGGTGCGCACCCGCCCGCTGGCCGAAGCGGTGGCGGCGATGCTGCGAGGAACGCCGTGAGCGAGCGGCGGTTCGTGGTGACGTTGCCGCCGGCACAGGACGACGACGAAGCGCGCGCGTTCGCTGCGCGGGCGAAGGCGGCGGGCGCAGACCTCCTGGAGGTGCGGACGGATCTGCATGGCGACGCGCGAGACGTGGCGGCGCTCGCTCGAACGCTGCCGGTGTTGGTCTCGCAGCGCGGCCGGGCGCTCCCGGCGAGTTGGCTGGAGGTGGCGGCGGTCGCGGATGTGGAGGTGGGCGACGCGCCGGTGTCAGCATCACCGCGGCCGCTGCTGTCGCTGCACGCTTCGCAGCCGCTCTCGCCCGGAGCAGCGCTGGAGCGGTGGCGCGCGCTGGCCGTTCCTGCCGGCGCGGTGGTCAAACACGTGGAGCCGCTGGGTGGGCTCCGCGACGGCGCCCGGTTGCTGCAGACGCAGCGCCTCCTGTCGCAGCACTTCGGGCCGCGCGTGGTGGTGTTGGCGACGGGGCCGTGCGCGCTGCCGTTCCGAGCGGTGCTCGCCGAAGGGAACGCGCTGGACTACGTGGCGCTGGATGCTGGATTCGCGGCGGCGCCGGGGCAGCGACTGCTGGCGGACGCGGTGCAGGGACGGCGCGCCAAGAGCCGTGCTTCGAGGCTGGGCATCCTCGGCAGCGGCATCGCCGGGTCGCGCTCGCCGCGAATCCACCCGCAGCCGTTCGACCGCATCGACCTTCCGGCAGAGGCCGACGTGGGCGCGCTGGTGGAGGCGCTGACGCCCTGGTATCGCGGGTTCGCCGTCACCAGCCCCTTCAAGCGCAAGGTCGCATTTTGGTTGGGTGGCGGCGATGAGGCCGTGAACACCCTCTACCGGGTCGGCGCTCACTGGCGCGGCGCCAACACGGATGTCGCGGGCGCGCGCGCGACGCTCGAAGCATTGGGCGCGCGCGAGGTGACGCTCCTGGGTGGAGGCGGCGTGGCGCCAGCCGTGCTCACCGCCGCGAGCGAACTCGACGTGCGCGTCCGGGTGCTGCGGCGCGAGGAGGCAACGGGTGTGACGCTCGCCGGCGCCGTCATCTGGAGCTGGCCGGCGGGCATCACCGCACAAGGCCTGGGCTTCCTGGACGCGAAGGTCGCGGTCATTGCGTACGGCGCCAACGGCAGAAAGGTGGCGTCGCAGGTGCGCGCGCTCGGTGGGCAGCCGCGCATGCTCGGTCCCCGCTGGTTCATCTCGCAGGCGCGCGCGCAGCGGGAACTGTGGCAAGGAGGTGGTGCATGAACACGTTCGGCAACCTCTTCCGCCTCACCACCTTTGGCGAGAGCCACGGCCCCGCCATGGGCGCGGTCATCGACGGCTGCCCCGCGGGCGTGCCCCTGCACACGGACGACCTCCAGCGGGCGCTGGACCGACGGCGGCCCGGGCAGTCGCAGCTCACCACCGCGCGCGCCGAAGCGGACCGGGTGGAGGTCCTCTCCGGTGTCTACGAAGGGAAGACCCTGGGGACACCGCTCGCCGCCGTCGTCCGCAACAAGGACCAGCGCTCCGAGGACTACGCGAAGCTCGCGAAGGAGGACCGGCCCGGCCACGCGGACCGCGTGTGGCGCGAGCGCTTCTTGCACCGGGACCCGCGCGGCGGCGGACGCACCAGCGGGCGCGAGACCTTGTGCCGCGTCATCGGCGGCGCGGTGGCTGAAGCCTTCTTGAAGGACGCGCTGCCAACGCTTCGCACCGTCGCCTGGGTGTCGCAGGTGGGGGACCTGGCAGCGCCCCATCCGGAAGCGGGGCTGACGCGCGACGAGGTGGACGCGCACCCCACGCGCTGTCCCCACCCGCAGACCGCGGACGAGATGGCGAAGCGCATCCTCACGGCGAAGGAGCGGGGAGACAGCCTCGGCGGCGCCATCGACGTGCGGGTCGAGGGGATGCCCGTCGGCCTGGGCGAACCTGTGTTCGGCAAGCTCAAGGCGCTGGCGGCGCAGGGCCTGGGCAGCATCGGCGCGGTGACAGGCGTGGTGTGGGGACCGCCGGACCTGATGGCGCGGCTGCGTCAGACCGGCCGCGCGTTCCATCACGACGCGGATGCGTACGGCGGCATCCAGGGCGGGCTCTCGAATGGTGAGCCCATCCTCATCCGCACGTACTTCAAGCCGCCAGCGACCCTGGGCGAGCACGCGAAGGCCGGCCGCCATGACCCGTGCATCCTCCCGCGCGCCGTGCCGGTGGTGGAGGCGATGATGTCGCTGGTGCTCGCGGACCTGTGGCTGGCGCTGCTGGCGCGGCCGCACAAGGCGTAGCGCATGCCCCCGCGCGTCTTCGTCAGTCCCTCGTCGCTGCGGCCCGCCACGCTGACGCCGCCGCCGTCGAAGTCGGACGCGCAGCGGGCGCTGGTCCTCTCGCACCTGCTGCACGCACCGGAGCTGCGTGAGGCCGCCGCGCCAACCGGCGAGGTCTGGCCGGATGACGTGGGCGTGGTCGCACGCGGGCTGGACGCGCTTTCGGCAGGGCGGGGCTCCATCGACTGTGGCGACGGCGGCGCGCCGCTCCGGCTGCTCCTGACGCAGGCGTGCATCACCCCCGGCGCGGACCTCACCTTCACGGGCTCCGCCAGGCTGGGTGAGCGACCGCACGGCGCGCTGGTGGCGTCTTTGCGCGAGACGCTGGCGCCGACGGGCGTGGAGTTGACCGCCGGCACGCCGTGGCCGCTGCAGGTGCGCGTGCCGAAGGAGTTGACGCGCGCGCCCGAGCCCGTGTTCCGCGTCAGCGCGAAGGAGAGCAGCCAATACGCCTCCAGTCTGCTGCTGGGCGCGTGCGGCCTCTTCCTGCGCGAAGGGCGAGCGTGGACGGTGGCGTTGGAGGACGAAGGTGGCTCCGCCGGCTATCTCGCGTTGACGGTGCAGTGGGCGGAGCGGTGCGGCTTCACCATCGAGCGGAGCGAGCGCACCCTGCGTGTCGTCGCGCACGCGCGGCCGCCGGTGTGGCCGAGCGTCCCCGGTGACTGGTCGTCGCTTGGGTACCTCCTGCTCATCGCCTGGGCGACGGGCAGCGAGGTGACGGGCGTGGA
>CAZQVZ010000111.1:0-14879 GCA_964596895.1 uncultured Myxococcaceae bacterium
GGTAGTCCTCCGCCGTCTGCTTCATCTTCTGAAGCACCATGGCGGAGATCTCCTGCGGCGCCATCGCCTTGCCGCGGACCTCCACCCACGCGTCCCCATTGGGCGCAGTGACGATGCGGAAGGGGCTGATGGAGAGCGCCTTCTTGACCTCCTTCGCCTCGAACCGTTGACCGATGAGGCGCTTGCACGCGAACACCGTGTGCTCGGGGTTGGTGATGCCCTGCCGCTTGGCGATCTGCCCGACCAGCCGCTCGTTGGATTCGGTGAACGCGACCATGGAAGGCGTGGTCCGCGCGCCTTCGCTGTTGGGGATCACCACCGGCTCCCCGCCCTCCATCACGGAGACGCAGGAGTTGGTGGTCCCCAGGTCGATGCCGATGACCTTGCTCATGTCGCTTCACTCCCCCCGGGCGGCGCGCCGTCCTCGCCACCGTCCGTCTTCGCCTCCCCTTCAGCAGGGGGCGCAGACGCCGGCCTGGAGGGGGTCTTCGCCACCACCACCAGGGCAGGGCGAACGAGCCGCTCGTTCAGCGTATATCCGCGGACCATCTCGGACACCACGTGGTTCGCGGGGACGTCCGAGGTCTCCACCTGCTGCATGGCTTCGTGCAGGCGCGGGTCGAACGGCTGGCCCACGGCGGAGAACCCCTTGATGCCGTGCTTGCCCAGCGCGTCGTCGAACATCTTGCGCGTCATCCCCACACCCTGCCGGAGGCTCTCGAAGTCCGCGTTCTTCCCCGCGTGCTCCAGCGCCCGCTCCAGGTTGTCGATGACGGGGAGGAAGTCCTTGAGCATTCGCTCCGCGCCGAACTTCTGGATCTCCTCCTTCTCCTTCTGTGCGCGCTTCTTGTAGTTGTCGAGGTCAGCGACGGCCCGCAGCATCTTTTCGTGCGTGTCGCGGATCTTCTCCATCAGCTCCCGGCCCTTGGCCTGGGAGAACTCCAATTGCGCGCGCAGCCCCTCCAGCTCCTTCAGGGCAGCGGCGTCATCCCCCGCCGCGGGGTCCGGGGTGTTCTCGGAGACCTCCGCCACGTCTTCCGCGGCCGGGGTGGGATCCGGATCCACCTTGGAGAGCTCCACCGGCGCAACTTCGTCCTGGGCGGTGGAAGGAGCGTGACGCTTCACGCTCTCCAGCGCCTCCTGGAGCACGTCATCCGGGATCTCGGTGCTGAACTTTCCCTTATCGGGGCTGGACACGCGGCCGACTATCGCACGGGCCCTTCAATGCACCAACCCCGTGAAATGACGTAGAGACCTGCCGCCGGACCGGAAGGTCACCGGCCTTTCAGCCCTGCGGCTTCCGGCCGATGGTCTTGGTCCCACCCGAAGCCTTCTTCTTCGCGGCGACCTTCTTCTTCGGCCCCACCGTCTTGGTCACCTTCTTCGCCGCCACCTTCTTCGGTGCGGCCTTCGGGCCGGACTTCCGGGGGGCCGGGGTGCTGGCCGCTGCGCGCGGCGCCGTCTGCTCGGCCGCCTGCTTGCCGACGCCCTCCTTCGCGGAGAAGTTCTTCAGCGCTGTCTCCGCCTTCTGCGCACCCTTCTCTACAAGGTCCGCCACCTCGGTTGCGGCCTGGCGCGCCCAGACCCCCACCTCCTTGGCCCGGGCCTTCATCTGCTCCTGCTTCTCGGGGTCCTGCACCTGGGAGATGAGCCGCGTGGCCTCGGTGCGGATGTCCTCGCCCATCCGCTTGAGGTCGTCCCCGGCCCGCTTCAAGAAAATCCGAAACTGATCGTCCCACCCGCTCTGCGCCATGCTTGCCTCCAGCTTGGGAATGAATCGCATCTAGCCCTCGCCCGTCTGGCGGGCAAAGGCTTTCACCGGAGGACGTATGAGGATCGTCGCGATTGCCGCACTGGTCTCGCTCACCCTGTCCGCAGTTGCCCACGCCGGGCCGCCCCACCACCAGAGGGACCGCTGGGACGACGACGTGGAGGTGGACCGCAGCCGGATGCTCCGCAAGCTCGAGCGCGTGGAGTTCCTCCTGAACGCAGTCGCCGCGGAGAAGAACACCAAGAAGCGGCAGAACCTCGCCCGGGAGGCCCGCGAGGAGCTCTCGGAACTCCAGCGAGAGGTCCGCCGCGCCCCGCGCGACCGGGACTCCGACCGGGTGGTCCACGCGCCCCCGCCCCCGCCTGCCCGCCCGGTGATGGCGCCGCCCCCACCCCCGCGGCCGCAGGTCTACCCCATTGCCCAGCCGCAGCTCTCGCAGCTGCTGCAGGCGCTGCACCGCGAGCCGTTCGCGAAGAACAAACTTCAAGTTCTGGGCTCCGCCGCGCCCGCGCACTTCTTCATGGTGAGCCAGGTGCAGGAGGTGCTCTCGCGCTTCGTCCACTCGAAGGACCGGCTGGCGGCGGCGGAGATGCTCAAGCCGCGCATCCTCGACATGGAGAACGCCTTCCAGCTCTACGCCTCGTTCGACTTCGCTTCGGACAAGGCGAAGCTGAAGGACATCCTCTCCCGTTAGTCCGCCGTCAGCGCCCTTCGGGTAGAGGCCCGAGGGCGCTCGCGGCGGCCACCGCGGCGGCGTGCACCCGCTTCACCGGCACACCCGCCGCCTGGGCCAGCCGCTTGCAGTCGTCGAACTCGGGCTGCGCGTTCCAGACCTCACCGTCGCGCAGCCCGAGCTTCACCTGGACAAAGCCCCAGGGCGTCTGCACCGTCTCGAAGCGCCGCTCCAGCACCCTGCGGCGCGAGGCGTGGAAGCGGACCCCCAGTGAGGTCGACTCCCGCAGGAGCAGGTCGCACAGAACGTCCCGGTCCGCCTGCGCGGCGAGCACGGTGACCAGGTGCCCCGGCCGCCCCTTCTTCATCACCGTCGGCGTGAGGCTCGCGTCCAGCGCGCCTGCGGCCAGCGCCCCCTCCAGCACCGTGGCCAGAAGCTGCGGGGAGGCGTCATCGAGGTTGGCCTCGAGCACCCAGACCGGCTCCAGGTCCCCGTCATCCGCGCCCTGCTCCGCCAGCGTGGCCAAAGACGCGCGCAGGACGTTGGGGCGGTCCCGGAAGTCCTTGGTGCCCACGCCGTAGCCCACCTTCGACACCCGCGCCGCGGGCAGAGGGCCCACCTGCGTGCAGAGGACCTTCAGGATGGCGGCGCCGGTGGGCGTGGTCAGCTCGCCTGTGCCCTCGAAGCGGACCGGCACGTCCCGGAGGATCTCCAGGGTGGCCGGCGCCGGCACCGGCATCTGCCCATGCTGGGTGCGCACCTGCCCGGTCCCCAGCGGCGGCGGCAGCGCCAGCACCCCTTTGACCCCCAGCGCTTCGTGCACGAAGGCCGCCGCGCACACGTCCACGATGGAGTCCACGGCGCCCACCTCGTGGAAGTGGACCGCCTCCACCGACACCGCGTGGATCTTCGCCTCCGCCTCGCCGATGACCGTGAAGAGGGCCTGCGCCGTCTGCCGCGCGGCCGCGCTCAGGGTCTGGCAGCCGTCGATCATCCTGCGGATGTCCGCGAGGCTGCGGTGGTGGTGGTCGTGGTGCTCATCCGCGTCTTCGCCCTCCACGCGCACCTTCACGTGGGTCCCGTGGATGGCGTGCCGCTCCGCCCGCGTCACCACCAACCTCCAGGAAGGAAGTGGCAGGCCCGAGAGCGCCCGCTCGATGTCCTCCGGGCGCACGCCGAGATCGATGCCCGCGGCCATGAACATGTCCCCGGCGATGCCGCCGACGGGCTCGAGCAGGAGCACCCTTCCCTCCGCCATGGCTATCTGCGCCCCTTCGTCCGCGAGACCAGCGCCGCGTAGAAGCCGCCGCCGAACCCGTTGTCGATGTTGGTGACGGTGACGTTGGAGGCGCAGGAGTTGAGCATGGCCAACAGCGCGGAGACGCCCCCGAAGTTGGCGCCGTAGCCGACGCTGGTGGGGACCGCCACCACCGGGATGCCCACCAGGCCGCCGCACGCGGACGCCAGCGCGCCCTCCATGCCGGCCACCACCACCGCGGCGTGCGCCGTCTGGATCTCCTCGCGGCGCCGCAGGAGCCGGTGGATGCCCGCCACGCCCACGTCGTAGATGCGGCGGACGGTGGCGCCCATGGCCTCCGCGGTGACCGCCGCCTCCTCCGCCACCGGGATGTCGCTGGTGCCGGCCGTCACCACCGCGACGACGCCCGCCCGCGGCCTCTTCTTGCTGGGCAACTCGAAGATGCGCGCCTCGGCGTGGTAGCGGCCCCTGGAAAAGCGCGCGAGCAGCGCCTCCGCCTTGTCCGGCTGCAGCCGGGTCACCAGCACGCTCTGGCCCCGCTCGGAGAGCGCCTGCACGATGCCCAGACACTGCTCCGCGGTCTTCGGTTCGCCGAGCACCACCTCCGGGAAGCCGAAGCGCAGGTTCCGGTGGGTGTCCAGGGTGGCGTAGCCCAGCTCCGCGAAGGGCAGGTCCTTCAGGCGCGTCACCGCGTCCTGCACCCTCGTCTTGCCGGACTTCACGCCGTGGAGCAGGCGGGTCAGCTCTCGTTCATCCATGGGGCGGCGGAACCTAGCCAAAAGCCGCCGCGCGCGCCGCCCCATCCGGCTCCGGTCAGGAACCTGCGCGTTGAGGGGACGCTACGCGCCGGTGGGAAGGCCCAGCGCGCTGAACAGCCGCGGCAGGGTGGCCCGGTCCGGCACCAGCAAGAGCCTGCCGGTCAAGGGCGGAACGTGGGTGGCGCGGAAGCGCGCTTCGAGCACCACCGCGCGTTCGCCGGCGCTCTCCCCGAGCAGCGCCCCCACCGCCTCCGCCACCGTCACCCGTGACAGCCGGGGCACGCTGGGCATGGCCGCGAGCCGGGTGAGGCTGCTCACCGCCGCCAGGCACGACGAGGCGACGATGTTCCCCGCCTCCTCCAGCGCGCTCCGGCCCGGCTCCTCCAGGAGGGCCGCTGCGCCCGCGCCGGGGGTGCGGACCAGGAGGCTCACCAGCGCCCGCGCGTCCGCCTCCGGCCACACCAACATCATCCGGCCGCTCATCTCCCCCGTCACGTCGAGCACGACGCACACCGCGGGCCCGCCCTCCTCATCCGCGAGCAGCGCCGCGTCGGGAGTGCCGGTCACCACCACCCGCGGCACGTCGATGTGCACCACCCTGCCCCCCACCAGACGGGAGAGCGCGTTCGCGGCGTGACCACAGCCGATGTTGGCCATCTCTCTCAAGGCGTCGAGCTGCAGCTCACTGGGGAGTTGAGGGTTCACGCGGCGAGGAGCCTTGGGACATCGAGGATGAAGACCGGACGGCCAGTGCCGAGGATGGTAACGCCAGAGAGGCCGGGGACTCTATCCAGGGGCCGCGAGAGCGCCTTCAACACCGCCTCCTCCTGCCCCAGGAGCCGGTCCACGCCCAGCGCCACCCGCCCTGCGTCCCCCTCCATCACCACGTACGGCCGGCCGCGCCCGCGCCCACCTTCCCCCTCCGGGAGAGGGCGAGGCTGAGGGGCGAGCTGAAGCAGCTCTTCGAGCCCGTACACCGGCAGAAGCCCGTTGCCCCAGGTGAGCATCCGGCTCTGGCGGCTGCGGGAGAGCTCGGAGTCCTCGGCCTCCACCGCGCCCAGCACCTTGGTGATGGGCAGGCCGAAGACCTCGTCCCCCACTCCGACCAACAGCAGGCTCACCACCGCCACCGTGAGGGGCAGCCGGAGCGTGAAGCGGGTGCCGCGGCCCTTCTCCGAGTCGATCTCGAGCGTGCCGCCCACGTTCTCCACGGTGCGCTTCACCGCGTCCATGCCCACGCCGCGCCCGGAGATGTCGCTGATGTTGTCCCGCGCGGTGGAGACGCCGGGCATGCAGCAGAGCAGGAAGGCCTCGCGGTCCGTCATCCGCTCCGCCATCTCCTGGGTGATGAGGCCGCGCTCCTGCGCCACCGCCTTCAGCTTCGCGGCGTCCATGCCGCGGCCGTCGTCTTCAATCTCCAGCACCACCTTGTCGCGCGCGCGCCGCACGCTCACCAGCACGCGCCCGCGGGCCCCCTTCCCCGCCTTCGCCCGCTCCTCCGGCGACTCCAGGCCGTGGTCGATGCAGTTGCGCAGCAGGTGGAGCAGCGGGTCCGCCAATTCGTCCACGATGGCGCGGTCCAGCTCAATCTCCGCGCCGGTGATGATCAGGTCCACGTCGCGCTCGCGCCTTCGCGCCACGTCCCTGGCCACGCGGGGCAGCCGGTCCATGATGACCGCCAGCGGCGTCATCCGCGCGGTCATCACCTTGTCGTGCAGGTCCTTCACCAGCCCGTGCAGCCGGTCCACGCTTTCGTCGAGCGGGGGCCGGGACGGCGTGGGCAGCGTGCGGGAGACCTCGCGGATGCGGGCGGTGGCCAGGAGCAGCTCGCCCACCGTCTCCAGGAAGTAGTCGAGCAGTTCGGTGCGCACCCTCACCGTGCGCGCAGGCTCGGCGCCCACGGGGCGGGGGCCCTCCGGCTTCGCGGCGTCGGCCTCCGGGTGGGGCGCTGCGGGCGGGCCCGGTGGGGCGGCCGGCGGCGCGTCCAGCACCCGCTCGCGGACCTGCACCACCTCCACGTCCGGGATGTTGCTCAGGGCCTTGTGGATGCCGGCCTCACCCTGCGAGGTCTCCAGGTCCAGGGCCACCAGCCCATCCGGGAGCCGCCCCGCCTTCAGATCTTCGATGGGCGGCCGCAGGTCGAACACGTTGCCGAGCGCGGACAGCCTTCGGTGGACGAGGAAGGCGCGCACGCCTGGCACCGGGCATTTGGGCAGGACGCGGAAGCGGACCCCAAACCGCGGCGGCGCCCCCAGCGGGCTCGAAGGAGGGGGGCTCTTCGCTTCGGTCCCGCCGTCCTGGGGAGGGGTGCCGGGCGGCGGGGTCACGGAGGGCGCGGCGGGCGCCACCACCGCCCGGGCGACCCGCGTGGCCTGCGGCGCCTTGCCGGTCAGGCGGGCCAGCCTGTCGGTGAGCTTTGCGAGCAGCGGTTCGTCTCCGTCCGGGTGGCCGCCCGCCGCGCAGGCCTTCACCTGCGCCTGCAGCACGTCCCCTGCCTGCAGCAGGAGATCCACCAGCGCCCCGTCCAGCAGCGAGGGGTCCGCGCGGACCGCGTCCACCAGGTCCTCCACCCGGTGCGCGAGCACGGCGATGGGCTCGAAGCCCATGGAGGAGGCCATGCCCTTCACCGAATGCGCGTGGCGGAAGAGCGAGTCCACCACGCCCGGGTCGGAGGCGCGCTCCAGCCGCACCAGGTCCCCGCCCAGCGCTTCGAGGTGCTCGGTCGCTTCGCTGACGAAGAGACCGAGGTATTTGGTCATGTCGACGGGCAACCGCGACGCCCCTTCGGTGACGCTCAGGCCTCGCCGAGGACCTTCTTCACGATGGCGAGGACCTCTTCGGCCCGCGGCGGCTTGACGATGAAGTCTGCCGCGCCGGACTCGATGGCCTCCATCACCAGGGACTCCTGGCCGAGCGCCGAGCACATGATGATGACCGCGTTGGTGTCACCCTTGACGATCTCGCGGGTGGCTTCGATGCCGCTCTTGAACGGCATCACGATGTCCATGGTGACGAGGTCCGGCTTGAGCTCCTTGTACTTCTCCACCGCCTCCAGCCCGTTGGACGCTTCACCCACCACTTCGAATCCGCCGGACGCGAAGATGTCCTTCATCATGTTCCGCATGAAGATCGCGTCGTCGACGACGAGGACCCGCTTGGCCATGGAGAAAGCCTAGCCTCCGAAAGATTGGTTCACCAGCCCATCGACACCGTCTGGATCGAGGACCGTCACCGCCCAGCCTCGCACCCGCGCCACGCCCCTCACCGCTGAAGACTTGCCGCCGGGCGCCCCGGACACCTTCTCGATGAGCTCGATGCCGTCCACGTCCGCGACCAGCAGCCCCAGATCCCGGCGGCCGCGGTCCAGGAGCACCACCCGGCCCTGCGCTTCGGGCGCGGGGAACGCAGCAGCGTTCGAAGCCGGATGCTCGCTCGCGGGCGGGAGCGCGAGCAGGCCGCCCAGGTCCACCACGGTCACCACCCGGCCGCGCAGGTTCATCACCCCCCTGACGGTGGCGGGGGCGCGGGGGACGCGGGAGTAGCGTTCGGGGGGGACCACCACCTCGCGGATGGCCGCGAGCGGCAGCGCGTAGCGGTCCTTCTCCAGCCGGAAGACCACGTGCCGCACGCGCCCGTTACCCCAACCGGAAGCGGCTCACCACGTGGTGCAGTTCCACGCTGAGGTTGTTGAGCTCCTGCGCCGCGGAGGTCATGCGGGAGACCGCCGTCTCCTGTTCGCGGATGGTGCTCTGGACGGACTCGGTGGAGTCCGCGTTCTCCTGCGCCACGCTGGAGATCTGCTGGATGGCCTGGACCATCTCCTCCGAGCCCTCGAGCTGCTCGCGGGCGCTCTTGGAGATGACGTGCACCTTGTCCGCGCCCTTCCGGGCGGTGTCGGTGATGGCGCCCAGCGAGCGGACGATGGCGTTGAGATCTTCGCGCCCCTCGGTCAACTCGCCGATGCCCTCCTTCATCGCCGAGACGACGGCGGCGGACTGCCCGGAGATGTCCCGGGCCAGGCGGCTGATCTGCTCGGCGCTGCGGCCGGCGCTCTCGGCGAGCTTGCGCACCTCGTCCGCGACCACCGCGAAGCCGCGGCCATATTCGCCCGCGCGCGCCGCTTCGATGGTGGCGTTCAGCGCCAACAGGTTCGTCTGCTGCGCCACCTGGGTGATGGCGTCCACGATCTTGGAGATCTCCTGCGTCTTCTCCCCGAAGGCGAAGACCTCGTGGCTGGCGGTCTCGATGCGGCTGAAGACCTTGTTCACCTTTTCGCCCGCGAGCCTCGCCGCGTGCGAGCTCTCGTCCGCGGCGCTGGAGGTCTCCGCGGAGGCGCGCGCCGCGTCTTCGGCGCTGATGGCGGTGGCCTGGATGGACTGCGCCATCTGGGTGATGACGCCTGACGCCTGCGCCACCAGCCGGGAGGTGGCCTCCGCGCCCACGGCGATCTTCCGGATGGAGCCGCCCACCTCTTCGGTGGAGGCGTTCACGCCTTCGGCGGACATCTGCAGGTCCGACGCGGAGTCGGAGACCGACTGCGCGGTCCTCTGGATGTGGCCCACCAATTCGCGCAGGTTCTCCTGCATGTGCGAGATGGCGGTGGCCAGTTCGTCCAGTTCGTCCGGGGCCACGCCGGCCGCGGTGTCCACGGGCTTGGAGAGCTCGCCGCGGGAGATCTCCAGGGCGCTGCGTGAGAGCTGCCGGACCTTGGTCACCCGGGTGATGGTGGAGAGCAGGATGACCACCAGGAAGGTGACGCCTGCCCCGGCGGCCCACCTTGCCCAGGTCTGCAGCCCGAAGCGGTCCGCCACCTCGAAGGTGGCCGCGAGCGCCGCGAACAGCACCAGGTAGCCGACGAGGATCTTCGCCTGCATCGACCAGAAGCGGCCGCGCTCCTCTGAAGCGCGCACGACGCGGTGTACGGGCGGGCTGCGCACGCTCAAGGGTTGGGGATGCTCATCGCGAAGTGGGCGGCGCAAGCGGTGGGAAGATCTACCGGCCGCAGGTGGGCGGGTCAATTCGCCGACCGGTTCCGGAAATGATCGAACCCGCCAGGACGCTCGGCGTGGCGGCCCGTTTCAGCCTCGAAGCGCAGCGCTCGCTCGCTCGTCAGCTCACCGATGTGGGTGACCCGCTCCCCTGCCTCCCTGCATGCGCGCACGAAGGCGGCCGCGCGCCGCTTCGGGACGGAGACCAGCAGCTCGTAGTCCTCGCCGCCCGCCGCTGCGTACCTCCGCGCGTGCGCACCCTTCGCGCGCCGCAGCGCCGGCGAAGTGGGCAGCTGGAGGAGCGACACGCGCGCGCCCACCCGGCTCGCGTCGCACAGGTGTCCCAGGTCCTGCCCGAGCCCGTCCGACAGGTCGATGGCGGCAGAGGCGAACCGCGCAGCCAGGCGTCCGAGCGCCAGCCGCGGTTGGGGGCGCTTCTGACGGGACACGCCCGGTGCGCGCGCCCGCGGGTTCACCCCGAGCTGCTCCAGCCCCCACCGCGCATCCCCCAGCGTGCCCGAGACGAAGAGGAGGTCTCCTGCGCCCGCGCCGTCACGCCGCAGCGCCCGGCCTTCCTTCACCTCGCCGGTCACGGTGAGCGTCACCGCCAGCTCCGTCCCCGAGGAGAAGTTGCCGCCCACCAGGCCCATCCCGCTGCGCTTCGCCAGCTTCGCCATCCCCCGCGCGAGCCCGTCGAGCTGGGCGTCCGTCACGAAGGGTGGGACCTGCAGCGCGCAGACGAACCATGCCGGCGCAGCGCCCATCGCCGCGAGGTCCGACAGGTTCACGGCGAGCGCCTTGTGGCCGATGTCCGCGTAGGAGAAGGCCTCGCGCGTGAAGTGCACGCCCTCCACCACCGAGTCGGTGGTGACGCACAGGTCTGTGCCCGGGCGCGGCCGCACCACCGCGCAGTCGTCGCCTGGGCCCACCGGGACCACCCCTCCCCGAGGCCGGTCGAAGTGCCGCAGGAAGCGCGCGATGCGGTCGAACTCTCCTGTGGCGGGGCGGCGCGGGGGCGGCATGCGCTCAGAAGCTACACGGCCCTTTGCACTTCTGGCGTACCTTCGGGGTCAGCCCGCCATGAAAGAGAACCTCTTCGTCACCGCCGCGCTGTCCCTCTCGCTGCTCTCGCTTCCCGCGCTCGCCGCAGACTTCAAGTGCAAGGGCAACCGCGTGGAGAAGGGCGGGTCCACGCAGTACACGGTGCGCACCTCCGGGAGCGACCACACCATCGAGAAGGGCGGCAGCACCAAGGGGAAGGTCGTCAAGCGCGGGGACAAGTACGTCGTCGAGGTGGGCGGCAGCACCCAGGCCACCATCGAGCGCGGGAAGATCTACAAGGGTGGCGCCTCCTGGGCCTCCGTGAGCGACGCGCAGCGCGTGTACGACTGCCCGGACGTCATCGCGGCCACGCTGTGGGTGCTGCAGCAGAAGGGCAAGCTGTAGCGGTTGGACAACCTCACGCACGGGCTCTTCGGGTTGGCGGTGGGTGCGCTGGGCTGCACCGTGCGGCGGGCCATCCGGCGGCGCCGACGACCCCAGCCCCTTCCCGAAGCAGCGCCTGCCCCTCGGCTGGACGCGACCTGTCGCGCGCTGCTGGTCGCCTGTGTGGTGGCGGCGGAGCTGCCGGACCTGGACACGCTGTGGCCGTCCGAGAACGACGTGCTCCAGGCGCTGCACGCGCATAGGGGCCCCTCCCACGCGCTGTTGGCCGCGCCGCTGGTGGCGGGCCTGGCCGTGGCGCTGGTGCGCCCCTTCTTCAAGGGCGCGCACACCGGCGTGATGTTCGCGTGGGCCATCCCGGCGGTGCTCCTGCACCTGCTCGCGGACGCGTGGACCGGGTGGGGGACGCGGCTGTTCCTGCCCTTCAGTGACGCGCGGCTGAGCCTGGACTGGACGCTGGTGGTGGACCCGCTGGTGACCGTGCCCCTGCTGGTGGGCGCGGTGGTCGCGCTGGTGCGCCGCGGGGTCTGGCAGAAGGCGGTGCTCCTGGGCGCGTTGGTCGCGGTCTCCTACGTCGCCGGGCGGGTGGCGCTCAGGGCGCACCTGCGCCACGTCGTCTCGGTGCAGTACCCCGGCGCGGTGCGCGTGGAGGTCTTCCCCATGCCCCTCCACCCGTGGCCGTGGCGGTACGCGGTGGAGGTGGAAGGCCAGTACCGGGTGGGCGCCGTCCGTCCGTTCGAGCGGCCCTTCGAGCAGGGCGTGTTCAACGCGTCACCGCCGCCGCTTCCGGAAGGGGTGGCCGCCAACCCCACCGTCCGCGAGGCGCTGGCCTGGGCGCGGCTGCCGCAGGTGACGTACGCGGCCGGCGCGGAGGGCGGGCACCAGGTGCGCATCGCCGACTTGCGCTACCACTTCGGCGGCGAGCCCACGCTGGCGTTCGGCTTCGAGCTCGCCGCGGACGGAACGCTGTCGAGCAGCCAGTTCCACCGCGGCGGCTCACCGCGCGAATTGATGCGGAGGCTGCGCGAGCAGCGCGGGGCGTCCTCCGGCGCTCAGGTCCGGTAGGCGAAGAACCAGAGGGCGAACACGGTCAGCGCCACCACCAGGCCGAAGGGGACCCAGATCATCAAGGCGAGCCCGCGCGGCGTGGCGATGGTGGGCAGCCCCTGCGTCTCGAGCTGCCGGAGGAGCGCCTCGAGAGCAGCCGGATCCACAGACGGCGCCTCGCCCCTGGCGATCTGCTTCGCGGCCGCGTCGAGCTCCGCTGGGGAGAGGTGCCCGTCACTCAGCCAGAGCGAGAGCGCCTGCGTCCTGCGCGCGACGTCGTTTCCCGCAGGGTCGAAGCCGCAGGCGGCGCACGCGCTCAGCCCGCTGGACCTGGGCGCCGCACATTGAACGCAGATGGCTCGTCCCATGGTGAGCCGCGCATCCTGACCCGTCTGGACCTCAGGGTTCAACGCCCGCCGCCACCAGCCCGAGCGCGGGCAGCACCCTCATCACCAAGGAAGAGCGCCACCAGGACCCGCGCTGGCCAGGGCCAACCGAAGGCAGCCGTGGCAGGCTCACCTCATGAGCACGACCCGCTCCCCGACCTCCGACGGACCTCCGCCACAACAGCCGCAGTCGAGCAGGGACGTGGCCGAGCGCTTCTACGAAGCCTTCGTGAACCGCCGCACCCGCGACATGGAGGCCCTGTACGCGCCGGAGGTGAAGTTCAAGGACGCCATCTTCGAGTACGCCGATCGGGCGGGGACGATGAAGATGTGGCGGAAGCTCCTCTCCGGAAAGACCGCCATCTTCAGCTACACGTTCGACCGGGTGGAGGGTGACGTCGCGGTGGGGCGGTGGGTGGCGGACTACAAGCTCTTCGGCCGGCCCATCCACAACGAGATTGAGTCCCGGCTGACCGTGCAGGACGGGCGCATCATCCGGCACGAGGACAGCTTCCCCATGGGTCGGTGGACGCGGCAGGCGTTCCCGCTCGGGCCGCTCGCCGAGGTGGGCGCCATCCAGTGGGGCATCCGCCGGGTCCTGCGCGCCGTCATCAACCGCTAGACCGCGAAGGGCGCGCCTTCCTGCCGCCTAGAACCGGTCCGGCACCAGCTCCGCCACCGGCGGCATCACCATCACGCTCTTCTGCGGCGGCGGCTCCACCGGCAGCACCAGCGAGAACCGCGACCCGTGGCCCATCTCGCTGGAGACGCGGACATGTCCGCCGTGTCCACCGACGAAGGACTTGACGATGGCCAGCCCCAGCCCGGCGCCGCCGTACTCGCGGGTGGAGCTCGAGTCCACCTGGTAGAAGCTGTCGAAGATCTTGTCGAACTGGTCCTGCGGGATGCCCACGCCGGAGTCCTCGACGATGATCCGGTAGCCGTGCCCCGCCAGCTCCGGCTGCGGCCCCGGCTCGGACACGAAGAGCGACACCGTCCCGCCCTTGCTGGTGAACTTCAGGGCGTTGGCGAGCAGGTTCACCATCACCTGCTTGAGCTTGTCCCGGTCCGCCTGCGCCCAGACCGGCCCTGCCGGCATCTTGATGTCCAGCAGCACGCCCTTCTTCTGCGCCTGCGGCGTCACGCTCGTCACCGAGCTGTGCACCAGCTCCACCAGGTTCGTCCGCTCGAAGTTGAGCCGCAGCTTCCCGGCTTCGATCTGGCTGATGTCGAGGATGGAGGAGATGAGCTTCAGGAGCGTCTCCCCCTTCTCCATGATGGTGCGGACGTACTCCACCTGCTCGTTGTTGAGCGAGCCGGCCAGGCCCTCCGCCAGCATCTCCGAGTAGCCGATGATGGAGGTCAAAGGCGTGCGCAGCTCGTGGCTCACCGTGGCGAGGAAGGACGACTTCAACCGGTCCAGCTCCTTGAGCCGGTTGTTCATCTCCTCCAGCTTCTTGTTGCGCGTCTCCAGCTCGCGGTTCGACTCGAGCGTGGCCTCGATGTGCATCTGCGAGGTCAGGTAGGTCTTCTGCCCCGCCGCCACCAGCGTCTCGAGGAGCTGGCCGAAGTGGGCCATCACCTTCACCACCGTGCTCTCCGGCGCGCGGCGGATGGCCTGCATCAGCGAAGAGGCCTTGGCGATCTCGAAGCCTTCGTGGATTTCGGTGAGGGTGAGCGGCAGGTCCTTGAGGTCATCCGGGATGAACGGCCCGAACACCACCCGCCCCAGCCCGTCTCCCTCCCAGCGGATGGGCATCACCAGGTAGCGAAGCCCTGTGAAGCACGGCAGCGTCACCATCCCGAACGGCGGCGGCTCCACGCTGAAGGGCGCGCGCGCGCCATGGGTGGGCGAAATGGGGCCGTCCTTCACCCGCGCCACGGTGGCGGTGCAGCGGTGGCGGCCTTCGGAGAACGAGAACACGTAGCCGCAGAAGTCGCCGTTGCCGACCTTGATGTCCGCGAGCTTGGCGCCCTTCTCGTCGAAGACCTTGATGCCGACCTTGTAGAGCTCGACGAAGTTCTTCACGAGCTCGGTGAAGGTGCCGGAGTCCAGCATCTCCGCCAGCCCCAGCCGCCGCTGCAGCACCGACTCCCGCCGCGACAGCCCCCCGTCAATGGCCTTGAGGTGCTGCATGTCGCGCTCGTGGCCCGCGCTCATCTCCCCACCTCGCCGGCCCGGGGCTTGTCCTTGTCTTCGGCCCCTCCGCCGTCTGGCTTCTGCGGGTACCTCTCTTCGAGCGCGGTCCCCCGGGTGTCGATGTTGGTGAAGATCTGCCCGAGGAACTCCTCCTCCGACAGGCCGATGTTCCGGGTCACCCCCGCGCGCTGCTCGATGTAGCGGAAGGCGCCCTGCAAGACCGCGTGGAGCGTCTCCAGCACGCCCTCGCCGCGGATGGCCACCGCGCCCACCACCTCTTCTTTTCCCTTCCGGCGCGCCTCGTCGATCTCCTCGTCGGTCCGGGTGTCGGGCAGATCCCGCTTGTTGAACTGGATGACCACCGGGACCTCGTGCGGCTCGAGCCCGTTCTCCTTCATGTTCTCGTGCAGGTTCC
>CAZQVZ010000112.1:0-13109 GCA_964596895.1 uncultured Myxococcaceae bacterium
GCCCAGCTTGCTCTAGGTGGGGGTGACGTCCGCGTCGATCAACCGGCGGTCCAGCGCGTACAATTCCTCCGCGTCCATGCCCACCACCTCGGGGGCGAGGTGCTCGACGACGTTCTTCACCGCCTGGGTGACACCCTTGCCCCCGTAGCGCTTCTTGTCACCGTCGCGCAATTCGAGGGCTTCGTGCTCGCCGGTGGAGGCGCCAGAAGGCACCGCCGCGCGGCCGAAGGTCCCATCCTGGAGAACCACCTCGACTTCCACCGTGGGATTGCCGCGCGAGTCGAGGATCTCACGGGCCAGCACCTGGACAATCTCGGTCATGGCGCGGCGTTGTAGGAAGCCGCATGAAGGTCCGCAAGCACCATGCACGGCGCGGCCGCTGCTACAGTTCGCTTCCGTGAAGCCCAGGCAGGTCCTGGTCCTGTCGGACCTCCACATCGGCAGCGGCCAGCGGAAGGGCCGCCTCAACGTCTACGACGACTTCCGCGAAGACGCGCGCCTCGAGCAGCTGCTCGCGCGCTACTCCACGGGAGAACACGAGGACACCGCGGTCCACCTCGTCCTCAACGGCGACATCTTCGACCTGCTCAAGGTCCCGGTGAACGGGCAGTTCCCCGAGAAGGTCACAGAGAGGCTGGCCCTGACCAAGCTCGAGCAGTGCCTCAGGGGCCACCCCCAGGTCGTCCGGGCGCTGTCCGCCTTCTTGTCCCGGCCGCACAACCGGCTGACCTACCAGCCGGGGAACCATGACATGGAGTTCTTCTTCCCCGGCGTGCAGCGCATGTTCTCGCAGGCGCTCACCGGCGAGGCGCGCCACCCGCGGGTGCGCTTCAACGTGGAGGCGCCCCACTTCGAGGTGGAGGGCGGCATCCAGATCCACCACGGCCACCAGTTCGAGGCCATCCACGCGTTCGACTTCCAGAGGATCTTCCTCACCCGCGGCCTGTCCGAACCCGTCTTGAACCTGCCGTGGGGTTCGCTCTTCATCCTGCAGGTGGTGAACCGGTTCATGCCGGAGCGGCCCTACCTGGATAAGGTGATGCCGTTCTGGCCGCTCTTCGTGGGGGGGGCGCTGTTCGACACCCGGTTCACCGCCCGGATGGCCGCGGCCACCGCCTACTACTACGCGCGCGCGCGGCTGGACCCCTTGTGGTGGGAGAAGCGGCCCTTCGACAAGCTGTTCCGCTTCGTCCGCACCGAGTTCAAGTTCTTCGAGCGGCTGGACCTGTACGCAGAGCGCATCCTCAAGAACCCGGCCCTGCGCGGCGTCTTCATGGGCCACACCCACGTGGAGATGGTGCGGACCTTCAAGGGGGACCGGGTCTACGTGAACACCGGCACCTGGATGCCCATGGTGAGCTTCAAGATGCCCAAGCTCGGGCAGTCCACCGCGCTGCACTACGGGCTGGTCACCTACGACGAACACGGCGAACCGCGGCTCTCCCTCATGCGCTGGCACGGCGTGCAGCCGGCCACCGAGGAGGTCATCTCCTAGATGGTGCTCCGGCGCGTCCCGAAGGGGCCCTCTGCCCAGGCGGTGCGCTCGCGGGCGCGGGGCGCGCTGTTGGGGCTCGCGGCGGGGGACGCGCTGGGGACCACCCTGGAGTTCAAGCCGCTCACTGCCCCGCCCTTCCCGGAATTGTGCGAAGGGCCGCACCGCGACATCGTGGGCAAGGGCCCGTTCAACGTGGTCCCAGGCCAGGTGACCGACGACACCCAGATGGCGTGCGCGCTCGCCGGGAGCCTGCGGGTGCTCAAGCGGTTCGACGCGCAGGAGGTGCTCGGCCGCTACCGCGCGTGGCGGCCGCACGCCTTCGACATCGGCAACCAGACCGCTTCAGTCCTGGACGGGCACCTCCCCAACGCCGGGCCCTTCCAGGTCGCGAAGACGTACTGGACGCAGCACGCGAAGAAGCCCGCCGGCAATGGGTCCTTGATGCGCACCGCGCCCATCGGCGTCCTCTTCTGGAGCGACAGGGAGGCGCGGCTTCGGGCGTCGTTGGAGGACTCCGCGCTCACCCACACCGACCCGCGCTGCCAGCTCGCCTGCGCGGCCTTCAACGCCGCCATCGCCGCCGCGCTGGGCGCGCCCCACGAAGAGGGCCCCGCGGATCCGAAGGCGCTCATCTCCGCCGCGCAGACGGACCTGCGCGCCGCCGCCGCAAAGCTCGGCCGGATGTTGCCGGAGCACGTCCGGGAGATCCGCGAGGCGGTGACGATGCTGCAGGAGGATCTCTCCCTGGCGCAGCAGCCCGACCCGCGCCTGTACGGCCCCGAGATCCACCTGCACCACCACCAGGGATATGTCCGCGTCGCCTTCCGGCTCGCGTTCTGGGCGCTGTGTCACGCGCCGTCGTTCGAAGCGGCGCTGGTGGACGTGGTGAACCGGGGCGGGGATGCAGACACCAACGGGGCCATCGCCGGGGCGCTCGTGGGCGCAGCGCACGGCGAGGCGGCCGTTCCCAGAGCGTGGCGAAGTGCGGTGCAGGAGGCGGTGCCCCGCCAGCCGGCGCTTCGGGAGGCCTACCACCCGGTCGCGCTGCTGCCGCTCGCGGACCTGGCGGCGGAGCGCCCATGAAAAAGCCCGCCAGTGACGGCGGGCTTGAAAGACGACCTACACAGCGAGGTCGATGATGACGACGCCGCGAGGCGGCTTGTCATCCTCTTCTTCCGAGCGCCGTCGCGGCGCGTCGTCAGGGGGGGGCAACGGGAGCTCCGCGACTGGGCGGTCATGGTCCTCCCGCCGCCGCTCGCGTCGCTGGATCTCCTCGATGATGAAGGCGTCGAGCATTGTTCTCACGCGTTCCTGTTAACGGCTGAGCTACTGGTTCGCATCTGACGGGCTCAACATGCAATCGCGTTGCCCGCGTGTTGCCTTCTGCCAGAGGCGCGAAAATGCTCGCCTCCTGCTGCTGTCGGGGGGCCGAGGTGATTTTCGCCCCGTGTCGCCGCCGCCACACCCTGTCTTCTAGACGGCCAGCTACGCTGAAAATTGTAGAGCACTGAGGCTGACCCGCAAGGTGCACTTTCTCGGCACCGTGTAGGCCGCTGCCCGACCTGACGGAGGCCGGCCGAGCGGGCGAGCGGATCCAGGACGCTTTCTACCGCCCCTCTGCCCGCTTCTTGAACGCGTCGAGCATCTTCGGGAGCGACGTCTCCACCAGCGCCTTGACGATGGAGCCGGGCACCAGCGCCCCCAGCTTCATGTCGATGGAGTAGGTGGCCTTCGTCTTCCCTTCGCCCTCGGGCTCCAGGGTCCACGAGCCCTGGTTGTCCTTCATGAACTCGCCCTCCACGAAGGTCCAGGTGACCTTGTGGGGCGGCTGCTCGTTCATCCGAAGGGTGTAGCGGATGGTCTTCATCACCTCGACCTTGTAGTGGACATCCACCTGGTTGCCCTGGCGGTTGCCCGTCCGCAGCTCCTTCACCTCGCTGAGGAACTGCGGGTACTGGTCGTACGCCGAGATCACCTGGAACACCTTCTCCACGGGCGCATCGATGATGATGGTCTTGCTGGCGGCGGCCATGCGGGAGTCCTCCTGGGACGTAGTGCGCAAGAAGCGCACACGCTAACCCGGCCCGGCCCAAAGGTCGCGTTCCTCGTCACGGCTGAAGTCGCAGCCGCTCCACCAGCAGGAACGCCCGCGCGCTGTGCCATGCCCGCCCCTCTTGTGGCCTCTCCCAGGTGGCGCCCAGCCCTGGCCGCAGGAGGAAGCCGCGGGTGGAGACCTTCACCCGGACATCCAGCGTGAGCGCCCCTGCAAGCTCGTGCCGGACGCCCCGGAGGCCCACCTCCCAGGAGGGCCGCCAGCTCGCCTCCAGCCGCAGGGCGTCCGCGAGATCCTCTCCGAGCGGGAGCCGGTGCAGGAGGTTGAGTTGTGGGCCTGCGCCGAAGACCGCGCGGTCCGGGAGCGTCCAGGTCCCCTGGGATCCGAACCGGGCCTGCACCGTGGCGCCCACGCCCAGCGCGCCGAAGCGGTGCAGCGTGGGCGAGGCATGCAACAGCCCCAGCCCCTCCACGGTGGCGATGAGGCGGCTTCGCAGGGCCCGCGCGCCATCCGAGTCGAAGCCCACGCGGAAGCCCCAGCCCAGGCCGTCTTGCAAAGACGCGCGGAACGGGGCCACCTCCTGCTGCACGGTGCGGTAGCTCCACAAGGTGAGGTCCGAGTGCACCACCTCGGGCAGGCCCCAGCGCGGGCGCAAGAACACCGTCCCCGAGGCGACCCTCATCTCGCTGGTGGCGCGGAAGCCGTGCACCCGCTGGTCGCCCAGCCCTTCGTGCAGCGCGGCAGTGGAGAGGACCACCAGCCCCTCGCCGCCCGGGGTCATGGCGCCGCCCACCGCCAGCTTCGCGTAGCCGCTCTCGCGCACTGCCCGCCGGAACCAGCGGGACTCGGCCTCTGCCCTCACCTGCGCCTCCTGCGCGAGGTAGGCGGACGCGTCCACGTGGGAGAAGTGCGCGGCCACCACGTCCCCGTGGCGCAGGGTGAGCTCCCGGAAGCCGTCTGCCAGCGCCCGCGCATCTGCCACCACCGCCTGTTCAGCCGGCGCCAGGGGCCGGCGCGGCGCGCGCTCCAGCAGGTATTCGGCGAGCGCGAGCCGGTCCAGGGCGGCCATCTGGCGCTCGTCCGCGGCCTCCCGCTCGTAGAGCCGCTGCCGGGAGGCCACCGATTCGTCGGCGTCGGGGAGGTGCACTTCGCCGGGCAGGAGCGTGCCGAGCTCCACCTTCATTCGCGCGGCCCGCGCCCGCTCCACCGCGTACCGCTCGATGCGCACGGTGTGCAGCCAGTAGACGTACAGCGCTGCGCGCACGGTGGGGTGATGGACGCCCGGCGCGCCCCAACTTGCCGTCTGTTCGGACAGCCGGGCCCAGCCATGGCGCCGGTCGCGCAGCCGGGGGCTGGAGAGCGCTTCGTGCAGGCGCAGGAGCGTCTGCCCATCAGCCGGGGGCAACCCTGCCTGCAGGCTTCGCAGCGCGCCCTCTCTTTGAGCCAGGGACCGCTCGGCCCGGTCGCGCACGCTCTCGAACGCGCCGGGCAGAGGCTCGAGCACGCCCGCCTTCGTCAGGGCGTCCAGCACCGCGGCGGGCAGGACCGGCGACCACCGCGGCGGCAGGTCCACGCGGACCTCTTCGCCGAGCACCCCCTCCACCAGGAACGCGGCGAGGGTGGCGCAGTTGTCGCTGAAGAACCAGTAGTCCTGGTAGCCGCGCCGCTCCAGCTCCCACGTCCGCTCCACCAGCCGCTCGAGCTGCGCGTCCGAGAGCTTCAGCCGGAAGCGCCGGATGCTGCGGCCTTCGTTCTCGGTGGCCTGGTGGAGCAGCTCGGTGAGCGGGCCGGTCATCACCGTCATCCGGAAGCCGCCGAAGACGCCGCGCACCACGTAGCGCAGGTCCGGCTCGCCCGAACCCGTGAGCGCCACGAGCTGAATGGCCGTCTCGAAGCCGGGGCCGCGCACCCATTCGCCCCGCTTGCGCTGCAGCCGCAGGAGCAGGTGCCCGAAGAGCGACTCCGGCGCCCGGCCCGACGCGGCCACGTACAGCACCTCCGCGTGCGAGAGGGAGCCCCGGTCCAGGAACGCATCGAACGCGGGGCAGGCGCCGCGCGCGGCCCGCGGCTCTTCGGCGTCCACCACGCCGGCCTCGAAGAGCGCGCCGAAGAGCGCCCGCCAGCGGGAGAACTCCTGGCAGCGCACCTGCTCGTCCGCGGGCAGGGCGTCCTCCCGGAGCGCCTCCACCGGCGCCAGCGCCTCTTCGGCGAAGGTCACCAGGTCCAGGGACGCAGACGTTTCGCCGAGCCTGCGGCTGTAGGCGAAGGACCAGCTGGAGAGCGCCTCCTCCTTCCACGTCAGCGGGCGCTCGAAGGGCGTGAGCCAGCCGCTGATCCGCCGCCACGCCGGACGCTTCGAGATCCCGAGCGCGTCGTCCCAGCGCTGCATCACCGCGTGCACCAGCGCGCGCCTTCGCCACAGGGTGCGCTTCTCGGCTGCCGTCAACCGGCCCAGGCGGCTCTGCGCGCGCCGGTCTTCGGCGGGCGCGTGCACCTCGCCCAGCACCAGGCGCCGCGTCCCCTCCTCCCACCGGACGATACCGAACTCCGCCGGCGCCAGCTCGCGCGCGAGCTGCAGGGGGCCGCCGGGGAACTGCGCGAGCTTGCCGGGCAGGGATGAGAGCGCGTCCGCCAGCGCCGCCACGTCGTCCTGGGTCCAGTGCGCAGAGGGCACAAGCTCGATGTGGTGCGCGCGCAGGGTGGCGCGCGGGTCGGTGTCAGCCTGCGCCGCGGCAGGAGGGGCAAGGGACCCGACGAGCAGCAGCGCTGCCCCGAGCGGGAAGGTCACTGCGCCTCCGCGAAGCGCTCCTTCGCCCTTCGCCCATCCTCCGCCAGCACGGGATCCGCGGCCGCCCACGCCCCCACCTGCTGCAGCGCCCGGCCTGCGCGCGCGGGCGTGAGGGTGCGCGCGTCCGTCAGCGCGAGCAGCTCCCTTCGGTGCGCCAGGAGGAGCCGGAAGAACCGCGGGAGGTTCTCCTGGCGGATCTGCGCCAGCGCCGCGAGGTCCTCGAGCGTGGGGCCCGCGCCCAAGGCCAGCTCCTCCTCGAGCCGGTGGCGAACCGACTTCAGGTACAGGTGCGCGGCGGCTTCCGCCTCGGGCGTGGGCCTGTTCACCGACCAGATGAGCAGGGCGATGCCGCCGGTGGTGGCCGCCAGGGTGGAGGTCCCGGAGACGGGGACCAGCACGGTGCCGGCGTTCTCCCCGCCCGAGCTCTCGGACGTCCCGTCCGTCGAAGACCGGGTGGAGTTGGCGGAGCTCTGCTCGGTGGATTCGTTCCCGGTGGAGCCGCTGGACTGCGCGCTGGACTCGCCCGACGCGTTCGAAGAATCGGAGGACTGACCGGACGAGGCGCCTGAGCCGGCAGAGGACTCCCCGGAGCCGCCGCTGGACTGGCCGCTGCTGGCGCCGGAGTTCCCGGAGGATTGGCCCGAGCTGTTGCCGGAATCCCCCGAAGAGTTGCCGGAGTCAGACGTGACCGCCGGCGCACTCACCGGCAGGTGCGCGCAGCCGGCCAACGCAATGAGCGCGCCGGACATCACGCGTGCTGCGAATCGAAGCCTGGGCCCCACGGTCATCCTCCCGGTTCCAGAGGGCCCTCCTGCCACGCCCTCCCCCTACTGTTGGCGGGAGGTTACACGGCTGGATCGTCAACAGGGTCCCGCCCACGGTGAGGGCCTCCCGACTTCCCCTCTCCCCCTGGGGGACGGCAGCCCCTCCTTTCCCTCTCCCACTGGGAGAGGGTCAGGGTGAGGGCCCCGCTGAAGTCCTCCTAGAAGTACGCCTTCAGCTTCTTGTCCAACTGGTGGACCCCCTGGATGTACCGGACGGTGCCGGTCCTGGAGCGCATCACCACCGAGTCGGTTTCGGCGCCGGCGCCGAAGAAGCGCACGCCCTTCAAGAAGTCCCCGGTGGTGATGCCGGTGGCGGCGAACATCACCTCTCCGCGGGCGAGGTCTTCCGCGCTGTAGATGCGGTTGACGTCGCTGATGCCCATCTGCGCGCAGCGGTCCGTCTCCTCCTGGCTGCGCGGCTTGAGGCGGCCCTGCATGTCTCCGCCCATGCAGCGGATGGCGGCGGCGGTGATGACGCCTTCGGGCGCCGCGCCCACGCCCATCAGGACGTCCACGCCGGACTGCTCGAAGCAGGTGGCCACGCCGCCGGGGACATCCCCCTCTTCGATGAGCCGGACCCGCGCGCCGGCAGAGCGGACTTCCTTGATCAACTCCTCGTGCCGGGGCCGGTCGAGGATCACCACCGTGAGGTCCTCCACGTAGCGGTTCATCTTGTCGGCGATGCTGCGGAGGTTCCAGGACGGGCTCTTGTTCAGGTCAATGGACCCGCGCGCCTTCGGCCCCACCACGAGCTTGTCCATGTACATGTCCGGGGCGTTGAGCAGCTGCCCCTTCGCGCCCATGGCGATGACGGCGATGGCGCCGGGCCGGCCGTACGCGCAGAGGTTGGTGCCCTCCAACGGGTCGAGCGCGATGTCCACCACCGGCGCGCCCTCCCCTCCCCGGCCCACCTTCTCACCGATGAAGAGCATGGGCGCTTCGTCCCGTTCGCCCTCGCCGATGACCACCGTCCCATCGATGTTGACCGAGTCGAACGCGCGGCGCATGGCGTCCACCGCGGCCTGGTCCGCCGCCATGGTGTCTCCGCGGCCCATCACCCGCGCCGCGGCAATGGCCGCCATCTCCGTCACCCGCACCACTTCCAGCGCCAGGTTGCGATCCATCTTGGCTCAGCCTTCCTTCTCTTCGGTGAACAGCCGCGTGATGGCGTCCGGGATGCGGGTGGGCTTGCCGTCCCTCCCGATGCAGGCGTGCACCGTCCGGCCTTCGCAGAGCACCCGGCCCTCACCTTCACGGCGGATGCGGTAGGTGAAGGTCAACGAGGCGCGGCGCAACTCGCTGACCAGGGTCTCGATCACCAGCACGTCGTCGTAGCGGGCCGGCGCCTTGTAGGAGCAGGACGCCTCCACCACCGGGAGCATGCTGCCTTCGGACTCGAGGTCCCGGTAGCTGCCGCCCTTCGCGCGGAAGTACTCGCTGCGCGCGAACTCGAAGTAGCGGAAGTAGTTGGCGTAGTAGACGACGCCCATCTGGTCGGTGTCGCCGTAGATGACGCGCAGCTTTGCCTCATTCATCGGGGGCGCGGAAGGTAACACGCGTGCCAAAGGCGTAAAGGCGCGACGGCGCGCTTGCGTTGGCCCTCTGCGCGGCGAGGATCGGTGCCAATGCGCCACCATCCGGCCCGCCTGTTCGCCCTGCCCCTGCTGCTCGCCGCGTCCGTCTGCTTCGCGAAGCCGCCGAAGCTGACGGTCTTCATCTCGGTGGACGCGCTGAGCGCGGAGCTGCTCCTGCGCCACCGGCCGCAGCTCAAAGGGGGGCTCGGTCAGGCGATGAACGGCGGCGCCTACTTCCCCTACGTCCGCTACGAATACGCGGAGGTCGCCACCGCGGCCGGCCACACCACCCTCAGCACCTGCGCCAACCCGTGGCGGCACGGCGTGGTCTCCAACCGGATCTGGAACCGCCAGACCGGGAAGCTGGAGCCGGTGCTCTGGGACGCGGACCACCCGGCGCTCGGCGCCCCCGGCACGCCGGATGACGTCTCGCCTCGCAACATCGGCGCGGAGACCCTGGCGGACCGGCTGAGGCTGCACACGGCGATGAAGGGCAAGGTCGTGGCCGTCTCCGGCAAGGCGCGCGCGTCGGTGACCCTGGCCGGCAGGCTCGGGCAGGCCTGGTGGTTCAACCCGGAGGTGGGGGCCTTCGTCACCGGGACCTGGCACGCGAAGGAGACGCCCACCTGGGTGAAGGCCTTCCACGACAAGAAGCCGCAGGACGCGTGGGCGGGCAAGGCGTGGACGCTGTCGCAGCCTGCCAGGGTCTACACCGGCGAAGATGACCGGCCCTGGGAGGCCGACTACAGCGGGCTGGGCCGCACCTTCCCGCATCCGCTGGGCGACCCCGGCAGCAGCGCCGCCAACGTGCGCTACTACAAGGCCCTGTGGGCCTCTCCCATGATGGGTGACCTCATCGTCCAGATGGCGAAGGCCGCACTCGACGGCGAACAATTGGGCAGGGACGACGTTCCGGACGCCCTCTTCGTCGGCTTCAGCCACCACGACCTGGTCTTCCATGTCTTCGGACCGAACTCCTGGGAGGCGCAGGACACGCTGTTGCGGCTGGACCGCCAGATAGGGGACCTGGTGACCGCCGCGGAGAAGGCGGCCGGCAAGGGGAACGTGCTGGTGGTGGTGAGCGCGGACCACGGCGGCGCAGCGGTCCCCGAGTACTGGCAGTCTTTGGGCCTGCCGGCGGCGCGCATGAACCCGGACGAGCTGGGCCGAGGCCTGGCCAAAGCGCTGAAGGCGCGGTTCGGCGCGGACGTCCTCGTGGGGTTGGAGGAGATCAACGTCTACCTGAACCCCCAGGTGATGGGGCAGAAGAAGCTGGACCCGGCGGCGGTGCGGAGCGCGGCGGCGCAGTGGCTGGCGGCGCAGCCCGGGGTGCAACTGGCGGTGACGGCGGACGCCCTTGGGGACGCTGGCGCGCTGCAGGGCTTCGGGGACGCGCTGCGCAAGGGGTACCACCCGGACCGCAGCGGGGACGTGCTCTTCCTGGTGCGCGAGTACCACGTGCTCACCGACAAGCCGGCTGGCACCTCCCACGGCGCGCCGTACTCGTACGACGCCCTGGTGCCGCTGGTGCTGTGGGGCAAGGGGGTCCGGCCTGGGACCTACCGGCAGGAGATCCGCGTCACCGACATTGGCGCCACCGTGGCCGCGCTGATGGAGCTGACGCCGCCCGCGCAGTGCGAGGGCACGGTGCGCGCGGAGGCCCTCAGCGGCCGGTAGGCGCGCGGCACAGCGCGTAGCCGGCGACGCGCTCGCAGAAGAGACCCTCCAGGTCGTCGTCAGCTGACGCGCGCCCGCCGAAGACCCACACGGCGTCCGGAGGGATCTCGCGCGCCTGGAGCTGCGCTGCGACCGCGCGGCAGTGCGCCGCGGCCTTCTGGTCGTCCACGCGCGCCACGTAGCCGGAGTTGATGGTCAGCCCCTGGCGCAGCGCCACCAGCGAGAGCACCGCCAGATCTCGCCGGTCGAACGCGCCCTCTTCGACGCACCCACGGCCTCCGCCCGCCTCCATGTGCGGAGGGACCAGCACCAGGCGCCGTGCCCCTTGCACGTGAGGCCCGAAGACCGCCACGTCGGTCTCCACGTCGCCGTGGGGGAACTTCGGCTCCGCGCGGAGCTCTGCGAACTGAAGGCCCACCGCGGCCACGAGCCCTCCGGCCACCAGATGCCGCCGCCGCTCCGGCTGCCGGGTCCAGGCCAGCACGGCGGCGGCGACGACCAGATAGTGCAAAGGCCAGATGAACCGCCCCGGCGCGCGGAAGGTGGAGGTGATGGACGGGACCTGCGCAAAGACCCCTCGCAGGCCCACGACCCGCTTCCCACCGACGGTCCAGGCGGAACCGAAGGCGAAGATCCCCATCGCCCCGACAGCGACCAGCAGCGGCGCCCATGCCCGCAGGCCCGAAGGCGTCCGGCCCCGAAGCCCCCGGAGCGCCACGACGCTGGCGGCGACGGCGAGGAGCGCGGCGCCCAGCCCCAGGTATGCGGCCCCTTCGTATTGACCGCCGCCCCGCGCCAACCCCGGCAGGAGGTTCGAGGCCCCCAGGGGGTTGAGCAGCGACAGCAGCTCCGCCGTGTACGCGTCGAAGCCGGACGCAGGCGCATGCCGCAGATGCCCGACGTATCCCTGGGCAACCGCCAGGGTCCCCGTCACCCCCAGAATCGACGCCGCCAGCGCGGCCAGGGCCCCAGGGCTGACGTGCCGCTTCGGCCAGAAGAGGCGGACGCAGGTCGCGAGCGCGAGCGCCACCACCATCGCCGCGAGGTAGGGGTGGACACAGGCCGCCACGGTCACCGCCCCCAGGAGCGACGCGACCGTCGAGCGCACCGGCCGCACCTCCACGCGGAGGTAGCTGTCGAAGACCCAGAGGATGAGCCAGTGCGCGCACAGGGCCATGTGCCCCACCCGCCCCAGCAGCGCCGGGCTCAGCGCGAAGAGCGCGCCACACAGCGCCTGGATCAGCCGGCTGTCCGTGGCGGTCTGCGCGATGCGCGCCCCGAAGTAGCCGGAGAGGGCGAAGCACGCGAGCAGCCACAGCCCGAAGTACTGGAAGTCCTCCGGCAAGACGCCGGAGACGAGCCGCAGCGGCAGGGCCAACAGCGGGATGCTGTCCGCGTAGCCGATGGTCGTGCCGACAGGATGCAGCAACGCGTCCACCCGCCCGAGCGGCCAGCCCCACTCCGACTGGCGGAAGAACTGCCACCCGAAGAGGTTGGACATCCAGTCCCCCCTGAGCAGCCACTCCAGCCGGCCCGGGGGGACCGTCACCGCGCCGCCGTTGGCGAGGAACCAGGCCGCCCCGAAGGCTGCGCCCCAGGGCGGCCCGGACTGAAGGCGCGCGCGCATCACGCAGATGCCGGAGCGACGACCTCAATCTCCAGCGACAGGTCCATCGCCCGCGCGGAGTGCGTGAGCGCTCCCAGGGACGCGTAGTCCACGCCGAGCTTCGCCAGCGTCGGCAACCGGTCCACCGTGACCTTGCCGGAGACCTCCAGCGCCGCCCGCCCAGCGGTGCGCCTCACGGCCTCGGCGATGGTCGCGTCCTCCATGTTGTCGAGCATGATCACGTCCGCGCCCTCGGCGAGGACCTCGTCCAACTGCTCGAGCGTGGTGACCTCGATCTCGATGCGCACGAGCCTCGGCGCGTGCGCCTTCGCCCGCCGCAGCGCTTCGCGGACGGACCCGCCCACCGCGGCGATGTGGTTGTCCTTGATCAGCACCCCGTCAAAGAGCCCGAAGCGGTGGTTGTGGGCGCCGCCGTCCTTCACCGCCTGCTTGGAGAGCGCCCGCATCCCCGGCGACGTCTTGCGCGTGTCGAGCACCTTGAGCTTCGTGCCCTTCACCGCCTCCGCGGCGCGGTGGGCCAGGGTGGCCATGCCGCTGGTCCGCTGGACGAGGTTGAGCGCCGTCCGCTCGGCGATGAGCAGCCCTCGCAAGGGCCCTTCGAGGCTCGCCACCACCGTCCGGTCAGGGACCCGCTCGCCGTCATGGTGGTGGAAGGTCACCTTCACGGACGGGTCCACCTTGTGGAAGGCCCGCTCGAAGGCGCCCAGGCCACTGAGGACCAACTCCTCCTTGGAGAGGAGCGTGGCCTTGCCGCGCACGTCCTTCGGCACCAGCGCGGAGGTGGTGACGTCTCCGGCCGCGCCCAGATCTTCGTCCAGCGCGAGCTCGAGCAGCCTGTCGAGGTAGTCCATCTACTTCTTCCGCGCGCCGGACCTGGCGGGCCCCTTCGCCGGCGCCCGCTTCTTCGCCACGGCCTTCTTCACCGCCTTCTTCGCGGGGCCCTTCCTGCCGGGGGCCTTCTTCGCCGGTGCTTTCTTCGCCGGTGCCTTCTTCGCCGGTGCCTTCTTCGCTGGCGACTTCTTCTTCGCGGCTGCCTTCGTCGCAGGCTTCTTCTTCGCGGGTGCCTTCTTC
>CAZQVZ010000112.1:13209-14869 GCA_964596895.1 uncultured Myxococcaceae bacterium
TTCTTCTTCGCGGCTGCCTTCGTCGCAGGCTTCTTCTTCGCGGGTGCCTTCTTCGGGGCCGCCTTCTTCGCCGCCGGCATCTTCTTCGCGGGAGCGGCCTTCTTCGCCGCCGCCGCCGGCTGCTTCTTCGCGGGAGCGGCCTTCTTCGCCGCCGCCTTCTTCGCGGGCGGCGTCAGCTTCTTGCCGTCCCTGGCCGCGCCCTTCCTGGCCGCGTTGAACTCGCGCACCGCGTCGTCCACGAGCCCCATGTTCATGTACGCCACGCCGAGGTCGTACCGGTCCTTGGGCGACAGGTCCCTGGTCCCCTCGCGCAGCTTGTCGAGCGCGCCGCGCACCTGGGGATCCATGTCCTCCGGCACCTGCACCTGCGACAGCTCTTCGCGCAGCTCATTGCCGAGATCCACCGGCCCATCCTGGGGCTCGGCGATCTTCACCTCGGCCGTCTGTGCGTCCACCTGCTCCGCCACGTCGTTCGGGCTGCGCTCGGTCATCGCCGTCTCCCTGGACTGCGCTTGCTCCTTCGCCGGCTCAATGCGGGCGAGGTTCTCCAGCAGCTTCGTCTTCCGCGACTGCAACTCCTCCACCCGGGCGCGGTCCTTCTCCACCACCTCCGCCGGCGCGCGCTCCACGAAGCTCGGGTTGGAGAGCTTCTTCGTGAGCAGCGCCAGGTCTGCGTCCGCGCGGGAGAGCTCCTTCGCAATCCGCTTCCGCTCTTCGTCGAGGTCAATCACCCCGGCCAAAGGAACGTAGACCTCCAGCCCCTCGCCAATCCAGGCGGCGGCCTGCGCAGGCTTGTTCCCCGGCGCCTCCACCTCGACTTCGGACAGGCCCGCCAGGGGCCTCAAGTAATGCTGCCACCGCTCCAGGGTCTTGCGCTGCGCGGGGTCCGCCGTCTGCACATGCGCGCGCAGCCGCTCGCGCGGAGGCAGGTTGCTCTCGCCGCGGATGGAGCGGACCGCCTCGATGACCCGGATGAGCGGCGCCATCTCCCCTTCCGCCGCTTCGTCCAGCAGGTCCGCCTGCGGGACGGGGTACTGCGAGATCATGATGGACTCGGCGTCGCGCCGCATGGGCAGCTTCTGCCAGAGCTCCTCGGTGACGAAGGGCATGAACGGGTGCAGGAGCCGCAGCACCTTGTCCAGCGCGTAGACCAGCGTGGCCTTCGCCGCGTCCTTCGCCTGCGCGTCGTCCCCCTGAAGTGCGATCTTCGAGAGCTCGATGTACCAGTCGCACAGCTCGTACCAGAGGAACTGGTAGAGCGTGTTCGCCGCGTCGCTGAAGCGGAATTCATCCAGCGCCAGCTGCGTCTGCGCCACCGCCCGGTCCAGCCGGGAGAGGATCCACCGGTCCGCCAGCGACAGCGAGCGGTCCTGGATGGGCGTGTCATCCGCGCGGAAGTCACCGAGGTTCATCAGCGCGAACCGGGACGCGTTCCACAGCTTGTTGACGAAGGCCTTGTAGCCGCCGACCCGGTCCATGGACAGCTTGATGTCCCGGCCCTGCTGGGTGAGCGCGGCGAGCGTGAAGCGCAGCGCGTCTGCGCCGAAGGCCGGCATCCCGTCCGGGAACTTGTTCTGCACCGCCTTGGGCAGGTTCTCCTTCGGTGCGCCGCGGACGACGTCCAGGGGATCGATCACGTTCCCCTTCACCTTGGACATCT
>CAZQVZ010000113.1:0-14845 GCA_964596895.1 uncultured Myxococcaceae bacterium
CCGTCACCGCCGGCGCGCGCGGAGACTGGGTGGAGAAGGTGGCGAACCTGCTCGTCGTCTCCGGCAGCGTGAAGGTGGAGAAGGCGAAGGAGATCCTCGCCGCCCTGCCCGAAGACGAGCGCCGCGCCGCCACCGGGACGCGGTAGGTCCCAGCCGAGCCGCTCCCCGGTCGGGTTCGGTGTCCTCGCCTCGAGGTCCCTCGGTGGCGGCAGCGAGACCTCCGATGGGGATGAACTGCAGCAGCGCGCCGAAGTTCATCACGCCTGTCTCGGCGTCCTCTCCCGCCCGGTTCACTGCGGCGCGCAGGCCCAGGGCCTCCTCCAGACGCCGCGCTTTCCGTGGTCCCCAACCGAGCTGCGCCAGGTGGAAGGCGTGCAGCGCGGCGCGCGGCTCTCCGCCTGGGGGCTCTCTCCTGCAGCTTCTGAGCGCATCGCGCTTGGCGCGTGATGTGCTCCTGCGGATGCGCTAATCACCGCCGCGATGACGACTGGCGCGCGGCCCTGGGGCTTCGGCCCCGGCAAGGTGATCCTGCTGGGCGAGCACGGCGTGGTGTACGGCCACCCGGCGCTGGCGGGCCCCTTGCGCCTCGGCGTCCGGGCCACCGCCACGCCTGCCCAAGAGCCGTCTTTGCAGATGCCACAGCTCCGCGGTCCCGGCAGGAAGCTCCTTGCAGAAGCCTTCGCGCGCGCAGCGGCCCGGGTGGGCCACCCTCCCGTGAAGGTCCTCCTCGAGAGCGACCTGCCCACGTCGAAGGGGCTGGGTTCGTCTGCGGCGGTGTCGGTGGCGTGCGCGCAGGTGCTGCTCCGGGCGCGTGACGAAGCCGCAGACGTCGACCCGCGCGAGGTGGCGAGGGTGGCCTGGGAGATGGAGGGGGTCTTCCACGGCACGCCCTCTGGCGTGGACCACACCTGCGCTGCGCTGGGGCAGCTCATCCACTTCCGAAGGCGGCCCGGCAGCACCCGGCCCCGCGTGAACGTGGTGACGTCACCGCTCCCCTTGAACGTGGTGGTGCTGGTGGTGGGCGAGCGCCCGGCCACGAAGCAGACCGTGGCAGCGCTCCGCGCGCGGCAGGCGCAGTGGCCCCTGCGCCATGCGCGGCTGTTCAAGGAGATTGGCCGGCTCGCGGACGAAGGCCGGGACGCGGTGGAGACGGGGGACCTGCCGCTGCTGGGCGACCTCATGAACGCCAACCACGGGCTGCTCTCTGCGCTCGGCCTGTCGTCTGCGGGCATCGATGAAGCGGTGCACCGGCTCCGCGGCCTGGGTGCGCTGGGGGCCAAGCTCACCGGCGCGGGCGGGGACGGCGGCGCGGTGATTGGCCTGTTCGAAGATCCGAAGCGCGCGGTGACGAAGCTGCGGCGCCAAGGGTTCCACTGTTTCCCAAGCCAGCTCGCTGGCCCGAGGACGACGAGATGAAGAAGGCGACGGCCACCGCGCACCCGAACATCGCCCTGGTGAAGTACTGGGGGAAGAGGGACGAGGCCCTGATCCTCCCGCACCAGTCGAGCCTCTCGGTCACGCTCGCGCCGCTCTCGGTGACCACCACGGTGGAGTTCCGGCCCGGCGCGGACGAGGTGGAGCTCAACGGCAAGGTGGCCCAGGGGACCGAGCGCTCGCGGGTCCTGCACGTGCTGGACACGCTGCGCCTGGGCACGGACCTGGGACCTGCGCGGGTGGTTTCGCGCGGAGACTTCCCCGCGTCGGCGGGCCTGGCGTCGAGCGCGGCGGGCTTCGCGGCGCTGGCGGTGGCGGCGCGCGCGGCGGCGGGGATGCCTCGTGACGCGAAGGCGGCCTCCATCCTCGCGAGGCTCGGGTCGGGCTCTGCGTGCCGGAGCATCGAAGGGGGCTACTGCGCGTGGCGCAGGGGGACGCGCCCGGACGGCGGGGACAGCCACGCCGAGCAGCTCTTCCCCGCGTCTCACTGGCCGGACCTGCGGCTGGTGGTGGCCATGGTCAGCCGCGAAGAGAAGGACGTGAAGAGCCGGGACGGGATGCGCTCCGCGGTGGAGACGTCTCCGTATTACCCCGCCTGGGCCCAGGACGCGGAGGTGGAGGTGGGGCGCGCCACCCTGCACATCCGCGCGCGGGATCTCGAAGCGCTGGGCGCCCTGTCGGAGCGGAACGCCTGGCGGATGCACGCCACCTCGCTCGCTGCGGATCCGCCGCTCTGCTACTTGAAGCCGGGGACGCTGGCGTTGATCCTCGCCCTGCCGAAGGCGCGCGCAGAAGGGGTTCCGGTGTGGTTCACCCTGGACGCAGGCCCCAACCCGGTCCTGCTCACCGACGCCGCAAACGAGGCGAAGGTGGTGGCGCTGGCGCGGGCGCATGGCGCGGCCGAAGTGGTCCAGTGCGCGCCGGGTGGGGACGCGCAGGTGGTGGAGGCGCACCTCTTCTAGTGGGAGTCCCCGCGGGCATGACCTGGGCGCAGCTGTGCCGGCTTGGCGGTGAGTTGCCGGAGGTGGAGGAGGGGACCTGGTACCGCACTCCGTCCTTGACGGTGCGCGGCGAGTCCTTCGCCCGGCTGAAGGAGGACGGAAAGACCGTGGTCTTCCTCACCGAGTCGGTGGAGGAGCAGCTGTTCCTCTGCGACGCGCTGCCGAAGGTCTTCTTCATCACCGACCACTACCGCGGCTATCCGGCGGTGTTGGCGCGGCTGTCTGCGCTGCGGGTCGGCGAGGCACGTACGCGGCTTCGGACGGCGTGGCGGACACGGGCGCCGAAGCGGCTGCAGCGCGAGCTGGCCGACGGGCCGAAGTAGAAGACCCCGCCCGCGGGCGGTGCCGCGAGCGGGGCCGGGACGAGGCTTCTGGAGTACGCCCTACTGGATCCGCACCAACTCGTGCTCTCCGGAGGCGGTGGAGGTCAGGTCCTCGTACGCCCACAGCTCGTTGGCCACCGGATCGAACCCGAGGCCGTAGCTGGTGGTGCTGGAGGCGTGTAGCCGGACCAGCACGTCTCCCGCGCTCGCCGCGCCGGACACCCCACACAGGAAGTAGACCTCGCGCTGGTTGGTTCGGGCGTAGAGGAAGTCGAAGACGCCGTCGCCATCCCCGTCGACCCCATGGACGGCGCCACCGGCGGTGGTGTTCCCGGCGAACCCGGCCAGCTCGGTGATGGCGAAGCCCGTCCGCGCGATCTTCAGCACGTGGTGGTTGCTCCCGCTGGTGGACGTTCCCTTCCGGCAAATCGTGTAGAGGAACTGGCTGTCCGCGGCCATCCCCCGGCAGTTGTTGTAGGTGCTGGCGCCGAAGCTGTGCGCCAGCGTCGCCATGTTGGGGGCCGTCGTGGCGTCAGCGCTCGCGGTGTAGATCTGCGTGTTCACCGTGGCGGTCGCCTCGTGGGTGATCATGAACAAGCTCCCGCCGTGGGCGGCGATCCCGGCGATGTCATCCGCTGGGCCGGAGGGCAGCGTCACCATGTCCACCGAGCCGAAGGTGGCGCCGCCGTCTCCGGAGATCCGGGTCACCACGCCGGTGGTCTTGGTGGTGCTCGAGTCCACCGTGTAGATGTTCTGACCGTCGATGAGCAGGGTGTAGCCGAGCTGGGCGTCAGCGATGCCCGCGAGCGCTTCCACGTCCTCGCGGGTTCCGCCCGCCTTGGGTACCCGGTACAGGACCGTGGTGCCGCCATAGTAGACGTACCCGTTCGGATCCGAGTCCGGCGCGACGTAGTACTCGGTCACCGTCGCCCCACCGATGCCAACGCGAGCCACCACGTCGCCCTGGACCGCGCCCTGGCCGAAAGGACCGCACGCCGCGGCGGGGGTGGTGAAGGTCTCGGTGGGCGCTGCCAGAGGCTGCGCGCAGAAGGAGTCCACCACGCCCGAGAAGGAGAGGGAGACGGTCTCCCCGGGGGCGAAGGCGGAGGTGGCGACGGTCAGGGTCTGGTTGTCATTGGAGAGCTTCACCTGTCCGACGGAGAGCGGGAAGGTCCGGACCGTTCCCTGATCACCGGTGAGGACGACGGCGCCGGCCCCGGGGTCCACCGCCCGAGACGTGGTGATGGTCATCGCCGGTGCTGCCTCCGAAGTGGTGCTGCCGTCCGCGGGCACGACCGAAGTGACCTCGAACACAGGCAGGTCGGCGCAGGGGGTCTCGGTGATGGTGATGCCCAGCGGGTTGTCGAGCGGCGCGGTCCCCGACGTGGTGTCGGTCAGGTACACGAAGTAGGTCTGGCCAGCGCTCACCCCAAACTCCATCCCCAGGCTCGGCGCCGTGAACTCGGAGATGCACGCCAACTCGGGGGTCAGCGTCCCGCACGGACCGGAGGAGATGAGGGAGGCCCACCGCTGGCTGGCCGGCTTGTCGATGTTGACCGACGCGGCGCCGGTCGAGGTCGCCGTGTACGCGAAGACCAGGTCCGGCCCCGCCAGCGCCTGGGACGAGCCACAGATGGGCGGCGAGAGGTAGTCCTGGTCCTCCGCCAACCAGTAGACGGACTGCGTCCCGGGAACGAGCACGCCAGGGTTGGCGCAGGTGTCCGCCGTGAACGGCTCGCAGCTCCCATTGAGGCAGCCGGTCCCCGCGGCGCAGGCGTTGTTGCAGGCGCCGCAGTGCAGATCGTCCAAGCGGGTGTCCGTCTCACAGCCATTCGCGTCGTTGCCGTCGCAGTTGCCGAAGCCGGTCTCGCAGACCCCGATGCCACAGGTGGATGCCACGCAGGCGGCGGTGGCGTTGGGCGGAGGCGCGCAGGCGTTGCCGCAGGCGCCGCAGTGGCTCGCGGTGGAGGTGAGGTTGGTCTCGCATCCGTCCGTCCCGGAGGTGGACAGGTCGCCGTTGCAGTCACCGTAGTCGCCAAAGCAGATGGTGCCGCACGTCCCGGCGGCGCAGACCGCCTGCCCATTCGCCTCCGGCGCGCACGCGGTGCCGCAGGCGCCGCAGTTGTTCGGGTTCACCTGGGTGTTGACGCAGGCCCCTCCACAGATCTCCAGGCCGCCCGAACAGGAGCCGGCGCAGGCGCCGAAGTTGCAGACCTCTCCCGCGCCGCAGGCGTTGCCGCAGGTGCCGCAGTTCAGCGGGTCGGACTGGAGGTTGGTGCAGCCGCCGCCACAGGCGTGTGGAGAGCCGCCGCCGCAGGTCAGGGTGCAGGCGCTGCTCACGCACAGTTCGTCCACGCCGCAGGCGTTGCCGCAGGCGCCGCAGTTGTTCCGGTCGGTCCGGGTGTCGAGGCAGGTGCCGTCGCAGACCTCGAGGCTGGTGGCGCAGACCTGCTCGCAGGTGCCGGTGTTGCAGAGTTCGTCTGCGGCGCAGGCGACGCCGCAGGCGCCGCAGTGGGCACGGTCGGAGTCGAGGTTGTGGCAGGTGCCGTCACAGACCTCCTGGCCGGTCGGGCAGGTGACCTCGCAGGCTCCGCTCACGCAGAGCTCGCCGGAGGCGCAGGCGTTGTCGCAGGCGCCGCAGTGAGCGGTGGACGTCGCGGTGTCGAAGCAGCCACCGCCGCACTCGGTCTGGCCTGCGGGACAGGCCACCGCGCAGGTGCCGGCGGTACAGACCTGCCCGTCCTCACATGCGTTGTCACAGCCGCCGCAGTGCCGCGGGTCCACCTCCGTGGACACGCAGAGCGAGCCGCACACAGTTTCGTTCTCGCCGCAAGTGGGCTCGGTGGAGCCGCCGCTGCAGCCGGCCAGCAGCGCCGCCAGGAGCGCCGCTCGCGCCAGGGTCATCAGACGATTCATTGGGATCATCCTTCTTGGGAGTGCGCGAAGGCCGGGCTACGGGGTGACCGTGACCACGACGTCGAGGGGGTTGTTGAGGGGCGCGCCGCCGGAGGTGGTGGACGCGACGTAGAGGTAATAGGTCGTGCCGGCGGTGGCGCTGATGGTTCCCTCCATGAAAGCGGGGGACCAGTCGGAGATGCACGCGAGCTGCGGAGTGAGCGTTCCGCACGGCGCGTCAAAGACCAGGGCCACCCAGCGGTTGTTGGTGGGCTTGTTCGGGAAGTTGAACTTCACGGTCCCGTTCGCGGTGGCCACGTACCTGAGGACGATGTCCGGCCCCTGGATGGTCCCGACGCTGACGCAGGAGGGCGTGGTGGTGATGTAGTCCAGAGCGGTCGCCACCCAGGGGATGGTGTTCGCACCGTCGTAGATGTCCGCCGGAGCCGCGCACACGTCACCGACGACCGGCGCGCAGAGCCCGGCGTTGCAGTACTCGGCGGCGCCACATGCGACGCCGCAGCCGCCGCAGTTCGCCGCGTCCGAGGCGGTCTGCACCTCACAACCGTTGGACGGGTCGCCGTCGCAGTCGGTGTAGCCGGGCTGGCAGGTGCGGCCGCAGACGCCGTCGTTGCAGGCGGCCACCTGAGTCACGTCGGAGAGGCACTGAACTCCGCAGCCCCCGCAGTGGTCGGGGCTGCTCATGAGGTTGGCCTCGCAGCCGTTGGAGCCGGAGGCGTTCAGGTCAAAGTCGCAGTCCGCGAAGTTCTCCTGGCACACCGCACCGCAGGTGCTGGCGCTGCACACGGCGAGGCCGTTGCCCGGAACAGGGCAGGAGACGCCGCAGACGCCGCAGTTGTTGGGGTCGAACGAGGTGTCGGTGCAGCTTCCGCCGCAGACGTCCGCGGCCGCGTCGCATTCGGACGCGCAGGCGCCGGCGCTGCAGACCTCGCCAGAGGCGCAGGCGGTCCCGCAGGCGCCGCAGTTCTGCGGGTCCACCTGGAGGTTGGTGCAGGCGCCGTCGCACTCGTCGGGCGTGAACCCGGCGCAGGTCAGGACGCAGGCGCCTTCGCTGCACAGTTCGTGGGTGCCGCAGGTGTTGCCGCAGGCGCCGCAGTTGCGCGGGTCGCTCTGGAGATTCCGGCAGGCGCCGCCGCAGTCCTCGAGGTTGTCTGCGCAGACCACGGCGCACGACCCGCCGACGCAGGCCTGGTCCGGCAAGCAGGCGTTTCCGCAGGCGCCGCAGTGGCTCGCGTCGGTCGTGGTGTCGGCGCAGGCGCCGTCGCAGAGGGTCTGGGCGCCCGGGCAGGTCGTGGAGCAGGTGCCCTCCACGCAGGCAAAGGTCTCCCCGCAGGCGTTGTCACAGGCGCCGCAGTGCGCGCGGGACGACTGCAGGGTGAAGCAGCCGCCGCTGCACTCGGTCTGGCCCGTGGGACATTCGACCTGACAGGCCCCTTCGGCGCAGAGTTCGTTGGCGCCGCAGGCCACGTCACACGCCCCGCAATGCCTCGGGTCCGCCGCCGTCTGCACACAGTTGGGGCCGCAGAGGGTCTCGCCCTCTGCACAGGTCGGCAGCTCGTCGCCTCCGCCACAGCCGGCCAGGACGCTGAGCAAAGCCGCGCCGCCGGCGATCATTCGCCAATTCATTTTCTCATCCTTTGAGAAAAGCAGCCACTGGACCGGCTGCGTTGTTCGCTGAAGGCGGACAGCAGAGTTGAAAAAGTCGCCCTTGAAAAGGTTTGAGTGCAAACAAATTCCCCAGGGGCGGCAGAAGATGGTGCTGCTGTCGGGTGGTAAACAGCTGCCTTCACTCCGCGTTGCGCGGATTGACGCAGCGTCCCGCTGGCCGGCGAAGGGTTCCGGGGCTATTGGACGCTCGTGCCGCCGCCGCTCTCTCCCCCGCCGCCGCCGTTGCGAGCGCGCCTCGCCGCCCTGGGGAAGGTCTTTGGCCACGTGCGGCCGACGATGGCGCTGGTCTGGAGGGCGGACCGCAAAGGCGCCCTGGCCCTGCTGGGGCTGACGCTGGTGGCCGCGCTCTTGCCGCCGGCCATCGCCTGGGTGGGGAAGCTGATCATCGACGCGGTCGTCGCCGCGGCGCAGGGCCAGCCTTTCGGCGGCACAGGTCCGCTCCCATTGGGGTTTTTGCCCGAGGATCCGGTGCAGCGGGTCCTGGCGCTGGTGGGCGTGGAGCTGGGCCTGATGGTGATCTCCACCGGCGTGACGAGGCTGCAGGGGCTCGAGCGGGAGCTTCTGCGCGCGCGGCTGGGCAACATCATCAACGAGCAGATCCTCGAGAAGGCGCTGGCCCTGGAGGTCCGCCACTTCGAGGACGCGGACGTCTACGACAAGATGCAGAACGCGCGGCGCGAGGCGTCTGCGCGGCCTCTGTCCCTGGTGATGCAGCTCTTGGCCATTGGCCAGAACGCCATCACCCTGGCGAGCTTCGCGGCCATCCTCATCGGCCTGTCGCCGTGGAGCGTGCTCGTCATCGTCGCTGCGTCCATCCCCGCGTTCGTGGCCGAGGCGAGGCTGGCCAACCGCTCCTTCCGGCTGCACTCCTGGCGCGCGCCGGAGGGACGGAAGCTCAACTACCTGGAGTGGATCCTCACCCGCGACTCGCACGTGAAGGAGGTGAAGCTGTTCGGGCTGGGCTCCCTGTTCCTCGGACGCTACCGGGCGCTGTTTGGTCGCTTCTTCGAGGAGGACCGGGCGCTGGCGCGGCAGCGGGCGTTCTGGGGCTTCACCCTGGGGCTGCTCTCATTGGCCGCGTTCTACGGCGCGTACCTGTGGGTGGCGGGGAGGGCGGCGCGAGGCGAGCTCACCCTGGGCGAGCTCACCTTGTACCTGGCGGTCTTCAGGCAGGGGCAGGGCGCCTTCAGCGCCATCCTCACGGCCATCGGTTCCATGTACGAGGACTCCTTGTTCATGTCGAACCTGTTCACGTTCCTCGCGCTGCCGACGAGCGGCGAGAAGACGCGCGCCAGCCCTCCGTTGACGGTGTCGAAGGGCCAAAGCCACGCCATCGAGTTCCGGGACGTGTCGTTCCGGTATCCGGGCAAGGACGGGTGGGCGCTTCGGAACGTGAACCTGACCATCGCGCCGGGCGAAAAGCTGGCGCTGGTGGGGGAGAACGGCGCGGGCAAGAGCACCTTCGTGAAGCTGCTGATGCGGCTGTACGAGCCGACGCAGGGCGCCATCCTCTACGGCGGCGTGGACCTGCGCGACTTCGACATCGAAGATCTGCGCGCGCGCTTCGGGGCGGTGTTCCAGGACTTCGTGCGCTACCAGTTCGCCGCGGCGGAGAACATCGGGCTGGGGGATCTCTCACACCTCGAAGACCGTCCGCGCATCGAGGAGGCGGCAGAGCGGGGTGGGGCAGGGCCCATCATCCGCTCGCTGCCGCAGGGCTTCGACACGCCCCTGGGCGGCTGGTTCGAGAGCGGGACGGAGCTGTCTTCGGGGCAGTGGCAGAAGATCGCCGTGGCGCGCGCGTTCATGCGGGAGGCGGAGGTGCTGATCCTCGACGAGCCCACCGCCAGCATCGACGCGCAGGCGGAGCACGAGCTGTTCGAGCGGTTTCATGAGCTGGCGAAGGAGCGCACCGCCATCGTCATCTCGCACCGCTTCTCCACGGTGCGGATGGCGGACCGCATCGCCGTCATCCACGCGGGCGGCATCGCGGAATTGGGGACGCACCGGGAGCTGGTGGACGCCGGCGGCCGCTACGCGCACCTCTTCCATCTGCAGGCGCGCGGGTACCTGGATTGAGGCGACAGCCGCTCGCCTGAACGTCTGGGCAGCACTCTGGCGTTTCTGTAGGTGCGTGTGGTATCGGCGCGCCCCTATGAAGCGCTCCCCGCTGCTGATGCTGGCTGTCGTCACGGTTGGTTTCCTCTCTGGTTGCGCGGGCTGCCAGGCGCCCGACGTCGAGTGCCAGTCCGATGAGGCCTGCGTCGGCCACCCGTACGGGAACGTTCGCTGCGCGCCGCAGACCTTCGCCTGCGTGGAGTGCTTCGAGGACGCGCACTGCGACCTGGGCGTCTGCCTTCCGGACGGCACCTGCGGCCAGTGCCTGGGCGACGGCGACTGCGCGCAAGGCGAGATCTGCGCTTCGGGCACCTGCGTTCGGGTGTGCACCGACGACACCTGCCCGTCTGGAAAGAAGTGCCTGCCGGGTGAGGAGATCTGCGTGGAGTGCGTGGAGGACCCTGACTGCGGCCCCGGGCGCGTCTGCGACGAGTCGAACACGTGTGTCCCCGGCTGCTCCGAAGAGAACCCCACCTGCCCCGACAGCCTCGAGTGCGACGTGGAGAGCGGGGCCTGCGTGGCGTGCACCGAGAGCGCACACTGCCCGGGCTCGCTGCCGGTCTGCGATCCGTCGACCCACAGCTGCGTGGTCTGCACCGAGGACGCGCACTGCCCCGGTTCTGCGCCGCACTGTGAGCCCACCACGAACACCTGCGTGGTGTGCCTCGGGGACGCGGACTGCCCCGCCGGCAACCTCTGCGACAACAACGTCTGCGTCCCCGGCTGCAGCCCCACCCAGCCCTGCGCGAACGGCCAGCAGTGCGACTTGCCCGAAGGCACCTGCGTGGAGTGCGTGGACGACTCCGCCTGCGGCGGTGCCACGCCGTACTGCCTGCAGAGCGAGAACCGCTGCGTGCCGTGCCTGTCGGTGCCTCAGGACACCTGCCCTGACGGCCAGTACTGCCGCGCGGACCACGTCTGCGAGCAGGGCTGCAAGGACGGCTCGGATTGTCCTTCGGGCGTCTGCCTGCCGGACCGCAGCTGCGGTGGTTGCAGCAGTGACTCGGAGTGCGCGGCCGGCAAGGTCTGCGACGTGGAGAGCGGCACCTGCGTGGCGGCGTGCAGCGCCCACGCGCCGTGCGGCGGCGGACGCGAGTGCTGCGGCGGCCACTGCGTCAACGCAGCCAGCGACGAGGACAACTGCGGCGCGTGTGGCGTCACCTGTGGCGCCGGCCAGTCCTGCTGCGGGGGGAGTTGCACCGGGTTGAACACGGACATCCACTGCGGCGCGTGTGGCATCACGTGCGGCGCGGGCCAGACCTGCTGCAACGGGACCTGCACCCCGCTGGGCACGCTGCAGAACTGCGGTGGCTGCGGCCAGGCGTGCGCCCCGGGCGACTTCTGCGACGGCAACACCTGCCACACGCCGACCTACCCGAACTTCTGCCAGAACCCCACCGTCTGGGTGCTCTACGACGGCGTCGCCATCGACCAGGCGGCGGCGAACGTGATGGCCTCCACCATCACCCAGTGGTGCCCGGCCTCGGTGAACGTCTACTACGGGCAGCAGACCAACCCGCAGCTCGTGGACCAGACCACCGGCAAGCCGCTCACCGGCAACGGCAGCACGCTGATCCTCGCGGGTGGGCCGTGGCCCAACAAGCCGGTGAAGTGGCTGGAGATGACCCAGCAGGTGACCCGCGTGTACTTCTCGCAGGACGGCGTGAACTACTACTTCAAGCGCCGGAGCGACGGCGTGGCCGTGTCGCAGATGACCGGCGCCACCTGCTCGCCGCACGCAGACCAGTTCCTCGTGCACCTGGTGACGGACCCCGCGACGGGTGTGCTCTCGCTCATCGGCTACGGCGCGTGCCCGGGCGGCTACGGGACCCAGGCCGCGGGCTGGTACTACGCCAACGTGATGCTGCCCAACCGGCAGAGCTACCCGGACAGCTGGTACGTCATTGGCTGGACCGACGGGAACGGCGACGCGGTGGCCAACGCGGCGGACACCTTCACCATCCTCGCGTCCGGGAACTAGTTGGGGTAGGTGCGCGCTCGATGCAGCGCGCGCTCTCCGCTCCCGGGAAGCTGTTCCTCGCAGGCGAGTACGCCGTCCTCTGGGGCGGCGCCGCGCGGCTGTGCGCGGTGGGGCCGCGGGTCTCTGCGCTCGTCCGCCGCCGAGCCGACCGGGAAGTCCACGTGGTGCTGCGTGACGGGCGCCTGGTGGGGCGCACCACGCCCGCGGGCGCTCGCTGGGAGGGGGGCGAGGTGCCGGAGGCGTATCGCTTCGTCGCCCGCGCCATCGATGAGGCCCTGCGCGCGGTGGGCAAGGAGCCTCTGGGGTTCGACTTCGCGGTGGCGCCCAGCCCCGTGTCGCCGGAGGGGCGGAAGCTCGGCTTCGGGGGCAGCGCGCTGGCCACGGTGCTCGCGAGCGAGGCTTCGCGCTTCGTGCTCGAAGGGAAGTTCGACGCGCTGAAGCTGGCCCTGCTCTCCCACGCGAGCGCGCAGGGCGGGCGCGGCAGCGGGGCGGATGTGGCGTGCAGCTTCGCGGGTGGCATCGTTCGCTACCGGCGGTTCGAGGTGGCGCCGCTGATGGACGCCTCTACCGCGGGCACCCTGGGCGCGGCGCTGTCCGGTTCCCCACCGGTTGAGGTGTGGAAGCTGCCCGCGCCGAAGCTGGCGTTGGGGTACGCGTACACGCGGCAGAGCGCGTCCACGCCGAAGATGGTGACGAAGGTGGAGGCGCAGCTCTCTCGCGAGGCGCGCGCCCGCTTCGTGGTCCAGTCGGATGCGCACGGGGACGCGCTGGAGCGAGGCCTTTCGTCCGGTGACTTTGCGCTCGTGCGTGACGCGGTGGAGGCGCTGCAGGTGCTGTTGGCCACGCTGGGGCAGGGCGTGCTCACCGAGGAGATGGCGCAGATCATCGCGTTGTGCCGGACGGTGGGCGCGAGCGCGAAGCTTTCAGGCGCAGGTGGCGGTGATGGCTGCGTGCTCTTCGCGCCGGACGAAGGCGTGCTCACCGCTGCCGTCGAGGCGCTCGGCGCGCGCGGGTTCCACGCGTTCCCCCTGACGGTGGAAGGCGGACTGCGCGGCGAGGCCTCAGCGTCCCCGGCCCTTCTGCAGTGGCTTTGAGTCGCCGTCGCCGACCTCCCACTCCGGGAGCGGCGGCGTCGGGCGCGCGTCAGCTGGGCCTGGCAATGGCTCGGCGATGACCTCGCCATCGGGTGGCAGCAGGGTGCGCTCCTCGAGCGGCACCTCGGCGCCGAGGATGCCCAGTTCGCACCGCGTGCCGATGAGCCCCACCGTGCAGCCCGCGCCGCCCACGCCGACGTCGTCGGGCTCGAAGATGGGGTACTCGGGGTTCTCCTCCGACTGGCGCAGCGCCACCTCCGGCGGAGGCGTCTCGGGGAGGTCCGGCCGCAGCGCTTCGTGGTTGGGCAGCACCACGTATTGCAGCGCGTGCGGTTGCGAGGCGCACGCGCTGAAGGTGACGCCGGCCGCTGCCACCGCCACCGCAGCGAGCCTGCGCATTCAGTCCTCCAGCGTGCGGATGTTCGCCGGCGCCGCGTCCACGCCGGAGCGGCGCTCGCCCATGGGCGCGGCCTTCTCACCGCCCGCCGGAGAGCGTGCGACGTCCGGCTTCGACGCCTGCGCGCCGTCCGGGCCCGGCCCGGGCTCTGGAGGAGGAGGCGGCGGCGGCGGATCGCCCGGAGAGACGGGCGCTGGCGCGGACGGCGCGGGTGGCCGCACCTCGTCTTCGGGCTGGCCGGTCCCCTGGGGGATCTGCTCCACCGGGATGCCGGACTGGCCTGCGCCACCGATGCCGGGTTCCATGATGGGCGGCGGCGGATCCGGCGTCTCCGCCGAGCGGTCCGTTGCGCAGCCCGCTCCCACCAGAAGCCCCGCAGCCACGAGGCCACCCCTCCACCATTGAGCCGTCTTCATGCCCGTCCCCCTCCTGTTCTTCAGAAGGGTTGGGCGCGATGGGCTGGACGACAGCGACCGGGCGGCCGAGCGCCGGGCAGGTGGCTGGGAAGCGGTCCCGGCTGGAACGGAGATGCCGGTCGTTGCGTGGACCGCGGCCTGTCAGCGCGACGCTCTCGAACTTCCAGGGGGAACGAGGGGACCTCGGTCTCGGGCCTTTCAGCGGGAGGACCTCGGCCTGTCAGCGGGAGGACCTCGGCCTGTCAGCGGGTGGACCTCGGCTTGTCAGCGGGAGGACCTCGGCTTGTCAGCGAGAGGACCGCGGCCTGACGGACCTGCCGTGTCAGCAGCGCTGCCATCGCCTTGGTCAAAGCGAGCCTGAGGCTGCCTGTACGACGGCGGCGAGTCAGGGCGCAGGACGGCTGTCGTAGGTGCCGTCACCGAGCTGCCCCCAGGTGTTGTCGCCCCAGCAGCGGAAGCCGCCGTCTTCGAACCGTGCGCAGGTGTGGTCCCACTGCGTGCGGATCTCCGTCACGCCGGTCAGCCCCGAGACATCGCTGAGGCCGTTGGGGGGCAGCGCGTAGCTGCCGCTGCCGAGATGCCCGCCGTCATTGCTGGGGCCGAAGCAGCGCGCGGTGCCATCCGACATGCGGGCGCAGCCAAAGCCGCCAGCGCTGATCTGGGTGGCGCAGCCGTCAAGCTCCACGGGGGTGAAGTACCAGCCGGCGTCGGGCACTGTGGGGGCGACGTCGGCAGTCACCAGGCCAGGATGGATGGAGATGAGCACCTGTCCGGTGAGGGTGCGGACGAGGGTCGGCTGATACTGGCCGTGACTCAACTCGACGACGCCATGAAGCTCCCCCTGCGGCGTCTCAGCGGGAAGCGGGTCGGTGCTCGTCACCTCAGGGCCGACTCCCCTGGAGCCGCCATTGCCTCCCCAGCAAGTCAAGGTACTGTCGTTGAGGATGGCGCAGCCATTGTTTTGCGAAGCGCTCGCGCTCGTCGCCGACGGGATTCCCGCTATCGGCGGAGGACTTGCCACAAATGGAGAGACATGGCCCCAGCAGACGACCTCGCCATTCGCCAACACGACGCAGTTGGAGTTCGCCGCTGAGGCCAGTGAGACCACGTCTAAGAGATTGGGGAGCATCAGCGGGGTGTTCTGGTCGACCAACCCTGACATCCCACTCCAGACTTGTCCCGAGCTGTTTGTGCCCCAGCAGTGGACTCGCCCCTGGGAAGTGCGGGCGCAGTTGTGCCCTGATCCTCCGGTGAGTTCCACGACATCCGTCAGCCCTACGACCGGCGCTGGAGTGGGACGAAAATCGAAGGTTCCGTCGCCCAGTTGGCCGACGTTGTTCGCGCCCCAGCACTCCACCGTCTTCTGCGGTGTCATGCGGCAGGTGTGGGCGACGCCGGTGGCAATGGTCGAAACGGGCCGCTGGTCGTTGCAGCCGCAGACACCTCCATCCGGAGGTGAGGTTTCGGTGCAGGCGCCGGCGACGCAGAGGTGAACCC
>CAZQVZ010000114.1:0-11078 GCA_964596895.1 uncultured Myxococcaceae bacterium
GCAAGACCCACCGGGCGATCGAGCGGATGCTCGAGCACGACTCGGGGATGATGGGGCTCCCCCTGCGCCTGCTCGCCCGGGAGGTGTACGACCGCGTGACCGCCCGGGTGGGCGAAGGGCGCGTGGCGCTGGTCACCGGCGAAGAGAAGCGGCTGCCCCCGCGGCCGGACTACTGGATCTGCACCGTGGAGGCGATGCCGGTGGACGCCTGCCCGGTGGACTTCCTCGCGGTGGATGAGATCCAGCTGTGCGCGCACAGAGAGCGCGGGCACGTCTTCACCGAACGGCTGCTCCACGCGCGCGGCCGGAAGGAGACGTGGTTCCTCGGCGCGGACACCCTCCGGCCGCTCTTGCAGGGGCTCATCCCCGGCGCCTCCTTCAAGCGCGCCACCCGGCTGTCGCAGCTGCGCTTTCGCGGGCGCAAGTCGGTGAAGAGCCTGCCGCCTCGCTCGGCCATCGTCGCGTTCTCCGCGGAGCGGGTCTACGAGCTCGCCGAGTCGGTCCGCCGCATCCATGGCGGCGTGGCGGTGGTGCTGGGCGCGCTCTCACCGCGCACGCGCAACGCGCAGGTGGCCATGTACCAGTCCGGGGAGGTGCAATACCTCGTCGCCACGGACGCCATTGGCATGGGGTTGAACCTGGACCTGGACCACGTGGCCTTCGCCGGGCTGTCGAAGTACGACGGCTTCGAGCAGCGGGACCTGTATCCGGATGAGCTGGCGCAGATCGCCGGACGCGCCGGGCGCCACCTCAACGACGGCACCTTCGGCACGCTGAACGGGTACCCGGAGCTGGACCTGCGCACCATCGCCGCCATCGAGTCGCACCGCTTCTCCGCCCTGCGGCAGCTCATCTGGCGCAACGAGGCCCTGGACTTCTCCTCCCCCGACGCGCTGGTGGCGTCTTTGGCGAAGGCGCCGCCGTCCTCTCGGTTCACGCGGGTGGAGCGAGCGGATGACTTCGACGCGCTCCGGGCGCTCATCGAGGATCCGCGGGTGCGGGAGGCCGCGAGGCATCCGGCGGCGGTGGAGCTGCTCTGGGAGGTCTGCCAGATCCCCGACTTCCGCAAGAAGCTCTTCGGCACGCACGTGGCGCTGCTCGGAGACATCTTCTGGCAGCTGCACACGCAGCGCGGGGAGCTGTCCGAAGACTGGCTCGGTCAGCAGATCTCGCCGCTGGAGGAGGTAGCGGGCGACATCCACGTGCTGATGGACCGGCTCGCGGCGATGCGCATCTGGACGTACGTGACCAACCGCGGGCGCTGGCTGCGCCGCGCCGAGGCGTGGCAGGAGCGGACGCGGCGGATGGAGGACGCGCTCGGGGACGCGCTGCACGCGCGGCTGGTGGAGCGGTTCGTGGAGCGCGCGGCGCGCAGGACGCCCAGGCGGTTCCTGCGGGGAGACGCCGCGAAGGCCGCCGGCGCCTCGGCGAAGAAGTCGGACAGCCCGTTCGCAGGCCTGGGCGCGCTGATGGCCGAGCGTGGGGCGCCCTCCGAAGGCGCGCCGCTCACCGAGGCGCAGTTCGTGGAGGGGGTGGTCGAAGCGCCGCACGCCGCCTTCGAGGTGGATGTGAACGGCCGCGTCAGCTTCGACGGCGAGCCGCTGTCCCGACTGGTGCGAGGCAAGGACCGGCGCTCGCCGTTGATTGCACTGACGGAGCCGGACGCCTGGACCGGCGGGGCGCAGCGGCGACTGGAGCGGCGGCTGCTCGCGCTGGCGAAGGACCTGGTCACCGAGGCCATGGGCGGCTTCCCGGGCGAGACGCTCAGCGGTGAGGGACGAAGCGCGGCCACGCGCGGGCTCGCGTTCCGGCTCGCGGACGGGCTGGGGGTCATTCCGCTGCACGAAGGACAGGAGCAGTGGCGCCTGCTCACCGACGAGGAGCGGGCGCGGTTCGTGGGCCTGGGGGCGCGGCTCGGGCACCAGGTCTTCTTCATCGAAGGCGCGCTGTCGCTGCAGGCGCTGTCGCGGCGGGTGATGCTCACCGCGCTGTTCGAGGGGCGGCGCGCTCCCGAGGGCGCTCCACGTGAGCCGCTGCTCCCGCGGGACTCCTTCGGTGAGGCAGACGCGGCGCTCTACGGCTACCTGCCTGTGGGACCCGTGACCCTGCGCGCAGACGTGGTGGAGCGGGTGGCCGCGGCGCTTCGGGACCCCAAATCCCATCCGCGAGCGCACGTGCTCCTGCGCGAGGTGGGCGCGCAGGCCGGCGTGGCGGCGCGCATCATCCGGGAGCTGGGCGGGGAGGCCCCGCGCGCAGAGGCGAAGCGGTCTCGTCGGCGCCGCAGGCCGAGGCGGAAGAAGTCGCCGCCATCCGGCGAGGGGCTGGGCTGAGCGGCCGGGCGAGCGGGCAAGCGGCAAACCGCCGCCGGGTTGCGGCGGAGTATCTATTCACGTATCTATTCACTTCCCTCTGAAAGATGCCCGAAGAATCTATTCATTCGTCAGGCCCAGCGCAGGCCCTGAGGGGACTGGCGCGCCTGGGCGGGTCTGCCACCGCGGGCGAGCTGCGGGCGGCGCTCGGGGTGAGCCAGCCGACCTTGTCCCGTTGGTTGCAGGAAGGCGGCAGCGCTGTGGTCCGGATGGGCCGTGCGCGCTCCACCCGCTACGGGCGCGTGCGGGAGCTGCCCGGGTTGGCCACCGAAGGCGGCCATCCGGTCTGGCGAGTGGATCCCTCAGGGAAGGCCGAGCCCTTCGGCGAGCTGTTTCCGCTCTGGGGCGGTGGACACTGGCTCGCTCATCCTGCGCGCGCGGGAGAAGGGGTGCTCTTCGAAGGGCTGCCTCCCTTCGTTGCGGACATGGCGCCGCAGGGCTTCCTCGGTCGAAGCTTCACCGCGCGCCACCTGGACCTCAGCCTGCCGGACCGCCTGACCGACTGGAGTGGCGACCACATGTTGGTCGCCATCCTGCGGCGCGGCGAAGACTGCGTGGGAGACCTGATCTGCGGCCGCGAATCGATGGACCGGTGGCTCGCACAGGTACCAGAAGAGGTCACTCCTACCGACTACCCGGCACTCGCGCAGCGCTCGGCGGCCGGAGAGGCAGGCTCGTCAGCGGGCGGCGAGCAGCCCAAGTTTCTCGCGCTCCGCGAGGAGACGCACGTGCTGGTGAAGTTCGTGGGGCCTGACTCCGGAGAGGCCTCGCAGCGATGGCGGGACCTCCTGGCGTGCGAGGCGCTGGCGCTCGCGCACTTGCGTCAGGCCGGCGTGGCCGCCGCGCAGGCGCAGCTGATCGATGAAGGCGGCTACCGGTTCCTCGAGGTGGAGCGCTTCGACCGGGTCGGCTCCCGGGGGCGCAGGGGCGTTCTGTCATTGGGCGCCGCGGACGACGAGTTCGCAGGAGTCGGTGGCACCTGGTCCACGGTCGCGCGAGCGCTCCGGGCGCGGAACCTTCTGACGGACGAAGACGCGCACACCGCTCGCTGGCTCGACGTCTTCGGGCAGCTCAGCGGAAATACCGACCGCCACCGCGGGAACCTCGCCTTCTACACGGCGCACGACGGGCAACTCGCGCTCGCACCTGTCTACGACATGCTGCCGATGGCGTTCGCACCTGCAGGCACCTCGGTGGTCGAACGCAGCTGGTCCCCGCAGCCACCCACCGTCGACAGCATGGAGGTCTGGCGCAGCGCGGCGGACGAAGCGCTCGGCTTCTGGGAGCACGTGATCGCGGCTCCGGAGGTCTCCGCGGCGTTCAAGGTGATCGCCTCCCGCTGCCGCCAGCAACTCAGTGAGCTGGCGGAGCGGGTCCCGGCTTGAGCCGCTGTCGCGCGGGCACCCTCCCCCTGACCCTCTCCCAGAGGGCCCAGAGGGAGAGGGGATGCAGGAGCTATCTCAGGTCGAGCTCACTTCGCGCCCCGCTGTCTCCGTAGCCAAGCAGCTCGGTGGTCGCGCTCCCATCATCGCTCTGGCTCTTCACCGAGCCGCCGAGCGGCACCGCCGGGTGGTACCAGCCGGTCAGCCGCATCTGGAACGGGCCGGCCTGCACCGACGAGGGGAACTTCACCGTCCCGCGGAAGGTGCCGCCCGCCACCGTCACGTCCTCCTTCGGCAGCGCGCCGGGACTGCGCGGCCAGGTGATGGACGGCATCATCGCCTTCGTCATCCCGCGCATCATCCCGCCGGGGCCGGAGGGGTCGTTCAGGTCCATGACTCGAGGTTCTTCGTCGTCCCGCTTCGAGATGATCTTCTGCACCACCTCGGTGGCCTCCTCCGGCGTCTTCGGCATCCGCGAATAGAGGACCTTCGTCACCGTCCGGCCGCGGTAGTCCTGGTGCACCTGCTCGAGCCAGATCCCGTCTTCGCCCTCCTCCACCACCGAGAGCTTCGAGACCGACGGCTGCCCGTTCTTGTCCACGCTGCGCCACTGCACCCACTGGCCCTGCTGCCACGGCTTCGGGTCGTAGCTCGAAGGCGAAGGCTCGTCGTGGGTGCCGCGCGCCTCCTGGAGCATCCGGTCGGTCGCCTCCTTCATCTGCGGCTTCACCGACGGGGCGCAGGAAGAGGCAAGAGAGAGGACGGCGGAGAGCACGACCAGGCGCACCACAACGGCGAAGCCAACGTTCATGGGGTTCCTCCTGCGCGCGCCTCGTAGCACGGCCGCTTGCCTCTGCCTCCGCTTCTGCGTAAGCGCCCACCATGGCGGATTGGAAGAGCGAGAAGGCGCGCTGGCTGAAGGACGTGCACCAGAAGGCGACCTCGAAGGCGCCGGAGCGCAGGCCCACCTTCGACACCTCGAGCGGCCTCACCCTGGACCCGGTCTACGGCCCGGACGTGCTGCCCGAAGCAGAGGTGATGCCAAAGCTCGGGCTGCCTGGCGAGTACCCGTTCACCCGCGGCGTCCAGCCCACCATGTACCGCGGCCGCTTCTGGACCATGCGCCAGTACGCCGGCTTCGGCAGCGCGGAGGACGCCAACGCCCGCTACCACTACCTGCTCAAGTCCGGGCAGACCGGCCTGTCGGTGGCGTTCGACCTGCCCACGCAGATGGGCCGGGACGCAGACCACCCGCGCGCCGCCGGCGAGGTGGGCAAGGTGGGCGTCTCCATCTGCTCCATCCGGGACATGGAGGTCCTGCTCCGCGGCATCCCGTTGGACAAGGTCTCCACGTCGATGACCATCAACGCCACCGCGCCCATCCTCCTGTCGCTCTACGCGGCGGTGGGCGAGAAGAACGGCGTGCCGCTCGAGCAGCTCTCCGGCACCGTCCAGAACGACATCCTCAAGGAGTACATGGCGCGCGGGACGTACATCTATCCGCCTGCGCCTTCGCTCCGGCTCATCACCAACCTCTTCGCCTTCTGCGCGAAGAAGGTGCCGAAGTGGAACCCCATCTCCATCAGCGGCTACCACATCCGTGAAGCCGGCTCGACGGCGGCCCAGGAGATCGCCTTCACGCTCGCGGATGGCATCTCCTACGTGGAGGCGGCGCTGAAGGCGGGGCTGGACGTGGACGCCTTTGCGGGCCGGCTCTCCTTCTTCTTCAACGTGCACAACCACTTCCTCGAAGAGGTCGCGAAGTTCCGCGCGGCCCGGCGGATGTGGGCCCGCATCATGAAGGAGCGGTTCGGCGCCAAAGACCCGCGCAGCATGATGCTCCGCTTCCACGCGCAGACCGCCGGCTCCACCCTCACCGCCCAGCAGGTGGACAACAACGTGGTGCGCGTCTCCCTGCAGGCGCTCGCCGCGGTGATGGGCGGGTGCCAGTCCCTGCACACCAACTCCCGGGACGAGGCGCTGGCGCTCCCCTCCGAAGAGGCGGCGCGGCTGGCGCTGCGCACCCAGCAGGTCATCGCCCATGAGTCTGGCGTGGCGGACGTGGTGGACCCCATGGGCGGCTCATATGCGATCGAGCACCTCACCAATGAGCTGGAGGCGAAGGCGCTCGACTACATCCGGCGCATCGACGATTTGGGCGGGATGGTGGAGGCCATTGCCCAGGGGTTCCCCCAGGCGGAGATCCAGGATGCCTCCTACCAGGCGCAAAGGGATCTCGAGGAGCGTCGCTCCGTCGTCGTGGGCGTGAACCAGTTCGCCGAGCCCGAGCCGCCTCCCACCGGCCTGCTTCGCGTGGACGAGGCGGTGGGCGAGGCGCAGAGGGAGCGGCTGGTGGCCTTGCGCAAGGAGCGCCGCAACGAGCCGGTCACCCGCGCGCTCGACGCCATCCGCACCGCCGCGCGCGACGAGAAGGAGAACCTCGTCCCCCTCATCCTCGACGCGGTGAAGGCCGAGGCCACCCTGGGCGAAGTCTCCGACGCCATGCGCGAGGTCTTCGGCGAGCACCGGGAGTCGGTGGTCCTCTAGACGCGCTCGCTCGCCTCCTGGTCGGACGTACGTCCGCGTCGGTTCCGATCTCCGGCTCGGTTCAGTAGGGTTCGCCCCACGAGATGGAAGCCTCCGAACCGCAACAGGTCTTCGTCCGCAACGACAAGGGCCGGCTGTGGGGACCCATCACGCCGCAGACCCTGGAGCTCCTCCTGGACAACGGCCTCGTCGAAGGCCGCATCCAGCTCTCCACCGACGGCGTGAACTTCGCGTTCCCCGGCCGCTTCGAAGACCTCCGCGAGTTCGTCCCGCCCAACCTCTGGGGGGACGGCTTCGCAAAGGAGGCCGCCGCCTTCGCCGCGAGGCTGCAGTCCGCCGCCCAGGAACCTGCCCAGCCCTCCGCAGCGCCCTCCGCGCCCATGGCGGGTCCGGGTGCCTTGAACGCCGCGGCACCGCTCGCGGGTCCGGGCGCCCGCGCTGCCACCGCCGCCCCCATGGCCGGCCCCGGGGCACGCGCGGCTGCCACGGCTCCCCGCTCGGGCCCGGGCGCCTCCCACACGCCGCAGGCCCACCGCGGAGAGGTCCACGGTCCTCCGCCCGTCGTGCCCGGGCGGCCTCCCGCCGCCGGGCCTGTCTCCCCGCCCGTCTCCGCGCCGCGCGCGCCGCAGCCGGCACCGACTCCGGCAGCTCCCGTGGCGCCGCCCGCCCCGAGACCTGCACCTTCAGCGACCACCCCCGCGGAGCTGGGCGTCTCGGAGATGCCGTCCGAAGGCGACCTCGCGCGCATCTCCGCCATCCGCCTGTACTACCTCGCCGCGGCGCACGGGCTCACCGGACGGCTCGCCCTGGACATCGGGGACCGGCTCGTCGAGCTTCACTTCAAGAAGGGCAGCCCCCAGCACGTCGCTTCGAGCCACACCGAAGACGCGGTGGGGGTCTTCCTCCTGCGCGAGAACCTGGCGACGCCAGAGCAGGTCACGCAGGCAGAGCTCGCGCAGGAGCGGTTCGGAGGTGACCTGCTCGCCGCGCTCTTCGGAACCGGGGCGCTGAACCCCGCGAACGTGTTTCCCCGCCTCGTGCAGCGCGCGCACGGCATCCTGCTCAAGGCCTTCATCGCCTGGTCTGGCAGCTTCCGCTGGACCGAAGAGGAGCTGCCGCCGCAGAAGGCGATGCCCCTGGGCAACCGCTGGGGCGTCCTCATGGAGCTTGCGCGCAAGGTCCCGCCGAAGCTCATCCGCCACCGGATGGAGCCTGCCGTCGACCTGCCGGTGATGAAGTCCGGGGGGCTCATCGCGGTCAACGACCTGCGCCTCACCCCCCAGGAGATGCGCGCCATCGGCTTCATTGATGGGGTGCGCTCGTTGAACCTGCTCGCCCGGGACCTGCCGCAAGATGCGGAGGCCTTCTTCCGGTTGTCGTGGGTGCTGCGCGAGCTGGACATCGTCTCCTTCGCGGCCACTCCGCTGAAGGCGCCCCCGCCGCCTGCGGAGCCGCGCGCGGCAGCACCGGAACCGAAGCCCGCGCCGGCTGCGGCCCCCGTCGCCCCGCCGCCGTCCATCGCCGCCGCAGCTGTCACGCCCGCCGCCCCCCGCCCGACCGCGCCTGCAGCGTCCGCGCCGCCCGCCGCACCCGCCGCCGCGCCCGCTCGTCCCGCGCCGCCGGTGATGACGCCGAAGATCAGCGCGCCACGTCCCTCCCCCCCGGAGCCTGGGCCCGCGGCGCCGGTGGACTTCGTCAAGGAGCTCGCGGAGCTGCGGGGGGTCTACGAGAAGCAGAAGGACCAGAACTACTTCGAGGTGCTCGGCGTCCGCGACAACGCGGACAGCGGCGCCGTGAAGAGGGCGTACTTCAAGCTCGCGCGCGTCTACCACCCGGACACAGTGCCCCCCGGCGCGCCGGCGGACCTCGGCAAGCTCAAGGCGGACGTCTTCGCGAAGATTGGTGAGGCCTACCGCACGCTCGGCGACGACGGCTCACGCGCCGAGTACATCGAAGACCTGAAGGCGGGCGGCGGCGGTGACGTGGACGTGGCCGCCATCCTCCACGCGGAGGAGCTCTTCCAGAAGGGCTGCATCCTGGTGAAGGCGAAGAAGTTCCCCGAGGCGGTGGAGATGCTCTCCGACGCCATCGCCACCAACGGGGACGAAGGCGAGTTCTACGCGTGGCGCGCCGCCGCGCGCTTCTTCGCCTCGAAGGACCGCCAGGTGGGCCAGGCGGAGGCCGCGCGGGATCTCGAGCAGGCCCTGAAGAAGAACCCCCGGTGCGCGCAGGCGTACTTCTTCGAAGGGCAGATAGCGAAGCTGCTCGGGGACCAGAAGAAGGCGCTCGCCTCCCTCAAGAAGACGCTCGACTTGCAGCCGGACCACCTCGATGCTCAGCGTGAGATTCGGTACCTCACCAAGAAGTAGGTCCATGGCTCTGACAGGCAAACAGCGGCGCAAGCTCCGGGGGTTGGGGCATCACCTCGACCCGGTGGTCATCGTGGGACAGGGCGGCGTCACCCCAGGCGTGGTGGCGGCGGTGGAGCAGGCGCTCTACGACCACGAGCTCATCAAGGTGAAGTTCAACGAAGGGCCGGATGACCGCTTCGACGGCGCGCAGATGCTCGCCGAGCAGACGGGCGCCGAGGTCGCGCAGATCCTCGGGAAGACCCTGCTGCTCTACAAGCCGCGCGAGCAGGATCCGAAGCTCGTCGTCTAGGGCTGGGCCGGCTGCTGCGGCAGCTGCTCCTGCTCCTGTGGCTCGAGCGCCTCGGAAGCGAGGGCCGAGGCGTCGCCGAAGGTCTTCAGGAGCGCGTCGCCGAAGTACTGCCGCTTCGCTTCGCCGCCGTTGGCGTTCACGACCGCTGCCGGCTCCACGTACCCCACGTAGCCGCCGACGAGCCCCACCACCCGCGCGTCCCCGGCGCCCGCCTCCAACACCCGGCCCGCAGCCAGGCTCGGCTCAGCGGGGATGGCCAGAAGGCGCAGCGGCCCCACCTGCAGCGCCGCCACCTCCGAGTGCTTCGCGGTGGAGCCGCACAGCAGATTGTCTCCCGCCGCGCGCGCAAACCAGGGCGCCAGCCGGGAGGAGTCCGGCCGCGGCAGGCCGAAGCGCACGCGCGACACGGCGAGGACGTCCACCGGCAACCGCGCAGGCTCCAGCGCGCGCACCGTGTCTTCGAGCACGTCCGCGAAGCGCTCGGACGGGACGCCGTCGCCCTCCGGAACCGCCGCGCCCGCGTTGCCCGCGGCCGACTGCAGGACGAGCGTGACCGGTCCGCCCTCCTCCTCCACCTGCCCCGGGTAGTCCGGCGACAGCGCCTCCTTCTTGCGCGGCACCAGCGTCGGATGCGCAGCGAGCAGCCACAGCTCAGCCAGCGTCTCGGCCTCAACGCGAGGCTCAGCGCCGGGCTCAGCGCCGGACTCGGCCAGTGCCTCGCGGACGACGAGGCGCAGCACGCGCCGCTCCACCTCCGACCCCGTGCGCGCCCACGCCAGCGCCCGGGTCTCGGTGTCGGCTCGGTGAAGTGTTGCCGGGCGAAGCGCCGCCTCCGCCTTCTGCAGCGCATCCACCGCGCCGCGCACCGCGGCGTCCTGCGCGGCCTTGCGGAAGCGCCCGGTGCCGGCGAGCTGCGAGACCAGCCGCTCGTCGTAGGCGCCGAAGGACGCGTGCGTGTGCGTGGCGATGACCCACACGTCGGTCAACGACGGCACCTGCGCGCGCACCGCCTGTTCCAGCTCCGGCGAGATGGTCAGCAGGTCCAGCGCCACCAGCCCCACCTTCATGTCCCCGGCGGCGAACACCAGCGCCCGCGCGTGCAGTGCCGGCCTCGCGTCCGAGTGCGCGGGACGTGGGGGCGGATAGCCGGCAGCGACGATGGGATAGGGCGGTTCGAGCGGCACCTTCGCTGCACCCGCCGACAGCTCCCCCGAGGCCCTCGCTCGGACCGTGACCTCCGGGTCACCCGCCGTCCACTGCCCGCACCAGTTTCCAGAAGCGAGCGCGTACGCGCCGCCCACCGCCAGCAGCAGCACGGGACCCAGCGAGCGGAGGAGACGGCGGTTCACCACGGGGCGCGGACTCTACGCGGACTTCAGCCTCGGGGCAGGACGTCAAAGGTGAGCCAGACCACGCCGCTGTCGAAGGCGCGGTGGGACCGCAGCCGCAGCTTCGACGGCGAGAAGTCACCTTCGAAGAGGCGGATGCCCTCGCCGCCGGTGAGCACCGGGTTCACCTTCACCACCAGCTCGTCGATCTCGTCGCGCAGCACGGACGCCAGCTTGCCGCCGCCGCACAGCCAGAGGTCTTTGCCCGCCTCCGCCTTCAGGGCGCGCACCACCTTCACCGGATCTTCAGCGGTGATGCGCAGCGCGCCCTCCTCTTTGGCGGGCAGGGAGCGGGAGAAGACCACCGTCCTCAGCGGGGCATAGGGGTCGGAGAAGCCGGCGGAGAGCCCCGGCTCGTAGGTGCCGCGGCCCATCACCACGGTGTCGAAGCGCGCGATGCGCGTGGGCACCCCGAACATGTCGCGGACGTGCTTCGGCAGGGTCTCGGGCAACGCCTCCACCTGCGCCTGGATGTGGTCGCCCTCCATGGGGAAGAAGTCGAACTGGCCCCCTGGACCGGCGATGAAGCCGTCCACGCTGGTCGCGACGAAGTAGGTCAAAGCTCGCATGCGGCTTTTCCTACTACACCTGTCGGGTGCGGCCGCGGCGCCGGCTCTTCTCGAGCCCCTTGAGGGGGAACACCCGTCCGATGCGGGCCCCGAAGGGTCCGAAGACTCGGGTCAGCGTCTGCAGGGTGGGGTTCGCGTCCTCTGGCCCCCGAATAAATGCAT
>CAZQVZ010000114.1:11178-14831 GCA_964596895.1 uncultured Myxococcaceae bacterium
CGGGTCAGCGTCTGCAGGGTGGGGTTCGCGTCCTCTGGCCCCCGAATAAATGCATCACGATGCATCCTCACAGCTCCAGCGCCATCCCCAGCGCCACCGACGGCGTCATCGCCGCGCGCAGCCCCTGCGGCTCGGGCAGCAGCGTCAGCGGCGCCCCGGCCTCGAGCCCCAGCCAGGCGGGGCCGCCCACCTTCACCCGGAGCGCGGCCCGCGGGCCTGCGACGAAGGCGGGTGCGGTGCGCGCCCCGCCCTCATCCACCCAGAGGAAAGACGCGCCCGCCTCCGCGCCCAGCGAGAAGTAGACGCGGGAGGTGCGCGCCACCGCGCGGTAGCCCACGCGCGCGCCCACGGCGCTCTCGGTGGCGGTGCCGCTGAGCGCGCTGCCCGCCTGGGCCACGAGCGCGTACGAAACACCGGTCTTCTGGGTGGGCTCGAACGACAGCCGCAACGAAGCCTGCAGCCCCGCCGCCTCGGTGGCCGCCACCCCGCCGCCCACCGCGAGCCCGAACAGCGGCGCTGCGCCCCGGTTCGCAGCCGACACCGGAGGCCTCGCCAAGGCGCCGTGCGCAGGCAGCGCGCCGCCGCCCCCCTTCAAGGCCAACCGGTCCTTCGGCAGGGACAGCCGCTCCACGTCCTCCCAGCGCAAGGCGTAGCGCGCACCTTCGTCCACGCGGAAGCGGCCGCCGTACGCCTCACCGCCGCGCAGCAGGCGCAGGCCATAGATGCCCGCGGGCAGGGCAATCTCTCTTGCGCCGCCGGGGAGCAGCTCCGCCACCACCTGGTCGCGGGTCACGTCGGTCACCAGCGCGCGCTCGGCGCCGTCCGGCAACAACAGCGTGCTGGTGCTGCGGACCAGGGAGGACAGCACCAGCTCACCCTGCCCGGAGAGCCGGTAGTCGTAGTTGGGGTGCTGCGCGCCAGACGGCGTGAGCGCGGTGGCGGAGACGGTTCGCTCGTACGCATAGCGGTAGGCCTCCGACAGGGTCACCAGCCGGTCCCCCGAAACGTCCGCGGCGCCGCGCAGCCCGCTCACCAGGTTGTGGGTGAAGAAGCTGCCCTTCACCTCGGAGGACTCGAGCGCGTTCTCGCTCGCGGCGCTGGAGGTGATGAAGACCTCGCCGCGCGCGGTGGCCTGTTCGGTGAGGCGGATGGTGAAGGCCGGCGCGGGCTTGCCGCCCTTCTCCAGCACCGCCGAGCCGCTGCGGCACGCGTCGATGATGGCGACCTTGAGGTCCGCGCCGCTGCCCGAGAGCATGGCGCGCAAGGACCCATACGACAGCCGCTCGCGTCCGAGCTCCAGCGCCTCACCGTCGCCGTGGCCGGAGAAGTAGAAGAGCAGCACCGCGCGGTCGTCAGGGGACGCGTGGATCTGCGCTATCTGCGCGCGCACGCGGGCCACCGCCGCCTCCACGTCCGCCACGCCGCGGCCGTTGAGCAGGAACACCTGCTCCTCGGGGACCTCCCCCAGCTCCACCAGGACCCGCGCCATCTTGTGCGCGTCTGCCTCCGCGTAGCGCAAGGAGGGGCGCGCGCCGGAGCCGGCGTTGTTCCCGAGCACCACCGCAAACCGGTGCGTGGCCGCCTCCGCGGTGGAGACGAACCCGAGCGCCAGCGGCAGGAGCAGCGCGCCGCAGGCCAACGACCGCCGGAGGCTCACCGTCCGCCCGGTCCCTTCTGGAAGCGCTTCTCGAGGACCTCGACCACCGCCGGCAGCGCAGACAGTTCACGCCCGTCTCGCAGTGCTGCCTGTACCAGGGAGGCGTCCACCGGCTCGGAGGAGAAGACGGCGAAGAGGGTCTCGGGGCCCGGCGCGTCGTCCAGCTCGATGCTGCCGGGAAGCTCGACGAAGCCCTCGCTCAGAGAGGCGCTGTGGGAGCCGCCGTACGGGAAGTACACGGTGAAGGCGCCCTCCCCATCCTGCGAGGCGAGCAGCAGGAAGGGCGCACCGGCAGGTTCGACGAGGAAGCGGATGCGGTCCCCTTCGGTGAGGACGGTCTCGTCGGTCACCGGCCGCTGGGCGTCTCCCTGCTGCGCCACCACCTCCACCCGCGCGCCGCCCTTGAGCCCGTAGAGCGGCTCCTCCATGCCTGCGCGGTCCGCGTCGCCCGCAACTCGCGGTGTCACCACCACCACCAGCACCGCGGCCGCACCCAGCGCCATGGCGGGGTAGAGCAGGCGCGTGTGGCGGCGCAGCCGGTCCCACAGGCTCACCTGCGCAACCTTCGCCTCCACCTGCGGCAGCGTGCGCGGGAGCACGAACTTCGTGAACCGGCCGCTGTCCTCCTCGAGCTGCGTCCACCGCTGCTTGCACGACCCGCACCCTTCCAGGTGCGCGCGCGCCTTGTGCCGCTCGTCTTCCGCGAGCGCGGAGAGCAGCAAGAGGTCCAGCGTCTCGCTGGAGAGGTGCTGCTGGGGATTCACGCCGCGGCCTCCGAGTCCCTGCCCACGAACTTCCGCGCCCGGGATTGGAACTCTCCCAGGCGGTTGATGACGGTGCGCCGCGAGATGCCGAGCACCTCGGCGATGTGCGCCTGCTCCATGCCGTCCACGTAATAGAGGAGCGCCGGCGCGCGCAGCTTCTCCGGCGCGCGGGAGAGAAGGCGCATGCACAGGTCGCGGTCCATCAACCCCGCCTCGGGGTGCGCGCCCGCCTGCTCGGGAAGCGCCTCCACCGGCTCCGCCTGCCGTGACCGGTCCCGCAGGTGGTTCAGGCACCAGTTGGTGGAGATCCGGTAGATCCACGCCAGCGCTGCCTGGTCGTTCGGCGCGGCGTCGATGTGGCGAAACACCCTCAAGAAGACCTCCTGCGTGGCGTCCTCAGCCGCCGCGTCGTCCCGGAGCAGCCGCCGGCACCGCGCGTAGATGGTGGGCCCGTACCGCCGGTAGAGCTCGGCCAGCCGGTTCGCCGCCACGGTGCCTGTCTCCAGCTCCTTCGACATGACCAACCCCTGCCCGCGCGGGCGGGTGAAGTTTTTCTCTGGTGCTCCCGACGGGCGGGCCGGCGGCGACAGGGTACTGCGGCTGGGTTCAGGTCGACTAATCGACATGGTGCCTCCCCACTTGAGCCGAGATTCTCGAAACCTGAGGGAGGAAGTTGTCGGAAAAGAGCCTACATGTAGTTGGGCTGAGATTCCGGCTGGTTAGACAGCAGGCGGGCACCCAGCGGCAGGAGGGAGTTTCAGTCGGGACGGGGGCGTTGAACCATTTTGCTCACCCGTGGGCAGAAGGGATAAACGGCAACGCCATGTGCGGCGTGTTCGGCATCTGGGGTCACGAAGAGGCGTCCAACCTGACCTATCTCGGGCTGCACGCGCTGCAGCACCGCGGGCAGGAGTCCGCGGGGATCATCTCGTCTTCGGGCGGGGTGCTGCACGCGCACCGGGAGATGGGGCTCGTGCAGGACGTCTTCACCCACCGGGTGCTGGAGGCCCTGCCGGGCGCGGCGGCCATCGGGCACGTGCGCTACTCCACCGCGGGCGTGAGCCACGTGAAGAACGCGCAGCCGCTCCTGGTGAGCTACCGCGGCGGGCAGTTGGCGGTGGCCCACAACGGCAACTTCGTGAACGCGCAGGCGCTCCGCGACGAGCTCGAGGCCTCCGGCGCCATCTTCCAGTCGGACGCGGACACCGAGGTGCTCATCCACCTCATCGCCC
>CAZQVZ010000115.1:0-14750 GCA_964596895.1 uncultured Myxococcaceae bacterium
GCGGTCTGCGCGACGCGGCCGCCACCCCCACCAAGCCCACGGGGGGCGCCACCGCCATCGTGGGGGTGTCCTTGGGGGGGGCGCGCCCAGCCCCCAGCGCCCACGGGATGCCGCTGTACCGCTACGTCGGCGGGGCCAGCGCCCGCACCCTCCCGGTGCCCATGATGAACATCTTGAACGGCGGCGCCCACGCGGACACGCGGGTGGACGTGCAGGAGTTCATGGTGCTGCCGGTGGGCGCCCCCACCTTCGCGGAAGGCCTCCGCTGGGGTGCGGAGATCTTCCACGCGCTCAAGAAGATCCTGAAGGCCGGCAGGCACGCCACCGGCGTGGGTGACGAAGGCGGCTACGCGCCGGATCTGCCCGCCAACGAAGAGGCGCTGCGGCTGATCATGGAGGCCATCTCGGCGGCGGGCTTCACCGCCGGCGAGCAGGTGGCGCTGGGGTTGGACGTGGCCGCCAGCGAGTTCTTCGACAAGGCCAGCGGCAAGTACAAGCTCAAGGGCGAAGGCAAGGAGTACGACTCGGCCGGGCTCATCGGCTACTACGAGAGCCTCGCGGCCCGCTACCCCATCCTCTCCATCGAAGACGGGATGGCGGAGGATGACTGGGACGGGTGGAAGAAGCTCACGGACTCCCTGGGCGGCAAGCTCCAGCTCGTCGGGGACGACCTGTTCGTGACCAACGTGCAGCGGCTCTCCCGCGGCATCGAGGGAGGCATCGCCAACTCCATCCTGGTGAAGGTGAACCAGATCGGCTCGTTGACCGAGACGATGGACGCGGTGCGGATGGCCCACAAGGCGGGGTTCACCTCGGTGATGAGCCACCGCTCCGGGGAGACCGAGGACACCACCATCGCCGACCTGGCGGTGGCGCTCGACTGCGGGCAGATCAAGACCGGCTCTGCCTCCCGGAGTGACCGGGTGGCCAAGTACAACCAGCTCCTGCGCATCGAAGAGGAGCTGGGCGAGGGCGCCCGCTACGCCGGCCGCAGCGCCTTCCGCGCCCTCCGCCACACGGCTCGATGACGCGCATCCTCATCAGCAACGACGACGGCATCCACGCCGAAGGCCTCCGCGCGCTCACGGACGCCATGGAGGGGCTGGGCGAATTGTGGGTGGTGGCGCCGGAGAGCGAGCAGAGCGCCGCCTCCCACGCCATCAGCCTGCACCGGCCCCTGCGCATCAAGGAGCTGGGGCCCAGACGCTACGCCATCGACGGGACGCCTTCGGACTGCTCGTACATCGCCATCAACCACATCCTGAAGGACCAGAAGCCGGACCTGATGGTGAGCGGCATCAACCACGGCGCGAACCTGGCGGATGACGTGACCTATTCGGGCACGGTGGCCGCCGCCATGGAGGCGTCGCTTCTGGGGGTGCCCGCCATCGCCTTCAGCCTGGTGGCGAAGGAGCGGTTCGACTTCGGGCCGGGCACAGCCTTCGCGCGGAAGCTGGCCGAAGCGGTGCTGGCGCAGAAGGTCAGAGGCCGGGTGCTGCTCAACGTGAACATCCCCGGCGGCTGCGAGCCGAAGGCGTACGCGATCACGCAACTGGGCAAGCACTCCTACGGGTACGACGTGGTGGAGAACGTCGACCCGCGCGGGCGGAAGTACTACTGGATTGGCGGGACCAACTTCCGACACGAGGACATCCCCGGGTCGGACTGCAACGCGGTGTTCGCGGAGCAGCAGGTGAGCGTGACCCCCCTGCACCTCGACCTCACCGAATACACGCAGCTGGAGATGGTCCGAAGCTGGCCGGTGGAGGGCTTCGAGCAGGCGAAAACTGGCTCGGGCCCGCGACAGGGCTGACACTGCTGCAACATGGTGGCGTCGTCCCCAGGAGCGGGGCGCGCGCTCCTTCTGGGAGCCGCGGTCCTGACAGTCTGCGCGTGCGCCACGCCGGCTGCGCGCATGGCGGGCCCGGAGCTCCTCTACGCCGCGCATCCGGAGCCGGAGGTGGGGCAGGAGGTGGGGCAGGAGGACGCGCGGGCAGCGGCCCCGAAGGCCGGCCCAAAGGACTCGAAGGCGGCCACCGGTCCGAGCGCGCGGGTCACCCACAAGGTGGAGCCCGGGCAGACGCTCTACCGGATCTCCCGGCTGCACGGGGTCACCGTGGAGGCGCTGGCCTCGGCCAACGGAATCGAGGACCCCACAGGGCTCAAGGTGGGGCAGGAGTTGGTGATCCCCGCGCCGGCGCAGGCGCAGGGCGGCCACGCGAGCGCCTCTGCCGCTACGCCCACCCAACCCGGCGCCCCCGCCTCCGCAGGTGGGGCCGCACCCTCCGCGCCGCCGCGCGCGCACTCCCCCCCGCCTTCGCGCAAGGAGCCTCTGGTGATGCCAAAGGCGCCCAACCTGCTCGAGTGGCCCCTGCGCGGCGTGCTCTACGCGCGCTTCGGCAGCAAGGGGAAGGAGCGGCACGACGGGATCGATCTCGCCGCGCCCATGGGGACCCCGGTGAGGGTGGCGAAGGCCGGCACCGTCCTCTTCGCGGGAGAGCAGAAGGGGTACGGGCTCATCGTCATCGTCGACCATGGGGAGGACCTCATCACCCTGTACGCGCACAACCGGGACCTCCGGGTGAAGACCGGCCAGAAGGTGCGCGAAGCGCAGGTGGTGGCCACCGTGGGCAAGTCCGGCCGCACCTCCGGGCCCTACCTGCACTTCGAGGTGCGCAGGAAGGGGCTCCCGGTGGACCCGCTGAAGCTTCTGGGCCCCCCGCCCAGGGAGAAGCGCGCGCTCGGACGGCGGGCGAGGTAGGGAGCAATCCCTTCATCCGGGTGTGTCTCGCCGCGTACACTCCCGCGGACATGCTCCGGACCGGCTTTACGCTCCTGCTCCTTCTGGCCCCCCTGGCCGCCGCCCGCGCGCAGACGGCGCCCCCTGCGCGCCCAGAGGCCGCCTCGGGGCCGCGGGTCCTGGCGGTGCTCTCCGTGGAGGTCAACGAGGCCGCCAAAGGCCAGGCGGCGCCGGTGGAGGCGCTGTTGGCCTCGCACCTCGCCGAGACCGACGCGCTGAAGGTCATCAGCCAGAAGGATCTCGCCACGCTCATCGACGTGGAGCGCCAGAAGGTCCTCCTGGGCCAGGAGGAGGGCTGCGCGGGCGCGTGCGCGTCCGCGGTGGGTGACGCGACGGGCGCGGACCTGGTGCTCACCTCGCGGCTGGATCGCTTCGGGGAGCAGTACGTGCTCACCGCCACCCTGATCGACGTGCGCGCGCAGACCATGGTCTCCCGCCCGCGCGCCGAGGCCGTGGGCGAGGCGGCCCTGCCCGAGGCCACCCGCGCGCTGACCGCCCAGCTCTTCTCCTCTTTGGGCGCTGCGCCCAGGCCGCCGGCCCCGCTGGCGTCGGGCGCCTCTGCCGCGGACGGCAGGGACCGCAAGTTCCTCATCGGCATGAAGGTGGGCAACACGCTCCTCACCGAGCTGGCCAACTTCAACCTCAGCGGGGACGTGCAGGTCGGCTACCGCTTCGCGGAGGCGTGGGTGGGCTTCGTGCAGGTGGGGATGACGCTGATGCGCAAGGGCCGCCTGGAGGTGGAGAACGTGGCGCTGGTGCCGAGCCTCCTCGGCGTGCGGCACCTCTACCGGCTGGACCAGGCGTTCCAGCCGTACTGGGGCCTGGGCCTGGGGGTGCAGGTGAACCTCAACAGCCGCTTCAAGTTCGTGCAGAGCCACGGCGTCCTGCCCGCGGTCTTCGGCATGGGCGGGTTCCACTACTTCTTCTCCCGCGCGTTCGGCGTGGGGGTGGAGGCCTCCATGAACCTCGCGGGGACGGTGGTGGAGTTGGCCTCCGAAGAGCAATTGCGCGCGTTCAACCTCAACCTCCACGGCACTCTCACCTGGCGCCTCTGACCATGACCTTCCGCTCCCCCAGTCCGCGCCCGCTGGCGCTCGTCTTCGCCCTCTGTGGCGTCCTCGCCGGCTGTGCAGACGAGGTGCAAAAGCCCTCCCCCGAATTGCGCGCGGAGGGGCTCTACATCCACGGCACCGCGCTCTATCTGCAAGGGAGCTTCGAGGAGTCGGAGAAGGCCTTCGACGAGATGCGCTCCATCCTCCCGGAGGATCCGCGGCTGCCGGCGGCCTACGGCGAGCTGTTCCTCTCGCAAGGGAGGCTCAAGGACGCGCTGCCGCACTTCGAGCGCGCGGCCTTGAACGAGCCGCGCCGCCCCACCAACTGGTCACGCATTGGCTTCATCAAGGCGCAATTGGGAGAGGCGGACGCCGCGCGCAGCGCCCTGCGCAAGGCCGTGGCGCTGTACCCCAGGGACTTCAACGCGCTCGAGGCGCTGGGCGAGTTGGACCTGAAGGAGGGCAAGCTGGACGACGCGGTGATCCACTTCGGGCTCGCCGCGGAGGCCAGCCCCCATGACGAAGGCGCGTCTGCCAACCACCTCCGGGCGGCGCAGGCGCTCGGAGAGGCCGGCCGGGACGAGGACGCCCTGGCCTTCCTCGCGAAGGCGGTGGCCAGGAACCGGAGCGACGCGGCGCTCTACACCGAATACGGCGAGCGGCTCGTCCGGGCCGGGCGGCTGGAGGAGGCGGTGGCGGCGCTGAGCGAGGCCGCGAAGCGCGCGCCGAAGGACCCGGGGCTGTGGGAGCTGGTGGGGGAGCTGTACACGGCGCTGGACAAGCCGGGGGACGCGCTCGGCGCTTTCGGGCAGTCGCTCAAGATCAAGGAGCGCTCGGTGGTGCTGGCGTCCATGGCGAGGCTGCACCGCAGCCGGGGTGATGGGGCCGCTGCGTCCGAGTTTCTGGACCGTGCCCTGGCCGCGGCCACCGGCGAAGACGAGCGGGAGGCGCGCGAGCTGGCCAGGACCCTGATGGACTTCAACCGGCCGAAGGACGCGTTGAAGCTCTACCAGCACCTGGCCGAAGAGCCGGAGCGGGAGGCAGACGCCACGCTGCAGGTGGAGCTGGCGAAGGCGGCGAAGAAGGCCGGTGAGACGAAGTTGGCCGCCGAGGCCTGCCGCCGCGCGAAGGAGAAGGACGCGGCGCTCGAGCGCTGCCCGTAGACGGGTCCGCCAGTTCCTACGCGCGGCCGCCCTTGAGCTGGCGGTACACGCCCACGACGATCCCCAGGATCATGGTGGAGCGGAACTCCGACCGGCTCACGTAGATGGGCTGCATGGCGGCGTTGGCCGGCTGGAAGCGGATCCGGTCCCCTTCGGGGTAGTAGCGCTTCACCGTGGCTTCATCTTCGATGAGCGCCACGACGATCTCCCCCGGGGAGGCGGACGGCACCTTCTTCACGAAGAGGTAGTCCCCGTCGTAGATGCCGTCTTCAATCATCGATTCGCCCTTCACGCGCAAGGCGAAGACCTCCCTGCCGGCGCCGCCGAGCAGGAAGCTGTCGATCTTCACCGAGTCTTCGACGTGCTCGGTGGCGAGCAGGGGAGCGCCGGCGGCGACCTTGCCCAACACCGGCACCTCCACCAGATCCGGGTCCCGCTTCATGCCCAGCCCGAGCACCATCCGCGCCCGCTTGGTGGGCACGAGCGACCGGCTCTGCTGTTCGCCCCGGTTCAGGTAGCCCTTCCGCTCCAGCGCCTTGAGGTGGTCATTCACCCCGTTGGTGGAGCGGATGTCCATCTCCTCGCCGATCTCCCGGATGGTGGGCGGAAAGCCGCGCGTCTCCGTCTCGCGGACGATGAACTGGAGAATCTGCTTCTGCCGCTCGGTGAGCTCTTCCACGCGTCCCTCCGGACTTGAACGGGTGTTCCGTGGCGACGGATGCTTCCTGAACGGGCGTGTAGAGTCAACTTTCCTGACGGCCGGGCGCCTCTTTGCGCAGCCTGAACCACCGGGGCCCGGCCGGAACCTGCGCGCGTTCCCGCTGTCCATGAAGGCATCCACAACCTTCTCGAAGAGGGGAACGAGCGATGGCTCCTGGCATGCGTGTGTCCGACGGTTCGTACGAGGTGATTCTCTCCTGGGGCCCAACGCCCATCGACGTGCGGCTGTTGCCGCTCTCGCCACTGCCCACCTGGGCGCAGCTTTCCTCCGAGGCGCGGATGGCGTTCATCCGCGAAGGCCAGGAGCGCACGCCGCTGGTGCTGGACGCGGCCGGTGAGGAGCGGGTGACGCACCCTGCGGCGCAGAAGACCCTGTCCTTCGGGGAGGCGGAGGCGCAGACGGTCCTGCTCCGAAGCGGCGCCTTCAGCCTGAGCGTGCGCAGGACGGACAAGCCGCCCCGGGCGCAAGGCAGCCTCTGGAAGGACCGGGACTTCTCCTTCTTCAAGCTGGCGACGGTGACCGGCATGTGCTCGGCGGCGCTGCTGCTGATCCTGCTCATCTCGCCACAGGTGGACGCCGCCGAAGAGCCCTTCTTCCGGCGGGTGGCAGACCGGCTCGAGGCGGCCATCCGCGACCCCCGGGTGATCCCCATCATCAAGGTCCCGGACGACGCCCAGCCGCCGCCCGCGTCGACCACGCCCGCTTCTGATGACCGGACGGCCGCGCGGACGAAGAGGCCCGGGTCCGGCCCCCTCAACCCCCTGCGTGCCGGGCTGCTCGGCGCCGCCGCAGACAGCGCGGGGTTCAACGCCCTTCTGAAGGGCGGCAGCAGCGGCTTCGACGAGGCGATGGCGGCGAGCGACAACCTCCAGGGCGGACCTCCGGTGGCGGACAGCCGAGGCATCACCGGCATCGGCGGGCGCGGGAAGGAGCCCGGGATAGGCAACGGCGGCCCGTGGGGCATCGGCGGCATTGGCACCCAGCGGCCCGGCGGCGGCGATGGTGGCGGCAACCCGTTCGCGGTGGGCGGCGGACGGCGCAAGCCGGTGGAATTGGAGCGCCCGCCGAAGGTGATGGGCGGGCTGGACCGCGCGCAGATCCAGCGGGTCATCCGCCAGCATGAAGCGGCCATCCGCGCCTGCTACGAGACGGGGCTGAGCCGCACGCCGGACCTCGAAGGGAAGGTCTCGGTGCAGTTCCTCATCGACCCTTCGGGCAGCGTCCGGCTGGCGCAGGTCCTGGAGTCCTCCCTGCAGAGCGGGCTCGTGGAGGGGTGCATCCTCCAGCGGATTGGCACCTGGCGCTTCCCGCAGCCGCGCGGGGGCGGGGAGGTGGAGGTGAACTTCCCGTGGATTTTTCGGCCGGCGGGCGGCGCATGACGCACCGTGTAGGGCGCGGGCGCACTGTTTATCCAGTTTCGTCGCGGGGTTAGACTGCCCAGTGCCTTGCCCGAACCGCGCCCTACGCTGCTCTTCGTCGACGACGAGCCGGACGTCCTCGACATCCTCACCCGCACCTTCGAGCGGCGCTTCAACGTGCGCACCGCAGGCAGTGGCCCCGCCGCGCTGGCGCTGCTTCGCCAGGGTGGCATCGACCTGCTGGTGACGGACCAGAAGATGCCGGAGATGACCGGCATCGAGCTGGTCACGAAGGCGCGCGAGGAGGGGCTGGACGTCACCGCCATCCTGCTCACCGCGTACACCGACCCCACCGACCTGATCGCGGCGATCAACGAAGGCCAGGTCTACCGCTACGTCACCAAGCCGTGGGACGTGCACGACCTGATGATGACGGTGAGGAACGCGCTCGAGGCGACGTTCCTGCGGCGGGAGAAGGACCGGCTGCTCGCGGCGCTGAACAAGCGGGTGGAGGCGCTCGGGGTCGTCTACGAGGTCAGCCGCCAGAGCGCGCAGGATGCGCCCACCTACGAGGCCATCCTCGAGCGGGTCCTGACGGCGCTCGAGCGGGTCCTGCCCCATGACTGCGCGGCGGCGCTGGTGGCGGTGGACCAGGGGCGCAGCGCCACCTTGCGCCTGCGCGCGCGCGGCCCGGTGACCGAACAGGGCCTGTTGGCGGTGAAGGAGCAGGTGATCTGCGCGCACCGGAAGAGCGCGGGGCACCTGCTGTCCGAAGATCGCATCGTCACCCACGTGAAGGGGGGCGGGCCCGCGCAGGCCGAAGGCATCTCCCACTTCGGCAGCGTGCTCACCGTGCCCTTGACCGCGTCGGGGAGCACGGTGGGCTCGCTCTCCCTGTTCGCGCGCGCGGACGGGGCCTTCTCCGCGGGAGATGGGGAGCTTCTGGACGCGCTCGCCAACCAGACCATCGACGCCATCTCCACCCTGCGCGGGTCGGAGGAGGTGGCCCGGCGGCGCATCGAGCGGATGGTGGAGGCGATGGCGGACGGCGTCCTGCTCACCGACGAGCGGAACGAGGTCGTCGTCATCAACCCCGCGGCCAGAAGGCTCCTGCGGCTCTCCGAAGACAGCGCCGAATGGACCCGCCGCCACCTGCAGGAGACGCTGGGCTTCTACCCGTTCGAGCTGGTGCGCGGCTGGGAGTACGGGGGCGCGCAGGTCCTCCGCGAAGAGCTGCAGCTGTATGACCGCACCGTGCTCTCCACGGTGTGCCCGGTGTCGGACGCCGCGGGCCGGCTGCAGGGCGTGGTGGTGGTCCTGCACGACGTGACCGACCAGAAGCGGCTCGCCGAGCGCAAGGACGAGTTCGTCTCCATCGTCAGCCATGAGCTGCGCACGCCGCTCACGTCCATCTCCGGCGCGCTGGACCTGGTCTTGAACTTCATCGCCGGCGAGGTGAACGAGAAGCAGCAGCGCTATCTGCAATTGGCGAAGGACTCCACCGAGAAGCTCAACCGCATCGTGGATGACCTCCTGGACCTCGCGAAGCTCGAGCAGGGCCGGATGAAGATGCAGTTCGAGGTCGTCACCATGGGCGACCTGCTGCGCGCGGCGGTGGAGAAGTACCAGCCGTCCATGGTGCGCAAGCGCCTCACCGTCCAGCTGGACCTGCCGCCGGGCCAGGTGCGGGCGCTCGCGGATCCGGGCCGGCTCAACCAGGTGCTGGTGAACCTGCTCACCAACGCCATCAAGTTCACGCCGGAGGAGGGGGTCATCCGGGTGTCCCTGGGCGAATCTCCGCAGGCGCCGGGCTTCGTCAGCCTCGCGGTGTGGAACAGCGGCGAAGAGATCCCCGAGCCGGACCTGGAGCGCATCTTCGACAAGTTCGAGCAGGCCCAGAGCCCGCGCACCCGCAACGTGCGCGGGACCGGGTTGGGGCTGTCCATCTGCCGCAGCATCGCGCACGCGCACGGCGGACGGATCTGGGCGGAGAACTGCGGCGTGGGCGCCCGCTTCGTGATGGTGCTGCCGGTGGAGCCGGCGAAGGAGGTGCTCGACGCGCAGGGGGCGGAGCTGGAGGAGCCCAGGCGCGTGAAGGACGCTGCGCGCAGGGCCCGGATCCTCGTCATCGAAGACGACCCGGCCGTCGCCTGGGTGCTCAAGGCGCTGCTGCTCACCCGCCATGACCACGTGCAGGTGGCGCCGAGCGCGGAGGAGGCCCTGTCGCTGGCGCGGCGCCACCGGCCGGACGCCATCACCCTGGACCTGGGGCTGCCGGACATCGACGGGCTGCGGCTGGCGGAGATCCTCCGGCACGACCCGGACACCCGCCGGGTGCCGGTGCTGGTCCTCAGCGGGCGTGACGAGCGGCAGGAGGCCTACCGCCACGGCGCCGCCGCCTTCCTGCAGAAGCCGGTGGAGGCGGCCAAGCTGCTCGCGTCGGTGGACGCGCTGCTCAAGGGCGGCGCGGGGCGCAAGCAGGGCAAGGTCCTGCTCGTGGACGACGACGACAGCATCCGCGCCGTCTGCGAGGAGGTGCTGGCGAACATGGGCTTCGACGTCGCCTGCGCGGCCTCCCTGGAGGAGGCGCGGCGCCAGGTGCGCGAGGCGCGCCCGGACCTGCTCCTGCTCGACGTGGGCCTGCCGGACGGAGACGGGTTCTCGTTCCTCGAGGAGCTCAAGGCGGAGCGGGCCTCCGCGCACCTGCCGGTCATCTTCCTCTCCGCGCGCAGCGACACCCAGGCCAAGGTGCGGGCCCTGAAGCTCGGCGGGGATGACTACCTCGTGAAGCCGTTCGACGCGCTGGAGCTGGGCGCGCGGGTGGAGTCGGTCCTGCGGCGGCGGGAGACGGAGTTGGGCGCCTCCCCCACCACGCAGCTTCCGGGCTCCGGCGCCATCGAAAGGGAGGTCTTGAGGCGGCTGGGGGAGGGGACGCCCTTCGCGTTCTGCTACCTCGATCTCGACAACCTCAAGGCCTACAACGACTACTACGGCTACGCGAAGGCGGACGGCGTCATCCGGCAGACAGGCGATCTGCTCCGGGAGATCGTCCGGCAGGAGGGCGCCTTGGGGGACTTCCTCGGGCACGTGGCGGGAGATGACTTCGTCCTGGTGGTGGACACCTCGAAGGTGGACGCCGTCTGCCAGCGCGCCATCGAGGCGTTCGACCGGATCATCCCGCTGTACTACGACCGGCAGGACCGCGAGCGCGGCCACATCGAGGCGGAGGACCGCTTCGGAGAGAAGCGGAAGTTCCCCTTGATGAGCGTGTCGGTGGTGGCGGTGCTCAGCGAACCGGGCGTCTCGGACCACGCCTCCCTGGCGCGGGTGGCGGCGGAGCTGAAGAAGCGGGCCAAGGCGGTCGCAGGTTCGGTCTACCTGCGCAGCGATCAGGAGGGGCCGGCTTCGGCGCGGCAGGCGGCTTCGTGAGGCTCTACCAACAGCTGGTGCTGTTCATGGTGGCGGCCACGGTGCTCCCGCTGGCGCTCCTGGGCTTCTGGCTGCTGCGCCAGAGCGAAGTGGAGCTCTCCCGCCGCATCCTCGCCGAGCACCGCACCGTGGGCGTGCTGGTGGCCCGCGAGGCGGCGAGCGGTCTGATGGGCGCGGTGGACGCGCTCGGCCGGGCGACGGAGGCCATCGACTGGTCGCAGGTCCAGGAAGGGGAGGAGGCCCGCGGCGCGCTCTCCCTGCTCTACCAGCAGTCGGAGTGGATCTCGGCGGTGGCGCTCCTGGATTCCCATGGAGGCCTTCTGGAGGGCCCCCTCTTCGCGGCTGAAGATCTCTCCCGGCCGAGGTTCGTGGAGGCCGGCCGGGAGGCGTTCTTGGCCGCGGTGCCGCTCGGCCCCTTGCGTTCAGGCGAGCTGGGGCAGGCGGCGCTGGGCGCGGCCTACCCCTCTGCCACGCGGGAGGCGGCGAGGCTCGGGGTGGCGGTGAAGGCGGGGGACGGGCCCGAGGCCCCGTTCGTGCTGGCGGAGGTGGGCCTGGACGGACTGGAGCGGCTGGTCAAGGAGCGCGGCAGCGACACGGCCCAGGTGGAGCTGTGGGACGCGCAGGGCCGGGTGGTGGTGACGTCCCTGCCGTCGCGCCGGCTGGCGAAGGGTGAGCCCGGCGTCTTCGAGGCGCTGTTGGGGGCGACGGCGCAGCTGGGTGAGCGCCAGTTCGAGGCCGACGGCCGGTGGGTCGCGGCGGTGCGGGTCCCGGAGTCCCTGGGCCTGTGGGCGGTGGTCTCGGTGGAGCGGGAGCAGGCGCTCCTGCCGGTGGCGCAGATGCGCCGGACCGTGCTCTGGGCTTTGGGAGGGGCCTTGACGGTGCTGCTCCTCTTCGGCGCCGCGTTCACCCGCAGGCTCAACCGCCGCATCACGGCCGTGGTGCAGGGCGCCGTGGCCTACGGCAAGGGGGATTTGTCCCACCGGGTGCAGCTCGAAGGGCAGGACGAGCTCACCCACCTGTCGCAGACCTTCAACCAGATGGGGGCGGAGCTGGAGGTGGCGCGCGGAAAGCTCCTGCGCTGGAACGACGATCTGCGGCAGAAGGTGGACGAGGCCACCGCCGAATTGCGCGCGGCGCAGGCGCAGCTGGTGGAGGCGCAGAAGCTGGCGGCGGTGGGGCAGCTGGGCGCCGGCGTGGCCCACGAGATCAACAACCCCCTGGCCGGGATCCTCGGCAACGCGCAGCTGCTCATGCTGGACCGGGAGGAGGGGGACCCGGACTTCGAGACGCTGCGGAAGATCGAGCTGTCCGCCAAGCGCTGCAAGGAGATCACCCAGAACCTCCTGCGCTTCTCGCAGCAGCGAGACCGGCCGGAGCTGCGCCCGCTCAACGTCCACGCGGTGGTGCGCGAGGCGGTGTCCTTGACCTCGCACCAGCTGCGTGGAGAGGGCATCGCGCTCACGCTGGCGCTGTCGGAGCCGCCCGCGCGCGCGTCCGCGGACCCAGGCCACCTGCAGCAGGTCCTGCTCGCGGTGATCGCCAACGCGCGCACCGCGATGGCGAAGTCCGAAGCCAGGGCGCTGGCCATCCAAAGCGGCCTCGAAGGCGACGAGGTGGTGGTGCGCGTGACGGACACCGGCAAGGGCATCTCGAAGGCGCACCTGCCGCGGGTGTTCGAGCCGTTCTTCACCACCAAGGACGTCTGGAGCAACGTGGGGCTGGGGCTGTCGGTGGCGTACCGGGTGATGTCCGAGCACAAGGGCCGCATCGAGGTGGAGAGCGAAGAGGGGAGGGGCACCACGGTGACCTTGCGGCTGCCTTCCCTGCCTGCGCAGAGCGCGCCTGAGCCGTCTCCCAACGGGAGGAGCGCGGCGTGAGCCGGCCTTCGAGCGACAGGCGGCGAACGTGGCTCTTCCCGCTGCTCCTCCTGCTGATCCTCCTCGCGGTGCCCGCGGGCTACTTCCTCTTCCTGCACACGCCGCCGCCTTTGGCCCCGCCGCCCGTGGCCACGCCCCAGCCTGAGCCCGAACCTCCGCCCGAACCGCCGAAGCTCTCGGAGGTGACGCTGGCCGAGGTCGAGGGCACGGTGGAGCTGCGCGCGGCGGACGGGACGTGGCGCCAGGCCGGGAAGGGGGATGTGCTCCGGGCGCAGGACGCGGTGCGGACCAGCGCCGGCTCGGTGGCCGTGCTGGTGGGCGGTGAAGCCTGGGAGGTCCGGCTCGAGGCCGGCACCGAGGTCACCGTGGACGAGCTCACCTCCTCCATCTCCCGGCTGATGCTGGAGAGCGGCATGGCCACCGCGAAGGTGAAGGGCAAGGAGCGCCACACCTTCGAGGTCCGCGCCTCCGGTTCGGACGCGGTGGCGCGCACGGCGAACACCGGCGCGGACGCGGAGTTCGCCATCTCCAACAACGGTGCGGGCACGGTCGCGGTGGGGGCGCGCCAGGGCGAGGTGGAGCTGGCGGGGGCGGGCAAGGTGGTGATCGTCCGGGCGGGGCAGCAGTCGGTGGTGCGGCCGGGACAGGCGCCCTCCGAGCCCACCGCGGTGCCGACGAGCCTGCTGCTCAAGGTGAAGTGGCCCTCCCAGCGCGTCCACCGCACCCGGCGCCTGGTGGTGAGCGGTGAGTCCACGCCGGGCGCGCACATCGAAGTAGGGGGCGAGGTGGTCCGCGCCGACGAACATGGGCGCTTCCGCCACACCTTGCAGGCGCGCGAGGGCAAGAACGCGCTCCGCGTCCGGGCGACGTCGGTGGGTGGAGGGCGGACCGCGGAGGAGGCGGAGGTACAGGTGGATACCCGCGCGCCGCGGATCGGGCTCGACGACGACCTGTGGGGGGTGAAGAAAAACAAGGGGAAGCGCTGACCCGTCCAGTTGACCGATGCCGCCCGCTTGACTGCCTGCCAAGGCGAGCCTTACCCTTCCGAGTCAAAGTTACCTGTACAAGGGCAATCCAGGCCGAAAGGCCCGGTGCGCAAAGCTGCAGAGCCTGATGGATGGCTGGCTGTAGCTGCCGTGGGTGGAGCTGGTTCTACGTGCATGACCCCACAGCCCCTTGTCCAGGTGGCGTGGGGTCTTGTCGTTTCCGGAGGTCCGGACGTGCGTATGACTCGGCTGCTGATGCTCGCAACGCTGGCGGCGCCCGCAACCTGGGCGTCCACCTCGATGGAACCGGTGGTGGTGGGCGCCAGCTACACGGTGAACGACTCCCCCGGGCCCCAGACGGATCCCCACGTCTCCGGTGACCTCGTCGCCTACACGGACGAGGCGGCGACACCCATCCGGATCCGCTACCACCACCTCCCCACCTCGGCGGACCAGGCCATCCCTTCGGGGGGCTCCGCAGACTTCCTCTCCGACATCAGCGGGGATCGCATCGTCTTCTCCCGCCAGTCTGCGTCCGGCGTGGCCATCTACCTGTTCAATGCGACCACCGGCACCCAGACGGAGCTGGACCCGACGCCGGGTGCGCTCCGCGGGGATGCGGCCCTTGGCGGGGACACGGTGGTCTGGCTGGACTACGAGGCCTCGGGCAGCGCCACGATCAACGACGTCGTGGTCTACGACCTGGGCACCGGCGCAACCCAGATGCTGACCACGGGGGGCCACTGGAACTTCCAGCCCCAGGTCTCTCCTGACGGAGACACGGTGACCTGGAACCAGTGCGATGGCACCGGGAATGGCTGTGACGTGTGGGTCGCCTCCCGGTACGCCGGGACCTGGACGCGCTTCGCCCTCACCGGGAGCGAAGGAGAGGAGGCCACCCCGGCGACGGACGGGGTCTACGTGGCGTACTCGTCGCTGCGCTTCACCGGGACGGATGCAGAGCGGGACATCTACTTCCAGCCGGCGGGGGGCGGCGTCGAGACCCGGCTGCCGCTCCCGGGCAGCCAGCAGGCCCCCAGCGTGGCGGGTGAGCTCATCGCCTTCGAGAGCCGGCCGCCGGGGGGCAACTCGGACATCCTGCTCTACGACACCCGGACGTCCATCCTCTACCAGCTCACGTCCACCCCGGATGACGAGATCCTCAGCGACATCGACGTGGACCCCGTCTCCGGCGTGGTCCGGGTGGTGTTCATGCGCAGAGAGGCCGGAGACTTCAACGTCTACGCCTTCAGCTTCGTGATCCAGGAGCCGCCGCCCACCTGCGAAGACCCGGTGGACCACGGCTGCGATGACCCGTCTGCCAGGCAGCTGCTCGCGAAGCTGGTGCTCTCGCGGAGCGCCGG
>CAZQVZ010000116.1:0-14721 GCA_964596895.1 uncultured Myxococcaceae bacterium
GGTCCACCACGTCCAGCTTGCGGTCGTGGATGGAGGCGTCATCGAGCAGGATCTCCCCTTCGTGCGACGCCTCGGGGATGAGGTCGTTCATCCGGTTCAGGTAGCGCAGGAAGGTGGACTTCCCGCACCCCGAGGGGCCGATGAGCGCCGTGACCTCGTGCTCGCGGATGTCGAGGGTGATGTCCCGAACGGCGACCTTCGCGCCGTAGCGGACGGTGAGGTTTCGGGCCTCCATCTTGGGCCGGGCCTCTGCGGTGGGAGCGGTCTGGGGCATGGGGTGGCGGAGAAGTAGCCCTTCGGCCAAAAGCCGGGAGTGACATTGCTGTGACACCGCCGGTGCCCAGGCCGCCCGGCCGGTCAGTAGGACGCCTGGAGCTGGGCGGTGAAGAGGTTGTCGGACGGGTCCTGCGCGCCGTCCGGGCCCTGCGTCACCGGCAGCTCGTAGGCCAGCGTCAGCCGCACCTGCTTCGAGTGCTCGTACACCCACGCGAAGCCCGCGGTGTGGAGCTGGTTGGAGGAGGCCGGCCGGGTCGGGTCGTCGGGCCGGGCGAGGTTGGGGGTGCCCGCCGCGGGATCGAACACGTCGTACCGGAACGCGAGCTTGTGCTGAGGGTGGAGCTCCTGCACCAGCACCGCGTAGCCGCCCAGCGCCGGGACCCCGAACTGCTCCACGCCGCTCTGGAAGTACGTCTTGCCGGCGATGCCCTCCAGCCGCAGCTCGGTGTCGCCGAAGGGGATCAGCCGGCCCTTGAGCTGCAGGTCCGCGCCGAGCCGGTTCCGGTCGAACGTCCGCTCGCTCAGGGACGAAGGCGCGTCCTCGTCGAGCGGCGCCACGGTGCGGCCGTACCAGCCGGACACGCCACCAGACAGCCAGCCCAGGTCCACGCCCAGCCGGGCCACGCCGTCCTTGTACCGGTCGTTGTCCCGGCCGATGAACCCCGTGTTGTCGATGCCGTTGCCCTCGAAGACGCCGCCGGAGAGGCGCACCACGCCCACGTCCGCGGAGATCCGCGCGCCCCTGTCCCGCTCGCCGGCGAAGAAGGCCCGCACCACCCGCGAGCGCTCCGGCAGTTCGCGCTTCGAAGACGACTGGTCCACCTCGAAGCCGAAGGGCCACTTCATCTGGCCCAGCGCGAACTCGATGCCCAGAGGGGTCCACGCCTCCTTGAAGCGGGCCTCGGCGCTCTTGAGGGAGACGGACCTCGCCGTCATGTCGAGCTCGATCATCACCCCGCCGCGCTCGGTCATGTACTCGGGCTTGATGCGGGCGCGGCGGATGGCGAACCCGTCCTGCACCGCGTCGTGGCGGGAGCGCTCATCCCAGGTGAAGCGGCCCTGGACGTAGCCAGAGATCTTCAGGGGCTTCAAGACCTCCGGCTTCTCCCACCGCGGCGGGACGGGCAGGGTGCCCTTCGTCGGCTCCTCCGGTTCTTCGCGGGTGCTCTGCTCGGCCAGCGCGGAGTGGGGAAGGGCGAAGCAGGTGACAAGGGCGAAGGCGAGCGCTCTCACAGGATCCTCTCGTGTGCCGGGGGACATCCCCGTACCGCCGCTCCAGATGCCGGCGGGCCGTGACCTGGCCGTGGCGGCACAGTGACATTGCCGTGACGTCGCGCAACCGCTTCGTGCGCCCTACGCGCGCTTGCCGTGCGACAGCTTCGACCGCAGCCAGATCGCGGCCCCGTTGAGCAGGAGCATCAGCCCCAGCAGCACCACGATCCCCGCGGCGGCGTTGACGTGGAACGCGGCCTGCGGGCGCGACACCCAGTTGAAGACCTGGATGGGCAGGGCGGTGAACGAGCTGTGCACCGAGTCCGGCAGGAACGCCACGTACGTGAGCGCGCCAATGGTGATGAGCGGCGCCGTCTCCCCGATGGCGCGGGCCAAAGAGAGGATCACCCCGGTGAGGATCCCCGGCAGGCAAGACGGCACCACCACCCGCCAGATGGACTGCCAGCGCGTGGCGCCCAGCGCCAATGACGCCTCCCGGTACGCCCGCGGCACCGTGCGCAGGGCCTCGCGCGAGACGATGATCACCATGGGCAGCAGCAGCAGCGACAAGGTGGCGGCGCCGGCGAGCAGGCTCCTCCCCAGCCCCACCACACGCACGAAGATCTCCAGGCCCAGAAGCCCGTAGATGATCGACGGCACCCCGGCGAGGTTGGCGATGTTGAGCTCGATGAGGGAGGTCACCCGCGACGGCCGCGCGTACTCCTCGAGGTAGAGGGCGGCGCCCAGGCCGATGGGGATGGCCATCACCGCGGTGAGCACCATCAGCCACGCGGTCCCCACCAGCGCCGGCAGGATCCCGGCGGAGGCGGCGCGCCGGGACGGAAAGGTGGTGAGGAAGTCCCAATCCAGTCTCGGCAGCGCCTGCCACAGCGCGGTGCCGAAGAGGATGGCCAGAAGCAGCAGCGGGAGGAGGAGCGCCACCCAGCACAGGACCTTGAAGCGGCCTTCGGTCAGCAGGCGCCGGCGCCGCCTGGGGCGCTGCCGGGGCGTGGCGCTGGCCTGGGGCCTGGGCGGGGAAGCAGACATCAAGGGGTTGGCGGCGTTCACAGGACGCCTCCTTTGCGGATGCGCAGCCGGAGCCTGTGGGAGACCACGTTGAGCGCGAGCGTCATCCCGAACAGCGCCGTGCCCACCGCGAAGAGGGTGCTGTAGGCGAGCGTGCCGGTGGGCGTGTCACCCATGCTCACCTGTACGATGTACGCGGTCATCGTCTCCACCGGCACCCGCGGGTCGAAGGTGAGGCGCGGCTGCAGCCCCGCGGCGATGGCGACGATCATCGTCTCGCCGACGGCGCGGGAGACGCCGAGGATGACCGCGGCGGCGATCCCGCTGAACCCGGCGGGGACGACCACCTGGAAGATGGTGGAGATGCGGTCCGCGCCCAGGGCGAACGAGCTCTCGCGCAGGCCCATGGGCACCGCGTGCAGCGCGTCCTCGGAGAGCGAGGCAATGATGGGGAGGATCATCACCCCCATCACGATGCCGGCGGACAGCGCGTTGAACCCGGCCAGCCCCGGCACCACCTGCTGCAGCGCCGGCGTCACCGCGGTGAGCGCGAAGTACCCGTAGACCACCGTGGGCACGCCCGCGAGGATCTCCAGGAGCGGCTTGAGCGTCCTGCGCAGCTTCGGCCCCGCGAACTCGGAGAGGTAGATGGCGGCCAGAAGCCCCAGCGGGATGGCCACCAGCAGGGCGATGCCGGTGGTGAGCAGCGTCCCCGAGAGCAGGGGCAGGATGCCGAACTTCTTGTCTGCGAACAGCGGCGTCCATTCGGTGCCGGTGAGGAACTCCCACACCGACACCTCGCGGAAGAACCCGAAGGTCTCCGAAGCGAGCACCCCGATGATCCCCGCGGTGGTGATGATGGAGACCGCGGCGCAGAGCAGGAAGAAGACATGAACCGACGCCTCCTTCCCCTTCCGGAAGGTCCGCGCGGACGCACTGAGAGCTGCCGCCATGGTGGTGTTCTCCGATCCCGCCGCTACTCGCGCTCGAGCAGCTGCTCGATGGAGACGCCCACCTGCGAGCCCCCACCGCCGAAGACCGAGCCCGTCTTCCGCTCGGCCACCCGCTGCTGTGCCAGCTCGTACGCGCGGGTGGGCAGGGGGATGTACCCCACCTCCTTCACCAGCTCCGCCGAGCGCGTGGTGAGGAACTCCACCAGCTTCGCCACCGCCGGCCTCTCCAGGGACGCCGTGCGCACGTAGACGAAGATGGGGCGGGAGAGCGGCTGGTAGGTGCCGTTGGCCACCGTCTCCAGGGAGGGGGCGATGGGCCCATCGCCGTTGGTGGGATCTTCGTCGTCCACCGGGAGCAGCTTCAGCTTGTCCTTGTTCTCCACGTAGTAGGCGAAGCCGAAGAACCCCAGTCCGCTCTCGTCGTTGGCGATGCCGGTGACGACCACGTTGTCGTCCTCGCTGGAGGTGAAGTCCCCGCGGGACGCGTGCTCCTTCTCGTTGATGGCCTCAGTGAAGTAGTCGTACGTGCCGGAGTCCACCCCGGGGCCGTACAGCCGCAGCGCCTTGTCCGGCCAGCCTTCGCGCACCTGGCTCCAGCGGGTGATGGTCCCTTGCGCCTCGGGCTCCCACATCTTCTTCAGCTCGGCCGCGGTGATGTCGTGCGCCCAGTCGTTCTTCGGGTTCACCATCACCGCCAGCCCGTCGTACGCCACCGGCAGCTCCACGTAGGTGACGCCGTTCTGCTCGCAGAGCTTCACCTCGGACGGCTTGATGGGCCGCGAGGCGTTGGAGACGTCCGTCTCCCCGTTGCAGAACTTCTTGAAGCCGCCGCCGGTGCCGCTGATGCCCACGGTGACGTGGATGCCCTTGTTGACCGCGCCGAACTCCTCCGCCACCGCCTCCATGATCGGGAACACCGTCGAAGAGCCGTCCACCTTCACCACCTCCGCCGCCTCGCCGCCCTTCTTGCAGCCCGCGGCCAACACGCCCACCGCCGCCGCCGCCAGCACCGCCGTCTTCAGTCCGCCTCGCATCGTCGCTCTCCGTTCAGGGGTCGAATGCCCGCCTCCGTCGGGGAGAGGGGCACGGGCCGGAGAGGTACCGCGCGAGACCTCGCTCTTGAGTGACAGGTCCGTGACGGCCAGGTGAACTCTCAGGCCGGAGGGTGGGGCCCGGGTTCACCCATGCGGTAGCCCACGCCGCGCACCGTCTCCACGAGCCCCCGCGCTTCGCCCAGCTTCTCGCGCAGGCGCATCACGTGGGTGTCGATGGTCCGGGTCTCCTGCGGGCTGGTGATGCCCCACACGTGCTCGAGCAGCGCCTCGCGCGTCTGCACCTTGCCCGGCCTCTGGGCGAGGAAGTGCAACAGCCGGTACTCCAGCACCGTCAGCGCCACCTCCTGGCCGTCCATGAAGCAGCGGTGGGTCCCCGGATCAAGCCGCAACGGCCCCACCTCCACCGGCGGGCCGAGGGCTTCGTCCTCATCTTCGGACGCGCGCCGCAGGATGGCGCGCACCCGCAGCATCAGCTCCCGGACGCTGAAGGGCTTCACCACGTAGTCGTCCGCGCCCACCTCGAAGCCGGCGACGCGGTCCATCTCCTCGCCGCGCGCGGTGAGCATCAACACCGGCAGCCGCTTCGTCCCAGGCTCGGCCTTGAGGCGGCGGCAGACCTCCAGCCCGGAGATGTCTGGCAGCATCACGTCCAGGAGCACCAGGCCCGGGGCGCGCACAGCCACCTGGCGCAGCGCCTCCTCGCCGGTTTCACAGACGCGGACCGCGTGGCCCGCCCCCTTGAGGTTGTACGCCAGCAGCAGCGCGAGGTCCGGCTCGTCTTCGACTATCAGGATGTCTGACACGGTGCGGCCACCACACCCGGCACCTGGGACGGGGGCATGGCGCGCGCGCAACATCTGCGAAACATCCGCAGCCGGTCTGCTCGCGGGTGGGGCCTACCCGTCGCCTTCAGCGGTGCGCGGAGGCGGCGGGACGGGGCGCGCGCCCTTCGTCGCGTCGTCCCCGGGCTCACCCTGGGGCCCCTCCTCCCTCTCCGCAGGCGGGCGCACCGGCGGCGCCAGCCGCGTCTGCGGGCCGTCTCGATGCGCAGGCCCCAGATCCCCCGGGGGCGGGCGCAAAAAAGGCGGCGGCGGCAGTCCGGAGTGCCTTCGCGCAGCGGCGAGCAGGTCCTTGTGGTGGCGGTAGCGGCTCTCGAGCATCTTGTGGATGAGCAGCGGCGCGCCCGGCACCCGCCGTTCGGTCAGGGCCTCGGTGGCGCGGCGGAGGGTGTAGCGCACGCGGCGGATCTGCACGCGCCAGCCGCGGGGCGTGTACGTGAACAGGCCCCAGGCCGGGCGGTGGTCGCCATCCCGTGGGATGCCGGCGGAGGCCACGTCCGCGATGAGCAGCTTTCCGAAGCGCCGCCGGTAGGGGAAGTGCAGGTGCCCGAAGGCCAGCGCCGCCGCGTCGAGCCCGCCCACGTACCGCTTGAGGGCGGTCTCGTTCATCGTGGGGTCCAGCGTGTCCTCGAGGTTCTTCGGGTTCGCGTGACACACGAACAGGTCCTGCCCGCGCCGAGGCGTGTGGCGGACGGAGAACGGGAGCTGGCCCATCTTCCGGGACAGCTCCGGCCCCAGCTGGTCGCGCGTCCACGCCAGAAGCTCGCTCTTCCAGTGATCCGGCTCGCGGTACGCGCCGCCCAGGTAGCTCCCGGCGATGTAGCAGTCGGTGTTGCCCATCAAGAGCGTGTGGCAGCGGTCCTGCAGCAGCTGCACCGTCTCCTTCGGGTGGGCGCCGCGCAGCGCCAGATCTCCCGCCGCCACGATGAAGTCCGGCTTCTGACGGGCGATGTCCTCGAGGACGGCCTCGCACGCCGGCAGGTTTCCGTGGATGTCGGCCAGGATGGCGACCCGCATGGCGAAGGGGAGTGTAGCCCGCCCGGGGCCCCATCTGGCGGACGGAGTGTTCGCGTCAGGCCGCCGGGAGGGCGAGCGTGAACCGGGTCCCCTTGCCGGGCTCGCTCTGCACCCGCACCTCGCCGCCCATGGCCCCCATCAGGTGCTTGACGATGGCGAGCCCCAGGCCCGTCCCGCCCATCTCCCGGCTGCGGCCCTTGTCCACCCGGTAGAACCGCTCGAAGATCCGCGGCAGGTGGCGCGCCTCCATGCCCGGCCCCGAGTCCTCCACCAGGAGCGTGCAGAAGCCCTCCTCCCGGCCGCCGGTCACCCGTATCTTCCCTCCCTCCGGCGTGTACTTCACGGCGTTGTCCACGAGGTTCATCACCACGTGCTCCAGCGCGCGCAGGTCCGCCTGGGCCACGAGCTCTTTGGGGACCTCCACCGTGAGCGTCTGGCCCTTCTTCGCGGCCCTGGGCCCCACCATGTCCAGGATGCGGTGGGCGGCCTCGGCGAGCGACACCGGCGCCCGCTCGAGCTGCAGCTCCCCGGATTCCAGCCGCGACAGGTCGAGCAGGTCGGACACCATCTCCGCCAGCCGCTCCGACTGCCGGTGGATGACCTCCACCATGCGGGGCGCGTGCGCGGTGTCCTGCAGGGCGCCGTCTCGCAAGGTCTCCGCGTAGCCGCGGATGGCGGTGATGGGCGTACGCAGCTCATGTGAGACGTTGGCCACGAAGTCCTTGCGGATCTTCTCCAGCCGTCGAAGCTCGGTCACGTCCCGGAACACCGCCGCCGAGCCGGAGAGGCCGCCGCGAAGCGGCATCACCTGCACCGTCAGCGTGCGCGGCCCCTGCGCCTCCACCGTCACCTCCAGCCGGGAGGGCTCCCCGCGCTCGCACGCGGCCATCACCGCGTCGTGCACCTCGGGGCTGCGGATGAGCGTCACCGGCCGCTCCCCGTCGATGCGCTGGCCTGCCGGCAACATGGCCGCCAGGGCCGTGTTGTGCCGGCGGATGGCGCCGTCCGCGCCGGTGATCCACACGCCCTCCGCCATGCCGTCCAGGACCGCCGCCAGCGTGCGCGCTTCGCGGGAGAGCGCGTCGGTGCGGGACGCCCACGTCGACGCGAGCTCGTTGAAGGTGCGGCCCGCGGTCTCCAGTTCGTCCTCGCCGGTGACGTTCGCCTGGGCAGGCTCCGCCTTCTCCCGCACCGTCTGCGCGAGCTCCGCGATGCGCCCGAACAAGGTCCGCGACGACAGCCAGAGGGCCAGGGCCGCCGCCGCGCCGGACGCCAGGCCCACGCCGAAGGCCGCCGGGAGCGCGGCGCCCCACAGCCGCAGGGTGAGCGCGCTGACCGCGCAGGCGACGAGCGCCGGCGGGAGGATGAGCCGCAGGTGCATACGCCCCCCGGTCACTCTGTCCCGGGGGGGACGAGCTTGTAGCCCACGCCGCGCACGGTCTCGATGAGGTCCCCCGGCGGCCCCAGCTTCTCCCGCAGCCGCTTGATGTGCGTGTCCACCGTGCGGGTCATGATCTCCGCTTCGATGCCCCACACGTCCGAGAGCAAGACCTCCCGCGTCTGCACCCGCCCGGGCCGCTCCAGGAGCGTCTTCAAGAGGCGGAACTCGAGGGCGGTGAGGACCACCGGGGCGCCTTCCACGCGGACCTCGTGGCGGGACGGGTCCAATTCGATGCCGGCGATGCGCAGGGCGCCGGCCGAAGCCGGCGCCACGTCCTGCGCGAAGCGGCGGAGCACCGCCTTGACCCGGAGCAGGAGCTCCTTCACCACGAAGGGCTTCACCACGTAGTCGTCCGCGCCCAGCTCGAACCCGGCCACCCGGTCCGCCTCTTCACCGCGCGCGGTGACCATCACCACCGCGGTGCGGGCGAGGTCCGGGTCCGCCTTGAGCATGCGGATGACCTCGTGCCCGGAGACATCCGGCAGCATCAGGTCCAGGAGCACCAGGTCCGGCTTGAAGGCGCGCGCGCGGGCGAGCGCGGAGGCGCCGGTGGCGGCGGTCTCCAGCGCATGGCCCTGCGCCCCGAGGTTGTAGACGAGCAGGTCCGCGAGGTCCCCTTCGTCCTCGACGATCAAGATGCGCGCCATGTGCTCCTCCCGGTAAGGTGGCGGCGATGAGCGAAGCCGACGACAAGCGCCGCCAGCGCCGGGTGCCGGTGGAGATCTGGATAGAGGTGCACGGCGACGGTGAGCTGTACTTCCAGCGCGCCACCAACCTCTCGGTGGGCGGCGCGTACTTCACTCAGACCTTTCCGCTGCCGGTGGGGACGAAGACCCAACTTCGCTTCTCCTTGCCGGGCGACGAGTACCAGATCGAATGTGGCGCCGAAATCGTCAACGCCAAGGATCTGGGCATGGGGGTCCGCTTCTGCGACCTCTCTGTCACGGATGCGCAACGAATCGAGGCGTTCTTCGACGCGGCGCGGGCCAGGGCCGAAGTGCCCTCCGACTGAGCGCTCTTCAGTCGATCGTCGGATCGACCCCGCAGGTCGACGGCGTGGCGTCATCCGGCAGCGTCAGGACCTGCGCGTTCAAGGGCGAGTTCTCCCGGCTCACGGTGACCTGCGGCAGGCAGGAGAGGGTGATGAACCCGCGCGGCGAGCCCTGGTCCAGCGCCTCCACCACCAGCGCATAGTCCCGGCCCACCGGCACCCCGCGCATCGTCACCTCCTGGGTGCGGATGCTGCCGTCGCCCATCAGCGCCACCTCCACCCTCACCGCGCGCACCCGGCGGTTCTCCGGGCCGGTGAAGGTCACCAGCGCGTCCAGGGGGACCTGGTCCCTGAGGCAGGTCTGCCGTGTCACCTCGCTGCACCGCGCGGTGGAGGCCTTGTCGGACGGCTGCACCAGCGCCAGCTGGAACGCGCCAATGTCCCCGAGCACCGCGCGCGAGGCGTAGAGGTTGAAGGACAGGTCCCCGCCGTCTCCCGGGTCCTCGCCGCCGCACGCACTCAAGAGCGCCGCCGCGGCTGCGGCCAGGGACAGGGCGAAGCGCCTCGAAGGAACACGCCTGCGACTCATGGCTCCTGCACCCGGATGCGCACCGGCAGATCTCCGGTCTGCGGCCGCGTCACCGCATAGACGATGCCCGCCGTGGCACCCGCGGCGATCACCCCGCCGGCAACCCAGACCCAGGGCTTCTGGTACCAGCCCTTCTGGGCGGACGGCGCTTCGCCCGTCACGCTCGGGGGGCGCACGGTGAAGGAGAGCGGATGGAAGGCATCCCCGCGGCCCGCCAGGCGCCGCTGCGCCGCGTCCGCCACCTCCAGGTAGTACTCCACGTCCCACGGCCGGGACTCCGCCGGCAGCTCGTACGCAGGCACGGTGGCGCGGAAGCGCTCGCGGTCTTCGGCGCCCTTTTCGCGGACGAAGTCCACCGAGCTGTACGACTGGGCGCCGGCCCGCCGGTAGTAGAGCTTCCCGCGCGCGCCGAGCGCGAGGTCCTCGATCCGCGCCGGGACCTCCAGCGCCTGCCCGCCGGTGTGCGCCTGCAGCGGCTCGAAGCGGATGGTCACCGGGCGCACGCGCCGCTTGCGGATGTCGTCTTTGATGCGCGCATACAGCTCGCGGATCTGCGGCGCGGTGGACGCGGGCAACTCGAAGTCCGGCCGGGCCTGCAGGAGCTTCTCGTACGCCTCGCGCGCCTTGCCTTCGTTGCCGAGGTACAGGTGCGCCAGGCCCAGAAGCCGGTAGAGCTCCACCAGCTCGTCGTCCGAGAGGTCGCGGCCCAGGCCCCTGTTGAGGACCCGGACCGCGCGGTCGAAGTCGCCTTCGCTCATCAGGCGTTCGGCCTCGCGGACGTCTTCGTTCTGGGGACCCAACTGCGCGAGCGGCGCATCAGCGGGCAGGGCGCGCGCAGGCCGCAGGCCTCCTGCCCACACAGGCGTTGCGACGAGCAGCAGGATGGCCGGGAGCAGCCCTGGGGAGCGGGGCATCGGTCGGGACCGTAGCAGACGAATCGTCCAATGGGGATTCAACGTGCCCGCTCGCCTGTTGCGGCCGTTCGAGGTAGGAGACGCGCATCATGTTGCAGGTCAAGATCGAGCAGATCCGCGAACGCGGATACGAACTGGACGAAGAGGTGGGGCTGGAGCTCATCCGGTCTGCGCTCGCAGACGCCGAAGGGGAGGGCTTCAAGGCAGAGGTGCCCTTCAAGCTCCACGGGAAGCTGAACAAGGTGGGCTCAGGCGTGCTGCTCAACGGCCGCTTCGAGGCGAAGGTCACGGTCCCGTGCAAGCGGTGCCTGACGCAGGTGGAGCTGACGCTCCCGCAGGAGTTCACCTTGAACCTCGTGCCGAAGTCGCTGGCGCGGGACGTGGGCGTGGACGAAGAGGCGGACGACGACGGCCGGGCCGAGCGCGCAGGCTCCTTCACCCTGGACGACGCGGAGCAGGAGGTCTTCGACGGCAAGGTCATCGACCTCACCCACATCGTCCGGGAGCAGCTGCTGCTGGCCCTGCCGATGAGCGCGGTCTGCACCGAGGACTGCCAGGGGCTGTGCACGGTGTGCGGACAGAACCTGAATGAGCAGGCGTGCAAGTGCGAAAGGAAGCCCATCGACCCTCGCCTGGCTGCCCTCAAGGACATCAAGCTGAATTGAACGCTGGCGTTCTGCTGGGGTTTTGCGGTAGGACGCCGCCCCTTTTCCGAGGTGTGACGTGGGAGTTCCCAAGAAGCGGACGTCGAAGATGCGCCGGGACCGCCGCCGTGCGGCCAACAGCAACCTGAGGACCCCGGTGCAGGTGATTCAGTGCCCCAAGTGCAGGGAGCCCGTGCTCCCCCACCGGGCTTGCAAGGCCTGCGGCCACTACAAGGGCCGTGAGGTGGTCGCGGTCGAGTAGCACCCTTTCGGGGCTCTCCTGAGTGCGGCTGGCGCTCGATGCCATGGGCGGGGACTTCGCCCCCGCCGCATCGGTTGAAGGCGCCGTCCGGTATGCGCGCGCCCATCCTCGCCACCAGGTCGTCCTGGTCGGCGATGAGGGCGTCGTGCGTCCGCTGCTCGCTCGGCATCCCGCTCCAGCCAACCTCTCCGTGCACCACGCTCGTGAGGCCGTGGGCATGGAGGAAGACGCGGCGCTGGCCATCCGCCGGAAGAAGGACTCCTCGCTGCGCGTGGGGTTCGAGCTTCTGCGCGCGAAGGAGGCGGACGCCTTCGTCTCCGCGGGCCACTCGGGCGCCCTGCTCGCCGGCGCGCTGCTCGTGCTCGGGCGGCTGGAGGGCACAGAGCGCCCCGCCATCGCCGCGCTGCTGCCCGCCTTGAAGAAGGCGCGGTGCCTCCTGCTCGACGCAGGTGCGAACGTGGAGTGCCGCCCCCGCCAGCTCGCGCAGTGGGCCGTCATGGGCGAGGCCTACGTGCGCACCGTGATGCGCGTTGCGGCCCCCCGCGTGGCCGTCCTCTCCAACGGTGAAGAGCCCTCCAAGGGCACCGCCCTGACTCGGGAGGCCGCAGCGCTCCTTCGCGAGAGCGACCTGAACTTCGTCGGCTACGTCGAAGGCAAGGACATCTTCTCCGGCGGCGTGGACGTCGTCGTCACCGACGGGTTCACCGGCAACGTGGTGCTCAAGACCGCGGAGGGCACCGCTCTGGGCGTCGTCGGGCTCATCAAGCAGGCCATTGAGCACAGCCCCCTGCCGGAGCGCGTGGGCGCCCTCCTGATGAAGCCCACCTTGATGGGGCTGCGGAAGATGGTGGACTGGGCGGAATACGGCGGCGCGCCGCTCCTGGGCGTGGACGGGGTGGCCATCGTGGCGCACGGCCGCTCGGACGCCCGGGCCCTGACCAACGCGCTCGGCGCGGCGGCGACCACGGTGGAGTTGGGGCTCCTGCCCGAGCTGCAGGCCGCGCTCTTGCGCGCCGCATCATGGCTTCCAGCGCGTGACGGGAAGACCGTTTCCGATTAGACAGCGCGCCGCGGCTGTTAGGACCGCCAACATGGCACGCACCCGAATCATTGGAACCGGCTCGTACGTCCCCGACAAGGTCCTCACCAACAAGGACCTGGAGAAGCTCGTGGACACCACCGACGAATGGATCGTCGAGCGGACAGGCATCCGCGAGCGGCGCATGGCGGCGGACGGCGAGGTCACCTCCGACATGGCGCTCAAGGCCGCCTTGCGCGCGCTGGAGATGGCCGGGACGAAGCCGGAGGAGCTGGGGCTCATCATCGTGGGGACCATCTCCCCGGACATGCCCATGCCTTCGGCCGCGGCGTTCCTGCAGCACAAGCTGGGGGCGAAGAACGCCTTCGCCTTCGACGTGTCGGCCGCGTGTGCGGGGTCGTTGTACGGCCTGTCCATCGCGGACCAGTACATCCAGACGGGGCAGGTGAAGCGGGCCCTGGTCATCGGCGTGGAGCTGCTCACGCGGATCATCGACTGGGAGGACCGGAACACCTGCGTGCTCTTCGGTGACGCGGCCGGCGCCTTCGTGCTCGGGCCTTCGGAGAGCGAAGCGCGCGGCATCCTCTCCACCCACCTGCACACCGAAGGCGCGCTCACCGACATCCTCTGCATCCGGGGCGGCGGCTCGAAGCACCCCATGAACGAGCAGGCGCTCGCGGACAAGCTCCACAAGGTGTCCATGAACGGCCGCGAGGTCTTCAAGTTCGCGGTGCGCGCCCTCTCTGACGCGGTGAACGAAGGGCTGCGCCACAACGGCGTCACCTCCGAGCAGATCGACCACGTCATCGCCCACCAGGCCAACATCCGGATCATCGACTCGGTGCTGGACCGGCTGTCGGTGCCGAAGGAGAAGGTCTGGCTCAACATCGACAAGTACGGCAACACCTCGTCCGCCTCACTGCCGATGACGCTGGACGAAGCGAACCGCGCGGGCCGCCTCAAGGAGGGGGACCTGATCGCGATGATGGCCATTGGCGCGGGCATGGCGTGGGGCAGCGCCGTGGTCCGCTGGTAATGAAGCGCGTGTAGGGAGGGGTCCCAGGACATGTCGAAGGTCGCATTCATCTTCCCCGGCCAGGGGAGCCAGACGGTGGGCATGGGCAAGGCGCTGTATGACGCCTTCCCGCAGGCGAAGGCCGTGTTCGACGCGGCGGACGACGCGCTCGGGGAGAAGCTCTCGAGGCTCATCTTCGAAGGCCCTGAAGACGCGCTGAAGCTGACCGCCAACACCCAGCCGGCCATCCTCACCGTGTCCACGGCGGCGCACGCCGTCTTCGGGCCGAACACGCTGCAGCCCTCCTTCGTGGCGGGGCACTCCCTGGGCGAGTACTCGGCGCTGGTGGCCGCCGGCGCCATCGAATTGCCGGACGCGGTGAGGGCCGTGCGCGCGCGTGGCACCTTCATGCAGCAGGCGGTGCTCGAAGGGCAGGGCGCCATGGCGGCGGTGATGGGGCTCTCGCCCGAGCAGGTGAAGGCGGTCTGCGAGGAGGCGGCGCAGGGGGAGGTGGTCTCGCCGGCGAACTACAACTCCCCGGAGCAGACGGTCATCGCCGGGAGCGTGGCGGCGGTGGAGCGCGCGTCGGTGAAGCTCAAGGAGGCCGGCGCCAGGCGGGTCCTGCCCCTTCCTGTGTCCGCCCCCTTCCACTGCGCGCTGATGGCGCCGGTGAAGCCGCGCCTGCGGGAGGTCCTGGACCCCATCAACGTGTCCATGCCGGCGGTGCCGGTGGTGACCAACGTGGAGGCCACGGCCAACTCGGAGCCGTCGCGCATCGTGCCGTTGCTTCTGGAGCAGGTGACCGCGTCGGTGCGCTGGGTGGAGACGGTGCAGTACCTCCAGGGCCAGGGCGTGACCCGGGTGGTGGAGTTGGGGCCGGGCAAGGTCCTGTGTGGGCTGGTCAAGCGCATCAGCCGGGACCTCGAGTGCCTGAACGTGGAGGACCCGGCCTCGCTGGAGAAGGCGCTGGCCGCGCTGGGCGGATAGGGATCAAGAAGGTGCGTAGGGGGCTTCGCAGCGCCTCCGGGTCAAGCGCCTGAAATGACGAGAACGCGCCTGTGGAACGGCCCGTGCAGACCGCGCGGACCCCTTCGACGGGCCAAAGCTGAAGAGAGAAGACCGGATGTTCGACTTCAAGGACAAGGTGGTGCTGGTGACCGGCGGCTCGCGCGGCATTGGCCGGGCGCTGGTGCAGGCGTTCGCGAAGGCGGGCGCGCAGGTGGTCCTGAGCTACGCGGGCAACGAGGCCGCGGCCAACGAGACGGTCGAGACGGTGAAGGCCGCTGGCGGCAAGACCCCGAAGGCGCTCCGCTTCGACGTCTCGGACACGAAGGCGTGCGCGGACGCGGTGGACGGCGTCCTCAAGGAGTTCGGCAAGCTGGACGTGCTCGTCAACAACGCCGGCGTGGCGGTGGACGGCCTGGTGATGCGGGTGAAGGACGAGGACT
>CAZQVZ010000117.1:0-14703 GCA_964596895.1 uncultured Myxococcaceae bacterium
CCACCACCATCCGCCCTTCGACGATCTTCACCGACAGCTTCCCGGCGTCGATGAGCGAGCGGAACTTGGACAACAAGGAGCGGTACTCGGCGATGCGCGCCTCCGCCTGGTCCTTGCGCTTCTGCAGCTCCGCCAGCGCGGCGCTCATGTCCGCCACCGAGGCCTCCATGGAGGTGCGGTCCTTGAGCATCGTGGCCAGCTCCTTCTCCAGCTTCGACACCCGGGCGCCCAGCTCGGAGGCGCGGCGCTGCTCTTCGGTGATGGCTTCGCGCAACTCCTGTTCGGTGCGCGCCGCCTGCTCGAGCTTGCGCTGCTGCTCCGCGGCCTTGCGCTCCTCCTCCGAGAGGCGCGCGTTCTTCGCCTCCAGCTCGTTGCGCGTGGCGTCGTGTTCGGCCACCAGCGTGTCGTAGGTCCCCTGGCTCACGCAGCCGGCGAAAAGCCCGGCTACTGCGACGATGATTGCTGTGCGTGCGTTCATGGTCCGCCAATCATCTTCGCAACCACGCCGCTTTGCTATGTTCCGCGCCCATGGCCACCAGCGGGAACCGCGCACTGCGCACTTTCTTTCGGAAGCAGGACGTCTTCAGCGGGCTCGAGGGGCGCTCGTTGGACAGCGTGATGCGCGTCCTCAAGAAGCAGTCCCTGCCGCGCGGTGCGGTGGTCTTCAACGAGGGCGAGCTCGGCCGCACCATGTTCGTGCTCGAGGACGGCGAGGTCGAGGTCCGCCGCGCCAACAAGGACGGCACCCCGATCCCCATCGTCCGGCTCGGGCCCGGCGAGTGCTTCGGGGAGATGGCGCTGGTGGAGATGGAGCCGCGCTCCGCCACCGTGGTGGTGACGCGGAAGGCGACGGTGTGGTCGCTCACCAACCTGGATCTGTGGAAGCTGTTCCAGGAGGACAACTACGCCTACGTCATCGTCCTGCAGAACATCTGCCGCCTCCTGTCGCGCAGGCTCCGCAAGGCGGACAGCCGCATCTCGGACTTCCTCACCCCTTCGCCGCGCAAGGCGACCACGGCCGCCCGCCGCGCCGCGCGCTGAGCTTTCGCAGCCGCTCGCGTCAGCGCACGTCCGGCTGCCAGGGCGTGCCCAGCGCTGCCGGCGCGTGTCCGCGCTTGCCCTGCAGGGACAACACCCCCAGCGTCAGCAGGTAGGGCAGGGCGAGCAGCACCCCCTGCGGCACGTAGTCCAGCAAGGCTGGCGCGCTGGAGGACAGGCCGATGCGCAGGGCGTTGCCGAACGCGAAGAACACCGCGGCGCCGAACGCGCCGAGCGGCGTCCACCGGCCGAACACCATGGCCGCCACCGCCATGAAGCCCAGGCCCGCGGGCATGTTGTGCTCGAAGCGGTCCAGCGTCGCAGTGGACAGCGCCGCGCCGCCCAGCCCTGCGAGCGCGCCGGAGCCCACCACGCACAGGTAGCGCAGCCGGAAGACGTGCACCCCCAGGGTCGCCGCGGCCGCAGGCTTCTCTCCGACCGCGCGGATGCGCAGCCCCAGAGGCGTCCGCCACAGCAGCACATGGAAGGCCACGGCCAGGGCGATGCAGAGCCACGTGAGCCAGGTGTGCCCGGAGAGCCCGCGCAGAAGCGGCACCTCCGACAGCGGCCCCAGCGTCACCCGTCCCAGCTGCTGGATGGACGGGGAGCTGGACGGTCCGTACAGCGATTCGAGCAGGAAGGTGATGCCGGCCAGGGCCACCAGGTTCAGCGCCATCCCCGACACCACCTGGTCGCTGCGCCAGCGGATGGAGAGCCAGGCGTGCACGCCTGCCAGCGCCGCGCCGGCGCCCATCCCGGCGAAGAGCGCGAGCTCCGTGGGCACCGTCAGCGCGGCCACGGCGGCGAAGAACGCGCCCACCCGCATCATCCCCTCGATGCCCACGTTGACCACGCCTGCGCGCTCCGAGAGCACCGCGCCCAGCGCCGCGAACACCAGCGCCGGCGCGAACGCGAGCGTGGAGAAGAGCAGCGCGTCGAACACGGAGGCGAGCTCAAGCACGCGGCACCTCCACCTGCGGCGCCGGCCTCCGCTGCGCCCGCCTCCGCAGGACGTGCTCCCAGACGAGCCTTCCTGCCACGAAGAGCAGCGCCAGCCCCTGGATGAGCTCCGGGAAGCTCTTGTGCACGCCGAGCAATTGCATCCGGGTGCCGCCCGCGCGCAGGCCGCCGAAGAGCAGCGCCGCGCCGAGCACCCCCAGCGGGTGGTTCTGGCCAATCAGCGCGATGGCGATCCCATCAAACCCATAGGCGCCGCCGAAGGTGGCGGGGAACTTGTACTCCGTCCCCAGGACCAGCACGCCGCCGGCCATGCCCGCCAGCGCGCCGGAGATGAACATGGCCTCGTAGATGCGCCTGTGCACGGGAATGCCCGAGGTGCGGGCGGCCTCGGGGCCCAGGCCCACCGCGCGCGTCTCGAACCCCGAGCGCGAGCGCCCAAGCCACAGCCAGAGGGCGACGGCGCAGAGCACGGTGAGCAGGAAGCCCGCGTGCAGCCGGGAGAGGTCACCCAAAAGCCGGGGGAGCTGCGCGGTGGCGTGGATCTGGTCGGTGCCGCTGATGGAGAGGGTGCCTTCGGCGCGCGCCCGCAGCGGGCCCACCACCAGCCAGTTCTCGACGAGGGAGATGGCCACCCAGTTCAACATGATGGTGGAGATGACCTCGTGGACGCCGCGCCGGAGCTTGAGCACCGCGGGGATGAGCGCGTAGAGCCCGCCGCCCACCGCCGCCAGCAGCAGGCACGCCACAGGGTGCAGGCCATATGGCAGGGCCACCTGGGCGCCCAGCACCGCCGCCAGCAGCGCGCCGACCACCATCTGCCCCTGCGCGCCAATGTTGAACATCCCCACCGAGAACCCCACCGCCACGCCCAGGCCCGTCAGGCCGAGCAGGGCAGCGCGGGTGGTGGATTCGCCCCAGGGACGGACGAGCTGCGACCAGTTGCCGGTGTCGAAGAAGCGCGGCCAGTCCCCGAGGCCGCCGTAGAACATCTGCACATACGCGTCCCACGCCACGCCCACGTCCCCGCGCGTCACCGCGATGGCGACGAAGCAGACCCCCAGGGACAGGGCAATGGAGAGCACAGACGGCAGGGCGCCCCACAGGGCCGCGCGAAGCCTCTGACCCCGCCCCTCTGGAAGGCGCCGCTCAGGCATCCTGCGCCCCCAGCATCAGCCTGCCCATGCGCTGCTCGTCGAAGTCCACCCGGGGGACTTCCCCGGTGATGCGCCCTTCGAACATCACGTAGGCGCGGTCCGACAGCGAGAGCACCTCCTCCAGATCCAGTGAGATGAGCAGCACCGCGGCGCCCCGGTCCCGCTGCGCCAGAAGCCGCGCATGAACGGCGTGCACCGCAGCGACGTCCAGGCCGCGCGTGGGCTGCACCACCACCAGGAGCTTCGGCCCGGCGTCGAGCTCCCGCGCGAGCACCACCTTCTGCTGGTTGCCGCCGGAGAGCGCGGCGAAGCGCAAGAGCGGGTCCGGCGGCCGGACGTCGTAATCTTCGAGCAGCCGGCACACGTGCGCGCGGCGCTTCGCGAAGTCGATGAGCGGCCCCTTCGCAAAAGGCGGCGCGCGGTGACGGCCCAGCGCTGCGTTCTCCTCCACGCTCATCGCGCCGACGACGGCGCGCAGAAGGCGGTCTTCGGGCACATGCCCCACGCCGCGCGCGCGCAACGCACCCGGTGGCAGCCCCAGCACCTCTTCGTCTCCCAGCTTCACCGAGCCCGTCGCCTTCCGCAGACCTGTCAGCACTTCGGCGAGCTCCCGCTGGCCGTTGCCGTCCACGCCGGCGACGCCGACGACCTCCCCGGGCCTCAGGCGCAAGGAGACCTCGCGCAGGGCCCAGCTCCCGTCCGCGCGCTGCGCACCGAGCCGCTCCACGGTCAGGAGGGGGGGGCCGTGCGCCCGGGTCTTCCGCGGCGTGGTGCCTTCTGCGCGCGGTCCCTCTTCCGAGGCGCACGGTGGCGCAGCAGCTGCGGGGACTGCGGTCCCCACCATCAGGGAGGCCAGCGCCTCTGGCGACGACTGCGCCGGCGAGACCTCCGCCACCTTCTTCCCGCGGCGCATCACCGCGACGCGGTCTGCCACCGCCAGCACTTCGCGCAGCTTGTGGCTGATGAGGACCACCGTGCGGCCCCCCGCCACGAGCTGCCGCGCCACCCCATAGAGCTCCGCGGCCTCCTGCGGGGTGAGCACCGCGGTGGGCTCGTCCAACACCAGGACCTCCGCGCCCCGGTGCAGCGCCTTGACGATCTCCACCTTCTGCTGGGACCCCACGGAGAGGTCCTCCACCCGCGCGCGGGGATCCAGCTTGAAGCCGAACCTCTGGCAGGTCGCCTCCACCTGCGCGGCCGCCGCGGCGAGGTCCAGTAGCCCCCGGCGGGTGGGCTCTCGCCCCAGCACCACGTTCTCCGCCACCGTCAGGGGCGGCACCAACATGAAGTGCTGGTGCACCATGCCCACGCCCAGGCGGATGGCGTCCCCCGGACCGCGCAGTCGAACCTTCTGCCCACGCACCTGCACCTCGCCGGCGTCCGGCGGATACAGCCCGTACAGCACGTTCATCAGCGACGACTTTCCTGCGCCGTTCTCACCGACGATGGCCAGAAGCTCGCCCGGATGAATGTCGAGCGACACGTCATCCAGCGCCTGGGTCTGACCGAAGCGCCGGCTGATGTGGCGCAGGGAGATCAGTTCGCGGTGGCGGGCACCTGCAGCCGCCCCTCGATGATGTCCGCGCGCAGGGCCTCGAGTCGCTCGAGCGCCTCGGCCTTCCCTTCGAAGTCCACGCGGACCTCGGCGAAGGCCACGCCGCCTTCGCGCAGCCCCCACGAGGCATCTCCTGCGGCAAAGCGCCCCTCCGAGAGCTCCCGGGCGCTCTCATAGACGGCGAGATCCACCCGCTTGACCATGGAGGTGAGCACCGCGTCCGGCGCGAGGTGCGACTGATCCGAGTCCACCCCGATGGCGTAGACCGTCTTGCCCGAGGCGCGCGCCTCCTTCACCGCCTGGATGGCGCCCAGCCCGTCTGCGCCGGCGGCGTGGAAGAGGACGTCCGCGCCCTTCGCCAGGAGGTCCTGCGCCACCTGCTTGCCGGCGGCCACGTTGTCGAAGCTGCCGGTGTAGCCCGCGAGGACCTGCGCGTCCGGCCGCACCTGGCCCACGCCGGCCCGGAACCCCGCGTGGAACTTGCGGATGAGGGGGATCTCCATGCCGCCTACGAAGCCCACCTTGCCGGTTTCGCTCACCAGCGCTGCGAGCGCGCCCACCAGGAAGCTGCCCTCCTCTTCGCGGAAGATGACCGTCTTCACGTTGGGCAGGGCGTAGGCCTTGCCCTGGGCGTCAATCAGCGGGCTGTCGATGAGCAGGAACTTCGAGTCGGGGTTTCGCTTCGCCGCCGCCTCGATGGCGTTCTCCAGCATGAACCCCACGCCGATGATCAGCGCTGCCTCCTGGTCCGCGAGCAGCTGGAGGTTGGGCTCGTAGTCCTCCTGGGCGCGGCTCTGCAGCACCACCGGTTCGATGCCCACAGGCTCGATGGGCGGGGTGCGCTCCTGAAGGTCCTTCGCCAGGGTCGCCCGGATGTCGTCGGGGCTCGCGTCCACATAGCGGCCGCCCAGGTGCTTGCGGCCCGCGGCCCACAACTCCAGCCCCCGAAGCGCCGAGTCATTGAAGGAGTGGTCCCCGCGGCCGCCCACATCCGTCACCAGGCCCACCTTCTTCGCGCCCTTCGCGCTGGCCCCGGAGGCGGCGGCGCCCTTGTCCTCGCGCTTCTTGCAGGCGGGAGAGGCGACGGCGAGGACGGCTGCGAACGCGAAGAGGACGGGGAGCTGTCGGTGCAGCATGCGCGCCTTCTATCAGGCGCAGCGGCAGGAACGCGACGAGTACGCGGCTTCCTGCTATCCCCCTCCGGGTGACGCCCTACGAGCTCATCAAGGCCAAGCGGCAGGGCCAGAAGCTGCCCACTTCCGAAATCCGCGCGTTCCTCGACGCGTACACCCACGGCTCGGTGCCGGACTACCAGATGTCCGCGATGCTGATGGCCATCTTCTTCCGCGGCCTGGACGCGGAGGAGCTGGGCGCCTGGACGCGCGCCATGCTCGAGTCCGGTGAGGTCCTGGACCTCTCCGACATCCCGGGCCTGAAGGTGGACAAGCACTCCACCGGCGGCGTCGGCGACAAGGTCTCGCTGTCCCTGGCGCCCCTGGCGGCGGCGTGCGGCGTCCCGGTGCCGATGATCTCCGGCCGCGGGCTCGGCCACACCGGCGGGACGCTGGACAAGCTGGAGTCCATCCCCGGGTTCCGCGTGGACCTGGGGGTGGCGGACTACCGGCGGCTGGTGCGGGACGTGCGCGCCTGCCTGATTGGCCAGACGGCCACCCTGGCGCCGGCGGACAAGAAGCTCTACGCGCTGCGGGACGTGACGGCGACGGTGGACTGCCTGCCGCTCATCGCGTCCTCCATCATGAGCAAGAAGCTCGCGGAGGGCATCGACGCGCTGGTGCTGGACGTGAAGGTGGGCTCGGGCGCATTCATGAAGACGCCGGAGGACGCGCGCAAGCTCGCGCGGACCATGATCGACATCGGCGCGCAGATGGACCGCAAGGTGGTGGCCCTGCTCACCGACATGGACCAGCCGCTCGGCCGCGCCGTGGGCAACGCGCTGGAGGTGGTGGAGGCGGTGGAGATGCTGCAGGGCAAGGCCCCGGCCGACTACACCGAGGTCACCCTGGCGCTCACCGCCGAGATGCTGGTCCTGGGCAAGGTGGCGAAGGACACGAACGAGGCGCGGGGGAAGCTGCAGGCCGCCATCGACTCCGGCGCCGCCCTGGAGAAGCTCTGCGAGATCGTGAAGGCGCAGGGCGGGGACCCGGACGCGGTGCGTGACTTCTCGAAGCTCCCGCAGGCGAAGCACGAGGCCACCGTCACCGCGCCCGAAGACGGGTTCGTCACCGGCATCGACAGCGAGGCGGTGGGCCTGGCGGGTGTGGCGCTGGGCGCCGGCCGTGAGCGGGTGGACAGCGTCATCGCCCCGGGCGTCGGCTTCCTGCTCGAGCAGAAGGTGGGCGCGAAGGTGAAGGCGGGCGACGTGCTGGTGCGCGTCCGCTACGACGACGAGGCGAAGCTGCCCGACATCCGCAGGCGGCTTCTGGCCGCCTACCGTTTCGGCCGTGCGGCGCCCGCTGCGCGCCCGCTCATCCACGAGCGGCTGGAGTAGCCCACAGGGCTACGGCGCCACGTCATCCCAGGTGGGGTCGCCGTCCACGAGCTGCTGCACCCAGCTGCGCAGGGCGGTGCCGTCCGGCGCCGCGAGCGTGCCGAGCTCTCCGAGCATGGTGTGGGCGCTCCCGGTGAGCGCGAAGTACGCCGCGTTGGCGTATGGGTCATAGCGCTGGGTGAGCAGCGCCCACTGGTTCGACTGGTAGTCCTGGGCGGTGAACCCGAAGAAGTTCCGGAGGACGCTGTCCTGGTCGTACGCGGTGAGGGCGAAGCGCCGGTTCGGGTACGTGGTGTGGAGGTACTGCGGGTAGAGCGTGAAGTCGGTCGTGCAGTTGGAGCAGGCCGCGGGGATGGTGAAGTTCCAGGCCGCCAGCCACTGGCTGAGCCGGTCCGAGGCAGGGGTGATCATCTGCGCCGAGTCCGCGAGCACGTGGACCTCCGCGTTCGGGAAGGCGGCGGCCACCTGCTCGTAGTTGAGCAAGGCGCCGAAGCCTCCGGCGCTGCTGCCGGAGAGGAAGACCCGCTGCGCGTTGGGGAAGGTGGGCACCAGCCGCTGGAGGAACGCCTCCACGTTCTTGCCGCCCTTGTGGTGAACCGGGGGATTCGACCCGTAGGTCTGCACCGCGTCCCCCGCGTGCACGTCCCCGGTGCAGTAGGGGATGAAGACGTAGCTCATGTCGCGGAACGGGTTCTCCGCCTGCGAGCGATTCACGGCGAACATGTTCCGCTCGGCCGCGCCGTTGAACTGGCTCTGGCCATAGCCGGTGTCCAGATTGGATGCGGTCTTGAGGAGGAAGCACGTCAGCGCGTCCCAGCAGGCGCCGCCGCCCTGCATGTAGATGAAGACGTCTTCGCTGGCGGAGGTGAGGTTCACGCCAATGCCCGTCGCCGCGCCGTTCCCACACACCGCGTCGGGGAACTCCACCCAGGTCCAGGTGTTCTCCTGGGCATCGATGGCGCCCGTCGGAACGCCCCCGTCCGGCTGGGTGCCGCCGTCAGGTTCCATCCCGCCGTCTGGGTCGGTGCCGGCATCCAGGTCCGTTCCGCCGTCCGGTTCGGTGCCCCCATCGGGGTCGGTGCCGCCGTCCGGGTCCAGGCCGCCGTCGTTCAAGACCAACTCGCAGCCACCGCTCACACAGGCCTGGTGGGCGATGCAGACCGCGCAGGCCTCGCCACCGGCGCCGCAGTCCACGGTGCTGTCACCGGCGAGGCAGGCGCCCTCCAGGCTGCAGCAGCCATTGCAGTTGTCGGGTCCGCACGGCTCGTCCACCGGATCCGCCGGACAGGCAGTGAGGCCGAAGGCAACGAACAGCGCGGCGACGAAGGCGAGGGCAGGTGTGCGCATAGGCCGGAAGGCTTAGCGCGACGGCGGGGCCCTGCGCCAGACCGGGGCCTCAGTTCGCGGGTGCGAACTGCCCACTGTCAGGGTCCATCACGTGCAATTCGCCGTCGGCGATGGCGAAGAAGGCCCCGTGCAGCTTCACCCGCCCGGCCTCCTCGGCCTCCCGGACGAAGGGGAAGGTTCGCAGGTTCGCGAGGCTGGTGCGGATGCCCTCCAATTCCAGCGCGTGCTGCAGGTTCAGGCCTGGCTCCTTCGCCGCCTGCTCCTGCACCTTCGCCCGCGCGCCGTCCAACAGGGAGATCCACTCATCAATGAAGGAGCGCCCGGGCGCGCCCAGGTCCCTGTTCGCCAGGGACGCCGCGATGCCGCCGCACATTCCGTGTCCCATCACCACCAGGTGCCGGACCTCGAGCTCCGTCACCGCATACTCGATGGCGGACGAGGTCCCCAACGGACCGCGCGCGGACGCGTAGGGCGGCACCAGGTTGGCCACGTTGCGCAGGACGAAGAGCTGGCCGGGGACGGTGTCGAAGATGGTGGAGGGATCCACGCGGCTGTCGCAGCAGCTGATGAGCATCACCGCAGGGGACTGCCCTTTCGCGAGCGCGTCCCACCGCCGCTTCTGCATCAGGTACGCGCCGGCGCGGAACCGCTGATAGCCATCGATGAGCGCATCAAAGGACATGGGGGGGCCTCCTACCAAAGGGCCGCTGACCGGAGGCATGATTCTGCGCATGCGTCGACTCCTGCTCCTCGCAGCGTGCTGCATCGCGGCAAGCGCCGGTGCCCAGGCGCCACACGAAGTCCCTCTCCCCGCGGCAGGCTGGGTGACGGATCTCACCGGGACGCTCCGCCCCTCCACCGTGGCGCGGGTCAACGCCGTCGCTGACCGGGTGGACGCAGAAGGGGTCGGGCAGATAGGCGTGGCGGTGGTGCACACCAGCGGCGCGAGGTCGCATCGGGCCTATGCCACGGCGCTCTTCAATGCCTGGGGCGTTGGGAACGCCGGCCGGAACGACGGCGTCCTGCTCTTCATCGCGCTGGGGGATCGCAAGGCGGAGATTATCCTCGGCAGCGGAGTCGACTCCCAGGCCTCGGTGGCGGTGACGGACCGGATCCTGACCCAGGACGTGACAGCGCACATGAAGCGAGGCCAGCCGGACGTGGCGGTCCAGGCCGCGGTGGACTCCCTCGCGGCGCACCTGCGGGGTGGACCCACTGCCCACGGCGGCGGCGCAGGTCCAGGCGGGAGGCCGCGCAACCTGGGGCTCTTCCTGCTCACCTCTCGCGACGACTTTCCCTGGTGGGTGGTGCTGCTGTCGGCGGTGGGGCTCGCCGGCGGCGTCGGCGGGCACCAGTACCTTCGCCGTCGGCCGCGCAAGTGCCGGGCCTGCGGCCAGATGCGGGTGCGGCTGGGCGAAGACGAGGACGACGCCCACCTGTCAGACGGCGAGCGGGCCGAAGAGCGCTTCAAGTCGGTGGACTACGACGTCTGGTGGTGCGACCCGTGCGGTGACGCCCAGGTCTTGCGCTACGGCCGGTTCCTCTCCGGCCGCAGATCCTGCGCGAAGTGCGGCTACCAGACCGCTTCGTCGCAGTCGCTGACCCTGCGCGCCGCCACCGAGTACAGCAGCGGGCTGGTGGAGATCACCGAGACCTGCGGCCACTGCAGCCACATCCGCAAGTACCAGAAGACCACGCCGCGCATCACCCGGTCCCGCAGCAGCAGCGGCAGCTCGAGCGGCGGCTTCGGCGGCGGGTCCTCTTCCGGACGCGGCTCGAGCGGCGGCTGGTGAGCGCGCGGCAAAATCCGTGAGCCGCGGGCAGGGGCGCGTATGCTGCCGCGTCCCATGTCCGTGTACGAACAGCTCGAGCAGACCCGCGAGGCCATCCAGAAGCGCGCGCCCAACCTGAAGCCCCAGGTGGGCATCATCCTCGGCAGCGGGCTCGGCGGCTTCGCCGACGGCTTCGAGGACAAGGTCGTCATCCCCTACTCGGACCTGCCCCACTTCCCCACGTCCTCGGTCCCCGGGCACGCAGGCCGGCTGGTGCTGGGGCGCGTCGGTGGGGTGGACGTGGTGGCCATGCAGGGCCGCGTCCACTTCTACGAAGGGTTCACGCCGGCGCAGGTCATCTACCCGGCGCGCGTCCTCTGCTCGCTGGGCATCCGGGGCCTGGTGGTGACCAACGCCGCGGGCGGCATCCACAACGAGCTTGCGCCCGGTGACCTGATGGCCATCACCGACCACATCAACCTCGCCGGGTGGAACGCGCTCACCGGCCACAACGACGACCGGCTCGGGCCGCGTTTCCCGGACATGTCCGCGGCCTACGCGCCGAAGCTCCGGGCGCTGCTGCTCGACATCGCCAGGCGGCAGGGGGTGACCCTGCGCCAGGGCGTCTACGCCATCGTCTCCGGGCCCTCGTACGAGACGCCGGCGGAGATCCGCATGCTGCGGACCCTGGGCGCGGACGCGGTGGGGATGAGCACGGTGCCGGAGGTGACCGCCGCTTCGCACATGGGCGTCCCGGTGGCAGGCATCAGCTGCATCACCAACCTCGCCGCGGGCATCGGGCACCAGCCCCTGTCGCACGAAGAGGTGGCCGAGACCGCGAACCGCGTGAAGGACGTCTTCGCGCGGCTGCTCGCGGAGTTCCTCCCGGCGATGACGAAGGTATAGTCCCCGCGCCATGGCTGAACGCCGCGCCACCGACCGCCGCAGCAACCCGAACACCCCTCCTGAGCCCATCAGCCGGAAGGATGAGCGCCGCCGTGAGGACCGCCGGGACTCGCCCCGCTATCCCATGACGTTCCTCGTCCGCGACGCGAACGAAGAGGACGCGTTGTGGGAGGAGCGCGAAGGCGACCTGTCCCTGGGCGGCATCCACTGGCAGGGCAAGACGCCACCGCACGGGACCGAAGTGGAGGTCCGCTTCCGCCTGCCCGGCATCCCCAAAGAGGTCCGCGCCCGAGGCGAGATCATCCGCCTGTCGGATGGCGGCAAGAGCATCAGCTTCCACGTCCGCTTCACCGACCTCGACGTGCAGAGCGAGTTGGCGGTGGCGAAGTATCTGGATGACCTCATCGCCTCGGGCGCCCAGCCGCTGCCCTGACGGACCTCACGGCGGCCGGGGACCTCTCCCGCGCTGCCGAAGCGCACCCGGCCCGCTACGGCAGGCCGCAGAGCTTCGCGCTCACGTCCCACAGCCGCAGGGCCACTTCGTCCCGCCGCGCCTCGCGTGAAGGCTTCGTCCGCGACCTGCCGGACCAGTAGTCGCCGCTGCTGCGCAGGGCGTCGTCGCTCGTGCACAGGTAGGTGCCGAGCCGCGCCGCCCTCGCCGGCGACCTCTGGAACGGCCGGGAGAGCGCCACCCCCACCGAGAACAGGCTCTTCTCGTCGAAGGCGAAGCCGGTGGCCACCGCGCCGGGGCTGAAGCTGTGCGCCACCACCCCCCGCGCCGTCCACCTGCGCGCCAGCTCGCGGGTGAAGAGCACGTTGTACAGCTTGGTGTTGCAGTACTGCCGCAGCCCCAGGAACGACCGCTCGGCCTGCAGGTTCTCGAAGTTCACGTGACCGAGCCTGTGCCCGAAGGAGGTGACGGTGACCACCCGCCCGCCCTGCGCGGACGCCAGCGCCTCCCCGAGCAGGTGCGTGAGCAGGAAGGGGGCGAGGTGGTTCACCGCGAACATCGTCTCCAGGCCTTCGGAGGTGAGGTGCCGGCGCGGCAGGTAGAGCCCGGCGTTGTTGACCAGTCCGTCCAGCCGCGGGGCCAGGCGCAACAACTCCTCCGCCGCGCGCCGCACCCCCGAGAGCTCGGCGAGGTCGCACAGGACGAGCTCGAAGCGGCCTCGCGGGGCCTCCCGCCGGAGCGCCGCCTGCGCCTCCTCCGCCTTCTGGCGGTTGCGACAGACCATCAACACCGTCGCGCCCTGCGCGCCCAGTCGTGCGGCCATGGCCCGGCCGATGCCGGAGTTCGCGCCGGTCACCACGAAGGTCTGCTGGGACAGGCTCTGTCCGTTCATGCGCCGAAGAGTGCCATCAAAGTGGCGGAGGACGGCCGGCTGTCGTCAACTCACGCGCTGGGAGAGGCGACTGCAAATGGCCAACGACGTTCCCTGGGACGAGCTCTTCGAACACGCGCAGAAGGCGCAGGCGCGGGCGTACGCGCCGTACTCGCGGTTTCCGGTGGGCGCGGCCCTGCTCGCGGACGACGGGCGGATCTTCTCCGGCTGCAACGTGGAGAACTCCTCCTACGGCCTGTCCGTGTGCGCGGAGCGCAACGCCATTGGCAAGGGCGTGGGCGAAGGCACGCAGAAGTTCCTGGCGGTGGCGGTGGTGGCCAACAGCGAAGCGCCCTGTCCGCCCTGCGGGACCTGCCGGCAGGTGCTCGCCGAGTTCTGCGACCCCTCCACCCCGGTCAGAAGCCGCAGCCCGGGCGGCCAGGAGGCCCGGTACACGCTGGCGGAGCTTTTGCCCCACGCGTTCAACCGCGACTTCCTGTAGGAACGGATGGCTTTGAACCTTCTCATCCAGAACGCCACCGTCCTCACCCAGAACGGCGCGCGAGACATCCTTCAGAACGCAGACGTGCTGGTGGAGGACGGCCGCATCGCCAGGGTCGGCAAGGGGGTCCGGCCGCCCAGGGGGATGCGCCAGATCCTCGATGCGTCCGGGTGCGTGGTGCTCCCCGGCTTCATCCACGGTCACATCCACGCCTGCCAGACCCTCTTCCGGAACCGCGCGGACGGGATGGAGCTTCTGGACTGGCTGCGCGAGCGCATCTGGCCCATGGAGGCCGCGCACACGAAGGAGAGCCTGCGGGCCTCAGCGGACCTCACCTGGGCGGAGCTCATCCGGTCGGGCGCCACCGGGGCCCTGGACATGGGCACCGTCCGCCACACCGACGCCATCTTCGAATCCGCGCGGGACGCCGGGTTCCGGCTCACCGGCGGCAAGGCGATGATGGACGCCGGCCAGGGCGTGCCGGCCAACCTCCGGGAGACCACCGCGGACTCGCTCGCGGAGAGCCTGCACCTCATCAAGCGCTGGCACGGCGCCGAAAACGGGCGGCTGCAGTATGCGTTCGCGCCGCGCTTCGTCCTCTCCTGCACCGAGGCGCTCCTCGAGGAGGTGGCAAAGAAGGCGCGCGCGCTCGGCGTCCGCATCCACACCCACGCCAGCGAAAACCCCACCGAGTGTGACCTCGTCCGCCAGCGCACGGGCTTCGACAACGTGGAGTACCTGCACCGGCTGGGGATGAGCGGGCCTCACGTGACCTTCGCGCACTGCGTGTGGGTGACGGCGAAGGAGCAGCGGATCCTCAAGGAGACCGGCACCGTGGTCTGTCACTGCCCGGGGTCCAACCTCAAGCTGGCCTCCGGGGTGGCGAAGATCCCGGAGCTGCTCGCGGACGGCGTGACGCTGGCGCTGGGCGCAGACGGCGCGCCCTGCAACAACAACCTCGACATGTTCGTGGAGATGCGGCTGGCGGGGCTCATCCACAAGCCGCGCTGCGGCCCCCTGGCGATGACCGGGCAGCAGGTCCTGGACCTGGCCACGCGGGGCGGCGCCCGCGCTCTCGGCATGGAGGAGGAGCTGGGCAGCGTGGAGGTGGGGAGGCGGGCGGACCTGCAGATCCTGGATCTGCGCGGCGTACACGCGGGGCCCTCGGCCGAAGATCTGCCCAGCCAGGTGGTCTATTCGGCGCAGGCGCGCGACGTGCGGGACGTGATCATCGACGGACGGGTGGTCCTCAGGAACCGGGCCTTGACCACCCTGAACGAATCAACCGTGTTGGCGAAGGCGAAGCACCATGCCCGGCGGATCGCAGACGCAGTGGGGTGAGTCTATCCTTCGGCGGCAGACGCAATGGAACCCGGTGGGCCGTCGTACCCCCGGATGCACACGACACAGCGCGGCATGTGGGTTAGGCTCGCCCACCTGACAGCACCCTGGAGGACGTCCAGACCATGTGGAACAGGTTCAAGCGCGCCATGCGCAGCTTCGCCGGCTTCTTCGTCAGCTCCATTGAAGATCCGGAGCTGATCCTCGAGCAGAACATCCGGGACATGAATGATCAGGTCCCCAAGATGAACGAGTCCATCGCCATGGTCCGGGCGAACGTGACCCTGCTCGAGAAGG
>CAZQVZ010000118.1:0-14540 GCA_964596895.1 uncultured Myxococcaceae bacterium
TGCACTGCCGCACCAGCGTGGGCAACAGGTAGTCGGTGTAGTGCTCGCGCAAGGCGCCCACCGCCTCCTTCGCCAGCTTGAAGGTCGCGTTGTACGAGTTGATGACGATGAAGACGTGCTCGAGCATGTGCCCGAGGTCCTCCTCCAGGCTCTGCACCGTCTCGAAGAGCAGCTTCAGGCCGTGGAAGGAGAGGAAGTCCGCCAGCACCGGCACGAACAGGTCGTCCGCCGCCATCAGCGCGTTCAGGTTGAGCAGGCCGAAGGACGGGGGCGCGTCGAAGACGACGAGGTCGTACCGGGACTCGACCTCCTTGAGCGCGTTGCGCAGCTTGAACTCGCGCCCCGCCATGGGCATCAGCGAGAGGTCCACCGTGCTCATGGTCAGGTTGGACGGGACGAAGTCGAGGTTCGGCAGCGGCGTGTGGCTGATGACCTCCGACAGGGGCGTCTTGCGCACCAGCACGTCGAGCAGCGTCTTCGGGAACTCCTCGCCTTCGTAGCCGAGGCACTTGGTGGCGTGGCCCTGCGAGTCCAGGTCCACCAGCAGGACCCCGTAGCCCATCTCCGCCATCCGGTAGGCATAGGAGGTGGAGAGGGAGGTCTTGCCGGTGCCGCCCTTGAAGTTCAGGAAGAGCTGCTTCCGGTTGCCGATGGCGGGCGGGTATTTCTGCAGCTTCCCGCGCAGCTCCCACACCTCGGACGCGGTGTAGAGGTCTTTGGGGAGGGTCTTCTGCAGCGCGCGCGCAGGGATTCCCAGCAGTTCGCTGACCCGCCTGGCGCTGTAGCTGGGCATCTCCATGACCGCTCCTTCCAACCGCAGCCGCCTAGGCGGCAAACACCTTCGTCCCGCGCCGGACCGCATGTCCACGCGAGATGAGCAGCGCGCAGGCCTCCTGCACGTCCTCCTCCGCCGCCGCACACAGCCTCATCAACTCCGCCTCGCTGCGGCCACGCAGGGCGATGCGCAGCTCCTCCGTCACCTTCGCGCACAGAGGCTCCAACGACCTCGGCGGGGCAACCGGCGCGGCGGGCTCGGGCTTCCCGACAGGCACCACCACGCTCGCGCGCGCCGTCCCAATCACCGGACGAGCCGGCAGGGAGGAGAGCCTGCGGACCTCGCGCCTTCGCTGCGCGTCGTCCAGGTCCACGACCGCGGAGACGTCTTCCCCCAGGATCCGCGAGAGGCTCTGTGCGGCGGCGCGGCGGACCTTCTTCTCCGGGTCGCGCAGGGCCTCAAGCAGCAAGGTCCGCGCGCGGTCTCCGCCGCCTGCGCCCAGCACCAGCGCCCCAAGGCTGCGCACCTCCGCGTCCCCATCCCGCACCGCCTGCTCACCGAGGCCGACCGCGCCCTCCCCGGTCAGGCCCAGCGCCAACAGCGACGCCCGCCTTCGCACCGCGCGGTCCGGGTCCTTCATGGCCGCGGTCAGGTGGGGACCTGCCTGGGTGGGATCCAGGGTGAGCAGCGTCTTCAGCGAGGCGAGGCGGACGTCTGCGTGCGGCGCGCCCAGCAGCGGCAGAATGACGGGCACCCCTTCGGTGGAGGCAACCTCCGAGAAGGCGTGAAGCAGCGCGACCAGGACGTTGGGCTCACGTTCCGCGTGAAGCGCGGTGGCCAGCGCCGGCGCCGCCGCGGCCTGACCCAGGGCACGGAGGCGATCCGCGGCGCGGACTCTGGCCGCCGCGTCCGGCGCGGACAATTCGCGCACCGAAAACCCGAAGACCGTCTCCTCCACGCGCCCGGTGAAGCTCGCGCCCGCGGCCAACCGGCCGAGCTCCTCCTCCGTCACCCGGAGCCGCCCCTCTGCCCGCAGCCTCTCGGCGTGGCCGGCGGTGGACGAAGGACGGGCGCCGGAGGTGGCCACCGCGAAGGCGGGCGCAGGCGCAGGCGAGCCGCCTGCCACCGGCGCGAGGGCAGGTGCGAGTGATGGGGCGGGGCTGGCTGCAGCGAGGATGGCGGGCACCGACGGCGCGCCGGGCGCGGGACGCTGCGCCGCCTGGGCTTCGCTGCGGAGCTGGGCGATGAAGCCGGCGAGGTCGAACGGGGCATCCAGCTCGTCGTCGGAGCCGGGCGCGTCGGAGCGGTGAATGCGCGAGGCCTCGATGAGCTTCTCCAGGAGCGCCGCCCGTTCGCCGCGCAAGGCCGCGTTCATCCGGGCCAGCTCGTCCTTCTCCCGGTGAGAACGGGACAGCTCCACCTCGAGACCGGCCACCGTGCGTCGGAGCTCAATCTCGCGCTGGGACGCGTCCGCGAGCTCGCGCTGCACCCGCTCCACGTCCGACCGCGCCGCTGCGAGGTCATTGTAGAGCTGCTCCGAGCGCGCCTCGAAGTACACGATCTTCTCGAGCGCGCTCTTGAGGAGCGCTTCCGGGTGCTCGGCGCTCAATGTCCCTCCGCCCGGACCACAGCCCTGTGGTGGCCTGTAGCCCGGATCCTCGCGGCACTGTACGCCCTCTGGGAGCAGGCGTAAACCCCCGTAGGGACTGGAGAACTTGCTGACTTGGAGCCCAAACGCGTCCTGGGCCGAGTTTTCGGCCCCGCGTGCGCTTCTTCCCTCTACAGCCCGAGGCCAGTCAGATCCCGGTCGAACGCGGCGGCGTCGGTGAAGACGAAGGCCTTCATCCCCACCGCGCGGGCGGCGTCCACGTAGGCGGGAATGTCGTCGAAGAAGACGCAGCGTTCCAGAGGGACGCCGGCGATGTCGGCGGCGCGCTGGTAGATGGCGGGCTCCGGCTTCACCAGCCGCTCCACGTGCGAGAGGCAGTGGCCGCGGAAACGTTCGAGCACCGGCAGCCTGGGCCGAAGCCAGTTCCAGTGTAGCGCGTTGGTGTTGGAGAGGAGCACCACCGGGACCTGCTCACACAAACGCTCGACCCGCCGCAGCACCGCGTCGTGGATGGTGAAGTGCGAGGAGAAGAGCGGGATGAACTCCTCCATGGGCAGGTTCGCATTGAGCGCGCGGGAGACCTCCACGCGGATGCCTTCGGCGTCGAGGTCTCCGCGGTTGATGAGCTCCGCCAGGGGGCCCTGCAGCGCCGCGTGCAACGGCTCGGGCAGGGTCTGCGCCGCGTCCGCGAGCTTCCGGCACAGAAGCGCGTTGTCGTGGAACGCGAGCACGTTCCCCAGGTCCAGGAGGACTGCTTCCACTTTGGAGTCGGACATGAAGGGCTGCGTTTGTAGCGCGCCCTCAGCGACCGGGGAGCGCAATCCGACGCGCGCGTCCGAGGCGAACACCCTCTTCCCGCCCTGCCTTCGTCTTCCGCTTCGCCGGCGCCGGCTTGCCGATGGGGTCCGGGCAGATTGAGCGCAGCTTGCAGGTGCGGCACTCGGCGCCGCTCCACACCGATTCGAAGAGCGCGGTGGTCCGGTCCACCACGTCGAAGTCTTCGGTGACGAAGCCGAGCTCGAAGTTGCGCCGGTCGGGGTCCTTTGCGCCCAGTCCCGCGCCGGTCAGATTCGCGCTGCCGAGGTACACCCACGCGCCATCCACCAGCACCGCCTTGAAGTGCACGCGCGGGCACTGCTTGAGCTGCAGGCCGCCGGCGACCAGCTTCTTCTTGCGGTCGAACGCGGCGCGGAAGGGGCGGGACGGCAGCTCTGCGTGCAGCAGGCGGAGCTCCACGCCGCGCGCGGCGAGCTTGCCGAACAGGTCGAGGATGGGGCGGAAGGTGCCGTCGCCGCCTGTGTCCACGTACATCGCCTTCACGTTGGCGGTGGCGATGAGGACCGACTCGCGCGCGTGGGCGAGCTTGTCCAGCACCACCTCGCGGTAGAGCGCGTCGCCGTGGAGGAGCCGGGCGTCCATGGTGGCGGCGTCAGAAGGGGATGACGGCGGAGATGCCCGGGACCAGGTGGAACCTATTGGCCACGCTCATCAGCTCGGCGGTGACGCGCACGTATTTGTGACCCGCGTCTGCGCCCACGGTCCACACGAAGCCACCGATGCCACCGTTGGTCCCGGCGGCGAGGCCCAGCCCTGCGCCGGCCACGAGGCTGTAGGTCCACTTCGTGTCCGGACGCAGCGGCGTGTAGCGGGCTGTCACCATGGCCGACCCGACCCCACCGAGCCCGATGGCGCCCACCGCCGGCTGGCCGCCGACGCGCGCGCCGAGCCAGGAGTTGCCGCCGCGGAGCCTGCGCGCGTACTCCACCGAGACCAGGTTCAAATAGAGGCTGTTGTGCTTGAGCGCGGGGTCCTGGGGGTCCGCGCGCGCAGCGCCCGTCCGACGCGCAGGCGGCGTGGGAGGGCGGTTGGCGTTGGCCGCAGGGCGCGACGCGGTGGCGCTGGAGGCGCTGGAGGCGCTGCCCGCCCCCAACTTCGAGACGACGGCGCCGGCGCTCTGGGCCATCCAGTCCACGAGCTGCGCTTCGGCGAGGTTCTTCTCGGAGCCGCTCCACAGGGTCTGTCCGTCGGGGAAGCCCACCACGCGCACCATCACCGCGTACCGGTCGCCGAAGCGGGCCACGTTGCCCTGCACCAGCCCCTGCACGTCCAGGGCGCCGGCGATCTCCACCATGCAGTCGGTGGCGTCGTCCGAGCAGCCGAGCAGCTGCCGCTGCCGCTCCACGCCGAGCAGCTCCCGCACCTGCGACTCGGTGACGATGGAGATGCGCCCGTTGCTGCGCCGGTTGATCTGCTCGGCGAAGTAGTCGTTGAGGAACTGCGCCTTGGCGGGCTCGAGGTCGGCTGTCGTGAGCCCCGGCGCGGCGAGCTTCAAGGGCTCCGGCGAGGCGGGCGACGTCGCCAGCACGGCGAGGGCGAAGGCAGCGAGCATGGGCCGGTATCTACCCCACCCCTGCACCCACCGCGAATCCGTCTGATATGTCCTGCGGCTTCGGCCGATTCATCCGGAGCCTCGTTTGACCAGCCTCGCCGCGCCCCTGTCCTCTCCCGCGCCTGTTCCCGTCGTTCGCACCGCCGCGCGGGGGTTCATCGTCTCGCCTTCGTTCGATGGGTTCTTCTTCTTCGCCAGCTGCGGCGCGGTGCTGCTCGCGTGGGCCGCGGCGGTGGCGGGGGTGAAGCCCTTCTACATCCTCGGCGCGGTGGCGGTGGTCTCCAACGGGCCGCACCTGGTCTCCACCTGGACCCGCGTCTACCTGGACCGCCGCGAGTGGCGCACCCGGCCCTTGAAGATCACCGTGGTCCCGCTGCTCATCGCGTCTGCCGTCGTGTCTTTGGTGATGCTCGGCCGCGGGAGCGTGGAGGTTCCGTTCTTCGGCGGGCCGGTCTCAGTGTCCGGGAACCGGCTCCTGCACACGGCGCTCCTGTACTGGGCGGTGTGGCACTTCGTCGCGCAGTGCTGGGGGCTTCTGCGCATCTACCAGAACCGGTCCGGCGAGGCGTATTCGTCGGTGGCGCTGCGGCTCGAGAAGCCGATGCTGTTCACGTTCGTGGCGTGGTGCCTTCTGCACCGGCTGCAGACCGGACCACGCAACCTCTTCGGCACGGAGCTGTATTACCCGGTCATTCCGTTGGCGTGGGTGAACGTGCTGCTCGGCGTGTCGGTGGCGCTGGCGGTGACGTGGGTGGGCCTGCGGCTCGTGGATTGGCGGAACACCCGCGCGAACGGCGTGTGGATCCGCGCAGGGTTCCTCGCCTCGTGCATCGTCGGCTTCGCGGTGCCGTTCCTGCTCATCACCACGGACGGCACCACCGGGTTCGCCGCCGCCGCCTGCTGGCACGGGCTGCAGTACCTCGGAATCATCCGCTTCTACCACCGCAACGCGTGGAAGCAGGGCGTGCACAAGGACGCGCGCTTCATCAGCTGGCTGTCCCAGCCGGGCAAGCTGCGCCTGTTCTTCTATGTCGCCACCCTGCTGCTGCTCGCCGGTAGCGGCTACGTCCTCATCTACACCGGCGCCTTCCTCACCCAGGGCACGAGCTGGAGCGTCTACACCTGGGGCAGCGCGGTGTGGCTCTCCTTCACGTTCTCCCACTACTACCTGGATGGGATCATCTGGAAGGTCAGCCGCGACAAGTCGGTGGCGGACCGGCTGAAGCTGCAATCCGTGAGCTGAGCCGTCCCCCCTTTCCCTTTGTGAGAGGGCAGGGGTGAGGGTGCGGCCGTCACTCCACGCCGGTCCCGGTGAGCGTGAGGTTCACGTTGAACTCGCGGCACCACAGCGGCATGCGGTACCGCAGAAGCCCGAGGTGCGCGCCAGGTGTCGTCGGCGAGAACGTCACGGGCACGCTGGCTTCCTGCTCCGGTTCGAGCTCCACGCGGACTGCCTGCTCGAAGCCGGGGAACGTACCGGGGTCACCCTTCGTCAGCGGGCCGAGCTCGTGCCAGGTCGGCGCGTCGCTCGGATTCCGGAAGGTGAGGTCGTGCACGAAGCTGTCGCCCACGGTGACCGCGCCGAAGTGCAGCTGTTCAGGGAACGAAACCACCGGGACGGCGGAGGAGTAGTTGACCTCCACTTCCAGCCACTGACCTTCGCCGCCCAGCCGCAACCGCCCGCTGTAGGGACCATGGTCCCCCTCGTCCTCCAGCCGGGCCGCTGCCAGCGTCACCACCCGGGTCTCACCCGCCGCCAGCACGCCGGGCCCTCCGCCCCGCACCTCCACGAAGTCGAGGTTGCCCGACATCCTCTGCGGCGCTTCGAGCGCCAGCGGGCCCCCTCCCATGTTGGTCAGCTCCAGGGTGGCCTCGGTCTCACATCCCACGAAGGTCGAGAGGGTGAGCTCACGCACCTGCCCGGCGCCAGACAGGATTCCGGGCGGCTCCGGGTCCGGCCCTGGCCTCGGCCCACACGCCGCGGCCACCATGAACGAACAAACAAGACGGATGCGCATACCCATGCAGACCGCACGCCCGGCCCCGCCTGCACTTTCCGCCGAGCGCCTCAGCTCCTGAGCGCTTCCGCGGGCCTGCCGCGCCGGCGCACGAGCGCGCTGACGAACCGGTCGAAGCTCCGCAGCCGCACGCCGAAATAGAGCGCGAGGCAGCACAGGTCGAACACGCAGTAGAAGACCGCGACGCCGCTCGGCGGGTTCGCGCTGGGGACGGCGGAGAGCTTGCCGAACAGAACCGGCGGCCACGACCAGGCGCCGAAGGCCGTGCCCGCGAGCTCCAGGTAGGCCACCAGAAGGTACATCGCCGCGAAGAAGAGGCGGGACGTCCGTACCACCATCACCAGCGCGCAGAAGACGCCGAAGCAGGCGAGCCCGAAGACGTCATCCAGAAGGTGCCAGCGAAGCACGCTGTAAAGAGCGCCGACCGAGAGCAGCAGCGGTGTGAGCACGGCCGCGTGACGACGGAACCACCCAAGCCGCACGCTGACGAAGACCGCCGCATAGAGGAGGGTGTGGCCGGGCGGCACGTAGACCGGAATCTGCTCCAGCCTGTACTCGTACATCCCCAGCCCGAGGCTGAAGAGGACCTCGCCCGCGGTCGCCGCGACGAGGCCCACGAGCATCAGCACGCGCAGCCGGGAGGACGCTGCCCGCGAGAGGACGAACCAATAGAGGAGCGTGAGGACATTGGCCGCCGCCTGCCCGTGGGGCGAGACCTCCGCGACCCTTTCGCCGTCCAGTGCGGTGATGAGCAGGAGGAGCGGAAGGGTCCCCGCGGCGAGCAGCCCGCGGCGGCGGCGCATGGCTTCGTCGAAGGCGCGGAGGGAAGGCATCAGCGGCGGGCGACTCTATGGGGAGGGCGAATGCCGAACCAGACCTGTGCACTGACCGAGCAGGCAGGTGCTCGCTGGTCGGTTGAGGCAAGTCGCCGAGACCTGGGTTAACTCCCTGAGGATGTCCCCCTCGTCCACAGGCTCGTCCCACGCACTTCAGGCTTCGGTCGAGGGGGCGGCCTCCGAGGGCGACGCAGCAGAAAATCTGGAGCACTTCTTCGGGCTCTCCCTGGACCTGTTCACCGTCGCCGGGTTCGACGGCTACTTCAGGCGCCTGAGCACCATGTGGATGAAGACCCTGGGCTGGACCCTGGAGGAGCTGTGCGCGGTCCCCCTGATCGACTTCGTTCACCCCGAGGACAAGGAGGTGACGCTGGCGTCTCGCGCGCAGGTGATGGACGGCGTCCCGCTCTCCGGCTTCGTCAACCGCTACCGCTGCAAGGACGGGAGTTACCGCTGGCTCGAATGGAAGTCGGTGGCCTACACCGAGCGGGTCCTGGTGTACGCAGTCGCGCGCGACATCACCGAGCGACGGGCGCTGGAGGAGGAGCGGCGGCGGGTGGAGGCGCAATTGGTCTCCGCGGAGCGGATGGCCTCCGTCGGGCGGCTCGCCGCTGGGGTGGCCCACGAGATCAACAACCCCCTCGCCTTCATCATGGCCAACCTGCGAACCGCGCTGCAGGAGCTCCGGGGGCATCCAGACCGGGGCCCTGGTGCGCTCCCGAGCGACCTGGAGGAGATGCTCTCCGAGTCCCTGGAAGGCGCCGAGCGGGTGAAGAACATCGTGCGCGGGCTGAGCACGTTCTCCGGCATGGGCGTGCAGCGAAAGTCCCGGCTCGAACTCCGGCCAGTGGTGGAGGAGGCGGTCGGTCTGTTGTCCGCGGACCTGCGTGCGCGGGCGCAGCTTCGAGAGGCGTACCGTGACACGCCGGTCGTCGAAGCGGACGCGTCTCGCTTGAAGGAGGTCCTCGCCCACCTGCTCCTCAACGCGCTGCAGTCCATCGAGGAGGGGTCCGAGGCGACGAACGAGATCCGCGTCGCCACCTTCACTGACGCCTTCGGGCGGGCGGTGGTCGAGATCGAGGACAGCGGCTCGGGGATGTCGGAAGCCACGCGCAGCCGGATCTTCGACCCGTTCTTCACCACCAAGAGGGTGGGCACCGCGGCCGGGCTCGGGCTCTCCATTTGTCACACCCTGGTCGCCGAGCTGGACGGGGAGATCATCGTGGCCAGCCAGGAAGGCCAGGGCACCCGGGTCCGGATGGAGCTTCCCCCAGCGCCGCCTCCGCGGTGAGTTGCGCCCCGTGCAGCACGACCTCGCGGCTGAACATCCGAAATCGAGCGCGGGGCTCCCTCCACTGAACGGCGCCGGACGGCACGGTGCCCCATGTCGCGCGGGGCTCGAACATCCGGGCAATCGCCGTTGAACGCCGCGCGCCGCGGGCCTTCGGCTCCTGCAACCTCCTGCCGAACCCACACAGGAGGAGCGCTACATGGTCACGCTGGAGGATGCACGCCGGGTCATCGCGGCTTCGGAGAAGAAGGCGAAGGAGCTTGGCCAGCCCATGAACATCGCGGTGGCGGACGAAGGCGGGAACCTCGTCTCGCACGTCCGGATGGATGGCGCCTGGCTGGGCAGCGTGGACATCTCCATCAAGAAGGCCTTCACCTCCCGCGCGTTCGACATCTCCACGAAGGATCTCGCGACCCAGTCACAGAGCGGGGGCCAGTTCTTCGGCATCCACGCCTCCAACGACGGGCGGGTGATGATCTTCGCGGGCGGCATCCCCTTGAAGCGCGGCGGCAAGGTCGTGGGCGCGGTGGGTGTCAGCGGCGGCAGCGGCGAGCAGGACCACCAGGTGGCGCAGGCGGGCGCCGAAGCCTTCTAGCTCCGGGAGAAAGCGCACATGGCGAAAGAGAACCGCGGCGTCGTCTACCTGGGTCCCGGCAAGGTCGAGGTGCAGGACATCCCCTTCCCCAAGCTGGAGAACCCGCAGGGAAAGAAGATCCAGCACGGCGTCATCCTCAAGGTCCTGAGCACCAACATCTGCGGCTCGGACCAGCACATGGTCAGAGGCCGCACCACCGCAGCGAAGGGGCTGGTGCTCGGGCACGAGATCACCGGCGAGGTCATCGAGAAGGGCTCCGACGTGGAGTTCCTCGACGAGGGCGACCTCGTCACCGTGCCGTTCAACGTGGCCTGCGGGCGCTGCCGCAACTGCCGCACCGGACAGACGGGCGTCTGCCTCAACGTGAACCCCGCGCGCCCGGGCGGCGCGTACGGCTACGTGGACATGGGCGGCTGGGTGGGCGGGCAGGCGCAGTACGTGATGGTGCCGTACGCGGACTTCAACCTCGTCCCCTATCCGGACAAGGCGCAGGCGAAGGAGAAGCTGCTCGACTTGACCATGCTCTCGGACATCCTCCCCACCGGCTTCCACGGGGCCTACAGCGCAGGCGTGCGGCCGGGCAGCACCGTCTACGTCGCCGGCGCGGGACCCGTCGGGCTCGCCGCGGCGGCGTCCGCGCAGCTGCTGGGGGCCGCCGTGGTGCTGGTGGGCGACATGAAGAAGGAGCGGCTCGACCACGCGAAGTCGCAGGGCTTCGTCCCCATCGATCTCACGAAGAGCGACAACCTCGCGGAGCTGGTGGAGGCGGCGCTCGGTGTGCCGGAGGTGGACGCGAGCGTGGACGCGGTGGGCTTCGAGGCGCACGGCCACGGCGAAGACGCGAAGACGGAGAAGCCGGCGGTGGTGCTCAACTCGCTGATGCAGATCACCCGGACCGCGGGCGGCATCGGCATCCCCGGGCTGTACGTCACCGAGGATCCAGGCGCGGCCGAGGAGGCCGCACGGGAAGGCAACCTGCGGCTGCGCTTCGGGCTCGGGTGGGCGAAGTCACACCGCTTCTACACGGGGCAGACGCCAGTGCTGCGCTACCTCGAGCCCCTGATGCAGGCGGTGCTGCGGGAGCGCATCTCCATCGCCAGGGTGGTGAACGCGACGCCCATTCCGCTGGAGGAGGCGGTGCGCGGCTACGCCGAGTTCGATGAGGGCGCGGCACGCAAGTACGTGCTCGACCCGCACGGGACCTTCAAGAAGTAGGCGTTGCGGCAGGGACGACGGCGCCCAAGACGACGCCGCCGTCCTGCCCGATCCGGCCACAGGCTCTACTTGAGGATGCCGCCGCCCTGGCCGAGGCACTTGGTCAGCTCGGCGTCCATCGTCCAGCCGCAGGTGCCGCTCGCCTGGAGCTCACAGCTCGCCTTCGCGTAGCAGGCGTACTCCGGCCGCCACTCGCAGGTGGTGGCGACGGGCTGGTCCGCGCAGACGTGGCTGGAGCAGCCGGTGACCATGCACGGGTTCACCGGGGCAGGGGTCACCGGCGCGACGATGGGGCCACCGCCCGCGTTCCCGAGGCAGGTGGTCAAGTCGTCGTCCATGGTCCAGCCGCACTTGCCGTCGCTCTGGCGCTCGCAGGTCGCGTCCGCGTAGCAGGCGTACTCCGGCCGCCACTCACAGGTGGTGAACACCGGCTTGTCCGAACACACCTGCGACGAGCAGCCCGTCACCAGACAGCGGTTCAGCGGCTTGAACGGCGAGAGCTCCTGCTCCTCGTTCGCGAGCTCGCCGGTCTGGTCCGTGAGTTCCTCTGCGCCGCACGCCAGCAGGAGCGCCGCGGGCACCACCATCATCGCCATCCGAAGTCCGTTCATGTCTTGCCTCTCGTCGTTGGGGGCGCTCACCTTCGAGCGCCCGGTCCATGCGCAGGTGGCACCGCGCCCCTGCGCCGGCCGCGGAGGGTAGTCGGTTGGCGAACGCCTTCGAGGCGTTTTGACCGTCCTCCTACTCTTTCCTTTCTGACGCGAAGTTTGCATCTGATGCCAGTGCGTCTTTCCGCGAGGGCGGTACGGAATTCCGCAAACGCCGCGAACTTTCAGCGCTTTGAGAAGCTTCGCCTTCACGCCCTTCATCCGCGCTGCGCCGTGGCTCGGACCAATGAACGGCGCGAACGAAGCCTCTACTCGAACCTAACCGCCCGAGCTGCGACGCATTGACGGCAGATCTCGGCTGTACGCGAGGCACGAGAGCCACGCTGTTCAGCCATCGCTACCGCGAGACTTGGCTCAGCTGGAGTCGACGACCGGCTCTGCGCGCCACCGGCCGCCGTGCCCGCTGAGTGGGTCGCGGCGCTGCTCCTCGCGGTGAGCCGGCGATGATTCTGCTGCCGCGGGCGGTGCGGGTCTACGTGGCGACGACGCCGTGCAACCTGCGCAAGTCGTTCGAGGGGCTGAGCAACGAGGTCCGCGGGGTGCTGGCGAAGGACCCGCTCTGCGGCCACGTCTTCGTCTTCCTCAACCGGCGCAAGACGATGGTGAAGCTGCTCTTGTGGACCCGCGGTGGCTTCACCATCGTCCACAAGCGGCTCGAGCGGGGGACGTTCAGCTTCCCGATGCGGATCGTCGCCGGAGCCGCGAGCATCGAGCTCGATGCGCACGAGGTCGATGCTGCTCGAGGGCGTGGACCTGACGCAGGCGCGGTTGAAGGACCGCTGGGAGCCTCCGGCGCAGGCGCGCCCCGCGTAGCGCTCTCGTGAAGAGCCTCTTCACTTTCTGCATGCCGGGACGGCTCTCGCGCGTCGCCCCTCCGATAATGGAGGCGTGAGCGCCGCAGAGACAGCCGCGAAGGAGAAGGCGACGGCGCAGCGCGCGCGCGTGGTGGATGCGGTGAGGGAGCTGCTGGCTTCGGGTCGCACCGCCGAGGCGCTGGCGGTGGTGGAGAAGCTGGTGGCGCGGAATACGGAGCTGGAGCGGCAGCTGCGTGCGGTGCGGACCACGAACCTGAAGAACGAAGGCGTATCCTCCGCGCAGCTGAGGTTGCTGCTGGATGGGCTGCCCGCGAACGGCGACGGAGACCGCGCGACGGCGGACGAGCGCCTTCGACGCTGGGCGAAGGTGAACGAGGGCGCGGAGCGCGAGGAGCAGAAGCGGGCGAGGCCGCGCGGGCGGCGTCCGCTGCCGGCGAACCTGCGCCGAATCGACAACCTCATCACGGTCCCGCCCGAACAGCGGGCGTGCCCGAGCTGCGGCGCCGAGCGGAAGTGCAGCGAGCACGAGGTGACGGAGGTCATCGACCTCATCCCGGCGGAGGTGGTGGTGCGCCGGGACCTCCGCGAGAAGCTGGCGTGCGTACCGTGTGAGGGTCACCTGGTGCGCGCGCCGCTGGGAGAGAAGACCGTGTCCGGTGGGAGGATGGGAACCACGCTGGTGGCGCAGGTGCTGGTGGAGAAGTACTACGACGGCCTCCCGCTGGCGCGGCAGGTGGAGCGCTACCGGCGGCTCGGGCTGGAGCTGGCCATCTCCACGCTGGCTGACCAGGTGGAGTGGGCGACAGACGCGCTCAGGCCGCTGTGGCGCGCGGTGATGGAGCAAGTCCTCTCCTCGACGGTGATGCACCTGGACGCGACGTCGTTGCCGGTGCTCGACAAGCAGGCGGCGCGCGGCATCCGGCTCGGCACCATCTGGGGCTATGTCGGCGCGAACGTCACCGACGCCGGCACCGAGCACACCGCGCTGTGCTTGTACACCTCGACCGGGAGGGCAGTGGGCCAGCGCCGCGGCGAGCTCGGCCCTACGGACATGCTCGCCCGGCGCGTCGGCTTCACGGTGGCGGACGCGGCGGGCATCTTCGACGCGCCCTTCCAGCGGAAGGAGCTCATCGAGTGCGGCTGCAACACGCACGCGCGCCGCTACTTCCGCAAGGCGCTGGATGCGGGGGATGCGCGCGCCGCACTGCCGCTCGCCGCATTCAAGAGGCTGTTCTCCATCGAGCGGCAGCTCAAGGGGAGCTCCATCGATGAACGGCGGCGAGGTCGCCAGGAGCTCAGCAAGCCGGTCTACGACGACCTCACCGCGTGGGTGCTCGCGTACCAGCCGCACGAGCCGCCCTCCTCCGCGCTGGGCCGAGCCATCGGGTACACGCTGAACCACGAGGCGGCGCTGCGGCGTTTCCTCGACGACGGCGTCATCCCCATCGACAACTCGGTCGTGGAGCGTCTGCATGTTCGCACCGCGCTGACGCGGAAGAACTTCCTCTTCGCCGGCAGTGACGCGGGTGGCGAGCGTGCTGCCATCGCCTTCACGCTCATGGCCTGCTGCAAGCTCGCCCGCGTGAACCCGCTCGCGTACCTCGCCGATGTCCTGCCGAAGCTGACCACCGGCAAGCTTCGCGGGAGCGACGCGGCCGCGCTGCTGCCCGCCACCTGGAAGCGCGCTCACCCCGAAGCCGTCCTCCCCGCCGTGTAGTCGTGCCGGCAGGTCTCCCGCCGCGGCGCCCCCTCTCGTATCCTTGCCGCCATGGCGACCCGCAGGCAGCGCTTCTACGTGTCCGAGCCCGCGCTCGAGCTCCTCCGGCGCATGGACTACCCCTGCTCGAAGGGGGTGCTCGCGTCCGCCAAAAAGGTGAAGGGCATGGAGGACGAGGGCATTGCCTACGTCCTCAGCGGCACCTACGACGAGCTGGAGATGCTCGCCGGCTTCGTCGCGGGAGACGCGAACCACGCCGAATCCGGTGACGACCCGCGAACCGTCGCGCTCCTCCACGACATCGCCGAGGCCCTCGAGTCCGCACTCTGAGCGGAAGCCGGGCCGCACCATCCGACCGCGCGTAGAAAATCAAGAGCGGATGAGGGATGCGATCGAGCGGAGGGACACAGACTTTGTGAACAGCTGGCACGAACTCTGGGGCGCGCTCCAGCGCGTCGCCGGATCAAAACCCTGATCCGGATCCGGGCCAGGACCTCCCTCGGGGTAGAGGCCGGTCAGCCGGGTGGCCCAGATCCTCAAGATTCTGATCCGGCCGTAGCGTTCGCGGATCGCTATTCAGCAGACGGATTGCACCGGACCTTGACGCCACAG
>CAZQVZ010000119.1:0-14509 GCA_964596895.1 uncultured Myxococcaceae bacterium
GCCCAAGCAACAACGAGCCCACGCCGCCGTCTTTGTGCCGGCGGAAGCCGCCGACGACGCAGTCCGCGGTGCGCTCGTGCTTCACCTTCACCATCACCCGCTCGCCGGCCACGTACGGCAGGTCCGGTGACTTGGCGATGATGCCGTCCAGCCCCGCGCCCTCGAAGCGCACGAACCACTGGCGGGCGACGCGGGCGGAGTTGGTCTGCGGGGTCAGCAGGATGCGGGTGTCGATGTCCACGGCGTCTTCGAGCTTCCGGCGGCGCTCGGAGAACGGTTGGTCGCGGAGGTCTTCGTCGCCGAGTGCGAGCAGGTCGAAGGCGACGAAGCTGGCTGGTGTCTGCTTCGCGAGCAGCGTGATGCGGCTTTGCGCGGGGTGGATGCGCTGCAACAGCGCGTCGAAGTCCAGGGACTGCTCGCCGGGGATGATGATCTCGCCGTCGAGGACGCATTGTTCAGGGAGCGGCCCGCGCAGCGCCTCCACCAGTTCGGGGAAGTAGCGTCCGAGCGGCTGCCCCTTGCGGCTCTGGATGTAGACCTTCTCGCCGTCCCGGAAGATGAGCGCCCGGAAGCCGTCCCACTTGGGCTCGTAGAGCCAGGTGTGGCGGCCGTCCGCTGGGATGTCGTCGCGCAGCTCCGCGAGCATCGGGTCCACGGGCGGGTCGAACGGCAGGGCCATGCCGGAAAAGGTGGGGTCGGGCGCAGCCGGCCGCCAGTCTGCGGCCTCCGGTCGGACCATCTGAAGGCCTGATGGTCAGCCCATGGGATGCCGCGGGCCAGGAGGGGGCCAACCATCGGTCCGGTCACGGGCTCCAACTGTTGACCACAGGGCCCTGTCGGAAGGTGTCAGGCGGCACGTCCGGGGTCCAACTCCCACGCCCCGTGCCATGAGAGTTCTTCCGGGTGCTTGCCCAGGAGGCTCGGCGGTGGTGACGGCGGGCGCGTGTCGAGGGGGGACCTCCCGCGCGCGAACCACGCGAATTGACCAGGCCCGCCGAGACTTCTGCCGCCGACCGCCCTGTGGGGGCCGTCACCTGCGCGCCTGGGCGTTCTGGACTCGAGCGGCCAAGCCGGTCGTCCAGGGCGCGCTGCGCCGCCGCCAGGTCGAAACTTCGCAAGAAATACGGAGTGAAGGACGGCCACCGGAGGTTTCGAGCCTTTCACTGCGTAATCTTTGCGAAATTCGGGCATGGCGCCGGTTTCGGAAGGGCGTTCGGGCTCCGGGCGGTGAAGTTCTGCTGTGGCGACGTCAGGGCACGGATAACCCAGAGCCAACACCCGTGAGCCCGAAGCGACTCTGCCGCCCCGGGCCGCGCTTCACCGGATCCCACCGGCTCCCTCCCTGAAGCAGTTCAGCAACGGTACCTGAGCACGAGCCCTGACTTCGCCATGGCGGCCCTCACAACTGGCGGGCCATCTCCCAGGGGAGAGGGGACTCCTGGTGCGGCCCTCACCCTGACCCTCTCCCGGGGGGAGAAGGGGGCGCCTGCGTCCACGGGCCCTTCCGAGTAGGGGACTGCAGCGCCTGCTCCAGCGCTTCGAGGAACGTCCCGCGCGGCCACATCTGCGCGCCGAAGCGCGCGAGGTGCTCGGTCTCCTGCTGGCAGTCGATGAGCGTGAACCCCCACCCGCTCACCCTCTGCACGAGGTGCGCGAACGCGACCTTCGACGCATCCGGTGCGTGCGCGAACATGCTCTCGCCGAAGAACGCGGACCCGAGGCTGACGCCATACAGCCCCCCGCACAGGTGCCCGTCCCGGTACGCCTCCACCGAGTGCGCGAAGCCGAGCCTGTGCAGGGCCACGTACGCGCGCTCCATCTCCCGGGTGATCCAGGTGCCGTGCTGCCCGGGCCTGCTCGCGCGGGCGCAGGCGCGGATGACCTCTTCGAACGCGGTGTCGTAGCGGATGTCGTAGACGCCCCGGCGCATCGTCTTCGCCAGGGAGCGCGGCAGGTGGAGCTGCCCAGGCGCCAGGACGAACCGCGGGTCCGGCGAATGCCAGAGGATGGGCTGGCCGTCGCTGTACCAGGGGAAAATCCCCAGCGCGTAGGCATTGAGCAGGCGCCGCGGCCGCAGGTCTCCACCAATGGCCAACAGCCCGGAATCATCCGCGAGCCCGGGGTGCGGAAACCCGACGTCCTCAGGGTCGAGGAAGTACGGCAAGCGCTACCGCGAAGGCGGCGGCAGGCTGAGCTGGCCCTCCAGCCGGAAGGGGACGGCGAACATCTCGCCCTTGAGCTCGCCCTCCAGCACCCACGGGAGCACGCCGGTCTTCAGCAGCGCCTTCACCTCGGGCCCGTAGGAATCCTCGCGCACCGCGAACTGGATTTCGTACACGTCGGTAGCCGAAGGGGTGATCTTGTCGCCCCGGCCACGGGTGCCTTCGCTCAGGACCTTGCCGTTGACGCTGGCCTTGTACTCGAGCCCGTTCACGCTCATGTGGAAGGGGTTCGGGTTCACCACGCCCACGTAGAAGATGACGTTCGCCTCGTCCTCCGAGTAGCGCGCGCCGTCCCGCGACTGCAGCTTCACCGACGGCAGCCTCGGGGTGCGCACCTCGCGCGCGCGGGCGAAGTCCAGCGCGTGGTCACGGCCGCCGGCGTTCACCACCAGCTTGCCGCGCAGCGCGGTCAGCATCGAGCCGCCGCGCTCGTTCATCTCCTGCAGCTCCTCGGGCGAGGAGACGTACTGGGTGTCCACCTTCACCGTGAAGGGGGCGGCGCCGCCCGCGGGCACCGACACGCCGAGCTTCTCCTCGCCGGTCTTCACCACCTTGCCGTCCACCACCAGCTCCCAGTTGGCCTGTTCGATGGTGGCCTCATCCTCGGACGCCACCTCGCCGGTGAAGGTGAGGTTGAAGGTGGTCACGTCCTGAACGAGCACCAGGTCCTGCGATGCCAGGGTCGGCGGCGGACCCTCCGGTGCGGCCTCCTGGCGTGCGGCGCAGGCGCTGAGCGCAAGTGAGAGCGCGGATGCGGCGACGAGGGCGAGTGGGCGGTTCATCGAGCGCCTCCTGGGTGAGGGGTGAGAAAGGGAGAGCCTCCGCCTCAGGGCGAGAGGCCGCAGCCGTGGGTGCCAGCCGTGATCTCGCGCACGTCCTGGAGCCGGTACTCGGTGGACGAGCCCGTGCCGGACAGGGTGAACGTGGTGGAGAACAGGGTCACGCCGAGGTCCGGCTGGATGATGCGCCGTCCGTCCATGCCGTGCGCCGGCTGTTCGTTGAAGATGAGCTTGATGGCGTCCGCGTATTCGCCGTGCGGCACGGTGCGCTCCGACGCGGAGGGCGGAGAGGTGACCACGGTGAAGCTGGTGCCTTCGGTCTGGGTGCTGCTGCCCGTGGAGACCACCGCCTCCGCGTTCGAGGTGAAGTTCTGCCCCACCGCGGTGCCGGGCGGGAACCAGGCCACGCCGAGGATGGCGCCATCCCCATCCCGGTAGGTGACCGACTGGCCCACCCAACTCCGCCGCGCCAGCCGCAGCTCCTTGCCGGCGAACATGAAGTAGTCGGTCATCCGGATGACGCCGCTCTCCTGGTACTGCACCGGGATCACCTTCACCGTCTCCAGGTCCTGGGCCTCCTGCACCCACACGCCCAGCGCCGGGAACTCCTGCGCCTGCTGCGTGTCGCTGTACTCGAAGCAGCGGCCGGGGATGAGCCCAAACACCGCCTGCGCTTCGCAGTCGATGCCACAAGACGAGTCCACGCCCGAATCCACCGGGGTAGGGTCCGGCGTTCCACAGGCCGACAGCGCCAGCAGCGCCGCGGCAGAACCCATGAGGCAGAAGAGCTTCATGCCCGGGCATTTACTGCTTTTCGGCTAGGATGTCGCCCGCTTCGTGCCCGATCGCCCCGACCTCAACCGGAGCATCACCCTGCTCATCCGGGACATCGCCCGGAGGATGCCGGAGTTCGCGCACATCCGCGCCTCGCGCATCCTCGTGGTCGCAGGTGAAGCGCGCAGGGCGTCTCGCGGCACCGTGAAGCCGCTGGCCTTCACCGGGGGCAAGAGCGTGGAGCGCGAGACCGGCCGCAGAAAGCCGCTGGTCCGCATCAAGGGCAGGAAGATGCTCTACAGCATCACCCTGCGGCCGCTCTTCTTCCGGGACTCCACCCCGCGCGAGCGCGTCGAGACGCTCATCCACGAGCTCTTCCACATCTCGCCCACCTTCGACGGCACCCTGGACCGCGCCCGGCGCCACGCGAAGATGGGCAAGCGGTTCGGCCAGAAGCTGCGGCCGCTCGTCCGCCGCTACCTGCGCGAGTGCCCGCCGGAGTTGCTCCAGGCGTTCAGCCACCACGGCGAGGTTCGCGTGCTGCAGTGGCTGGAGCGGCCCACCGCCACCTTCCTGCCGGAGCTCTCCAGCATGCGGCGCGTGTACACCGAGGCCCACCTCTTCGTGGGCCCGGTGCAGATGCTCACGCGCCGGCGCCGTCCTCCCCGCCCGGGGCCGACGCTACTGACCTGACGGCACCTCCACGGTCGAGGTGCCAGAGGTGCTCGCAGGCGTGGTGAACATCCGCTTCGCCCCCGCGAAGAAGCGCTGCACCGGCGCCTCGTCTCCCGCGCCGGCCGAGGTGATGGCCCAGAGGATGGCGTAGGCCCACAGCACCATCCCGCCGGTGGCGAGCACGCCCACCGCGAACGCCAGCCGCACCCAGGTGGGGTCCACACCGAGCGCCCTGCCCACGCCCGCGCAGACGCCGGCGACGAGCCTGCCCTCGCGCGGGCGGTGCAGCTTCTCCCTCACCCCTCTCCCCTCTCCCCGAGGGAGATGGGCGGTCGCTCCGCAGTGGGAGCAGGGGGCAGCGGTCTCGGGCGCGGTCATGGTTCTTCTCCTTCGTGTGCTGGTTGGGGTTCGCCCCGTTCATACGAAGGCACCCCCTGACGATTGCGCGTCCGCTCGAGAACGGCCCTCTGCCTTCACCCGGTGCGCCGGGGCAGGGGCGTGCCTAACTCCTTGGACGCCATGGGCCTGTCCATCGACCGGGACACCTTCGAAGACGACGAATACACCCGCTTCTCCGAGCGGCTCCACGAGAGCGTGGACGTCCTGCGCGACTTGATGGCGCGGGAGGACTTCGGGCAGGGGCCCCCCATGGTGGGCGCGGAGCTGGAGCTGTTCCTGGTGGATGACGGCGGGCGCCCGCTGCCGGTGAACATGGAGGTGCTGGAGCGCTCGGACGATCCCCGGGTCACCATCGAGATCTCCCGGTTCAACCTCGAGCTGAACCTCACGCCCACGAAGCTCGCCGGACGGCCCTTCACCGCGCTGGCCGAAGACGGCAAGGCTGCCTTGTCCAACCTGCGCGGCGCCGCCCGCGCCGAAGGGGCGCAGCTCGTCTCGGTGGGCATCCTCCCCACGCTGCGCGCAGAGCAGCTGGGGCGCACAGCGCTCACGCCCCTGCCGCGCTACCGGGCGCTCTCCGCCGGGCTGCGCAGGCTGCGACACGGGATGCCGTTCCGGGTGGCGGTGGCGCGCGAGGACTCCCTCAACTTCGAGTGGCCGGAGGTGACCCTGGAGGGCGCCAACACCTCCTTGCAGCTCCACCTCAAGCTGCCGCCTTCGCGCTTCTGCAACGCGTACAACGCGGCGCAGCTGGCCACCGCGCCGGCGCTGGCGCTGGCGGCGAACTCGCCGTTCTTCCTCGGCAAGCGGCTGTGGGACGAGACGCGGGTGGCGCTCTTCCGCCAGGCCACCGACGACCGCGGAGACTTGCCCGCGGACTGGGCCCCGCCGGCGCGCGTGTCCTTCGGCCGCGGCTGGCTGCGCAAGGGCGCCTGGGAGCTCTTCGCGGAGGCCGTCGCCCTGCACCAGCCGCTGTTGCCGGTGATGGCTCCGCGCTCACCGCGCGAGGAGCTCGAAGCAGGCGACACGCCGGGGCTCGGTGAACTGCGCCTGCACAACGGCACCGTGTGGAGCTGGAACCGCGCCGTCTACGACCCTGTGGACGGCGGCCACGTGCGCATCGAGCTGCGGGCACTGCCGTCCGGGCCCACCGTGCTCGACATGATGGCCAACGCCGCCTTCCTGCTCGGGCTGACCCTGGGCCTTGAGCCTGAGGTCGAGGGGATGGTGCCGGGGATGCCGTTCCTGTTCGCGCGGGAGAACTTCCACCGGGCGGCGCGGGACGGCGTGGACGCAGACCTCTTCTGGCCCACCCGCACCGCGCCCTCGCCGAGGCCCCGGCCGCTCGCGGAGCTGCTGCCCCGGCTCCTGGACATCGCCGCGGAGGGGCTCATCACCCACGGCGTGGAGGAGGACGAGTTCCGGCCACTCTTGAAGGTCATCGAAGAGCGGGCGCGGCTTCGCACCAGCGGCGCCCGTTGGCAGCGGCGCGCGCTGGCGGCCTTCGAAGCGCAGATGCCCCGGGCAGACGCGATGTACCGCGTGCTGGACCGCTACCAGGAGCTGAGCCTCCTGGGCCACCCGGTGCACGAGTGGCCCGCCGGCTGAAGTCGGTGACCCTGGCCTGCGCCTAGAAGGGCGCGTTCCAGCCGAGCGTCAGGCCGACGACGTGGGCCATGCCCGCGTAGGCGCCAGGGAAGAACGGCGAGGTGCTCTCGGTCTCCGACAGCAGCACCAGCTGGTAGGCGCCATCCACGCGGAAGTCACCCAGCCGGTAGCCGAGCCCGACGGTGCCGCGGTAGCGGTCCGCGTCCGGCAGGTCCGGGGTGAGCGTGTCCGCGGGGGACGGGGTGGGGTCGTAGACGAAGCCCAGCCGCGCCGCGAGCTGCGCGGTGACGAGGTACTCGGCGCCCAGGTGCAGGCTCACCGTGTCCTCCCAGCGCTTGGCCAGCGAGGTGGAGACGGCCGGGTCCTCGAAGTTCAGGTCCAGGGACTGGAAGCTGGACCAGTCGGTCCAGTGCGCGTCCAGGCCCAGCTTGAACTTGCCGCCCATGGCCTTGTAGCCGAGCCCCACGAACACCATGTCCGGGAGCTTCACCTCGGTCTGCACGCCCTGGTCGACGAGGCGGGTCTGGAACTCCGCCGGCACGTCGGTGAAGCTCGCGCGCCCGTCGAACTCCAGCCGCGCGCCGGGCCGGTAGGAGGCGCCCAGGGTCAGCCGCTCCGGCAGGATGTCGATGGTGGTGCCCACGTTGAACGACGGCGCCCACGTCGCGCCGCCAATGCTGACCGCGCCTTCGGAGTCCACGAAGTCCAGCGCGCGGTTCAGCTGCACCACGCCGCGGACCACCTGCACGCCCGCGCCGAGCTTCACCCGGTCATGGACCTGCACCGCCACCTCCGGGTTCACCACCCACACGTTGAGGGTGGAGCCGGTGGTGCGGAAGCGGCCCTCCCAGCCTTCGGGCCAGGAGGAGGAGGCGCCGAACGGGACGAACACGCCCAGGCCCGCGGCCACGCGGTCCATGAGCTGGTAGCGCGCATAGAAGTGCGGCGGCGGCGAGAGCCCGCCCAGGGTGGTCTCGTTGCCCGCCGGCGAGGTGAAGGTGATGCGCGGCATGATGAGCGACGCGCCGAGCTGCAGCTGCAGCCCGTCCCCGCCGGTGAGCGAGGCCGGGTTGTAGAACACGGCGGAGGGGTCATCGCTGAGCGCGGTGACCGCAGTGCCCATGGCGGTGGCGCGGGCGCTGTGGGTCTCCAGGGAGAAGCCCGCGGCGTGGGCCGCGGAGGCGAAGAGGACCGCGACAAAGACGGCGACGAGAGTGGTCTTCATGGTTCGAGGTCCTCGTTACGGGGTCGGCAGGGTGCCGGAAGACATCAACGCCGCGGCCTCTTGCTGCGCCGCGCCGGTGGTGGGCAAGTGGGTGCCGTTGAGCAGGAAGCTGTGGCGGGCCGCAGGGGGCAGGTCCGCCGCCGACGGGTCGAACCGCGAGACCGCGACCTGATCTGCCTCGGGCACGCCTTCGTTGGCCGCCTGGATCAACCGCTCCGTGGTGGGGTTGGGGATGACCAGGTCGTCGGTGATGTACTGCACCAGCACCGCGCGGCCCGAAGGCGCCCTTTCGCTGTGGAGCAGCGCGTAGGCCGCGCTCTGCGGATCCGCGGGGTCGAGGATCCACCGGGCAATCTGGATGAAGTCATCGAACTGCGGGGTGCCGGGCGTGATGCCCTGGGCGGCCAGGGTGCCGAGGAACGCGTTGCGCACGCTCTCGAAGGCCGGGGCCGACAGGAGGACGCCGGCCGGGTCTGCGCCGGGCACGTTCAGCAGCGCGTGGTCCACCGCCGGCGCGGTCATCCCGCCGGAGGCCGCCACATACAGGGTGCCAATGATGCCGCCCAGGCTCTGGCCGGTGTAGCGGACGGTGCTGCCGTCCAGCGTCACGCCAATCTGGTCCTCGAGGCTGCCGGTCCCACTGGCGGCCACCACCCGCGCCAGCTGCGCGAGGTCCGCCACCGGCGCCCGGAAGCGGTCCCGGGTGGCGAAGAGGTTCGACGGGTCGAGGAAGTTCCAGCCGGAGATGAGCGGGACCTGGGTCTGGGCGTTGCGGGCGAAGTCGCCGCCTTCACACTGACCGTCCGGCGCGCAGGCGCCCTGGCCCTGGATGAAGCAGAACAGGTTGGGGTGCAGGCCCCCGGGGACGCTGCCCGCGTCACACGCCGCGCGGGTTGCCGCCGAGCGTGCCACGCAGCGGCCGGTCATGGCGCTGCACTCCTGCGTCGTCGGGTTCGCGCAGGCGGCGTCGTCGGACGGGAGGCCCTGCGCCGCGGCCACGCCCCGGCAGTCCGAGCGGTCGCCGTGGAAGAGGTGGTCAATGGCGATGGTGGCCTGCCCCGCCGCCGCGTACGTGTTGGCGATGGCGAGCATGGTCTGCCTGCCGCTGGTGAGGCCGTGACCGAAGATGACCACCGGCCATCCGCCCGCCGGCGGCGAGCCTGCCGGCGTGGTGAGGAGGAACGGCACCTGGCGGGTCTGCCAGCCCGTGGGCATCGGGTTCAGGGTGCCCTGGACGCCGGTGAGGAGGTACGGGACGTTGATCTCACCCGAGAAGGCCTGGCCAATCGCCGCGAAAGGGGCGGGCTTGGGGTTGCCCAGGAGTTCGTCGGTCAGATCCGCCGCCCACACCGGGCTCGGGGGCAGCATCATCCCCGCGCCGGAGTCATGGAGGAGCTCCAGCAGCGACACCGTGCTCTGGGTCCGCACCGTCCACGCCAGCGCGAGGTCCCTGCGCTCCACGCCTGAGGCGACCAGCGCGTCGATGAAGGCCTTGTGACCCTGGCGCAACGGCTCCAGCGCCTGTGCATTCGCGTCAGCGACGCCGGAGACGAGGCTCTTGCCCTCGCCGTCCACCAGCGGGTTCTCCATCCGCAGGAGCGCGAAGGCCGGCGCGGCGATGACCTTCTTGCCGCGTTCGTCCTGGAGCGCCGAGGTGAGGAAGAAGCCGTAGGTGGTCTGCTCGTTGAGCGGGGTCTCGGTGATGAACTGCAGCTGCTGCGGTTCGGTCTGCGGGTCGCCGTTGGGCAGCGCGCTGGACAGGCAGTTCAGGCAGGGGGTGAGGATGGGCTCGCGGCCGCCCGGGTCCAGCTTCAGGTAGCGCGCGCCGGCGGCGAGGGTGGTCTCGTCGATGAGGGAGATGTCCAGCGCGCCGCGCTCCGCCGAGTTCTCGGAGATGTACGGCCCGATGGTGGAGAACCCGTCCAGGGAGTTCAGCCCGGTGAGCAGCGCCGCCTGCGTGGGCGGGGCGTTGGGGGGGATGGGCAGGTTCACCTTCGGCGGGCTGACTCCCGGCAACAAGAGGATGTTGTTGGGGAAGGGGATGACGCTCGCCCCGGGGTCGAAGGTGGCCTCCGCGAACGAGACGATGCGGAAGGTCCACGCCAGCGCCACCTGTTCGCGCGCCAGGCCTTGCGCCGCGAGGCCGTCAAGGACCGGCTTGAAGGCCCGGCGAAGCCCTTCCAGCGCCAGCGCCTGTGCATTGCTGATGGCGGCGATGGTGGCGATGGACTCACAGTCCGCCGCGGCCAGGTCCTCGCAGCTCACCAGGGGATGCTCACTGCGAACGAGTCCCCACACGTCGCTTGCCTGCAGGGACGCGCCGTTGTCACCCTGGACGCCGGTGGTGAGCACCACCGCGTAGCGCTCACCCTTGGTCCAACCGCCCGCGGGCGGGGCGACGACGATCTCGTCGGTGTCCTCGTCGTAGCTGATGGTCACGTCCGGCTGCGTGGTCGCGCCGGGGGTGATGTTGAGCACCTGGACGGTCTGCTCATTGACCGTGTTCCCCGCGAGGCCACGGCCCACGATGCGGGCGGAGCCACCGGCGGTGACCGGGAAGCCGTCCAGCGAATTGAGGTAGTCGCGGGTGAACTCCTGCTGGGCGGGCGAGGCGGTGGGGTCGATGGGCGCGTTCACCAGGCCCGTCTCGGAGTCGATGGCGAGGTCGTTCGGCAGGGGGACCTGGGCGGGCTGGGCGGCGGGGTTGAACCGCGCCACCGGCACGTCCGCGACCTTGAACGTCCACAGGAGCGCCACGTCGCTGCGGTCCACGCCGGTCTGCACGAGCCCGTCGAGCAGCGGCTTGTAGAGGCGGCGCAGCCGTTCGAGCCCCTGGGCCTTCTGGGCCTGGTCCACGATGCGCTCGTTGGGCTCGCTGAAGGTGGAGGGGATGACCTCCGTGGTGGCGCGGCACTCGGTGGGGTTGCCGTTCTCGTCCTGCACCGGGGCGGTGAGGTCTTCGCAGGTGAAGAGGGGCTCCGAGGCCTTCACCAGGCCCCAGGTGGTGCTGCCGATCACGGACCTTCCATCCGCAGCCTTGAGCCCGCCTTCACCGCCGAGCAGCACCACCGCGTAGCTGTGGCCGGGGGTCCACACGCCGCCGGGCGCGGGGATGTTGATGCGCGCCACCGAGTCCTCCGCCTTGTCGGTCGCACCGGGCTCGGTGAGGACAGGCGCGTACCCTTCCACCGGCTCCAGGGTGCCGGAGGTGACGTCGAAGACGCGGACGTTGTCGGCGGTCACGGTGCTCTCGTCGAGCTCGCCGGTGAAGGTGGCGTTGGCGCTGCCGGTGGTGGGGAAGCCGTCGAGCGTGTTGAGCCACGCGATGAACGCGAGGTCCGCCTCCGACGCGTTGGGCGCCGGCGTGACGTTCAGCAACCCCGTCGCCGGGTCGATGGCGAGTGAGTTCGGAGACGGCACCACCGGCGGCGACTGCGCGGGATCAAAGCGCGCGACGACGACGTCAGGCGGCGGGTTGTTCGGAATGTCGGGCGCGCAGGCGGCAGCGAGGAGGGCTGCGGCAACTGCGGAGGTGGCGAGGACTCTGTGCATGGTGAAACCCCCAGTCGGGCGGGCGATAGCACAGCCGCTCGCCTGCACCAAAGAACCGGCCGTGCGCCCACTGCCGAACGGGCCGCCAACTGCCGCCTGGAAGACGGGGCATTCCTCCCTCTGCGTGCGTCAATCTTGCAAAGTGACGCACATCAAGTCATGTCTGACCTCATGAATCCAACGGGGGCAGACCACTTTCGGGTGGCCATCATCGGCAGCGGCTTTGGCGGGCTGGGGATGGGCATCCGCCTCAAGCAGGCGGGCGAAGGGGACTTCGTCATCCTCGAGCGCGCGGCGGACGTGGGCGGGGTCTGGCGGGACAACGTGTACCCGGGCTGCGCGTGTGACGTGCAGTCCCACCTCTATTCGTTCTCGTTCGCGCAAAACCCGCGCTGGAGCCGCGCCTATTCGCCGCAGGGGGAGATCCTCTCGTACCTTCGCGTGTGCGCGGACCGCTTCGGGATGCGGCCGCACTGCCGCTTCGGCCACGCGGTGCACCGGGCGGTCTGGGACGGACCTTCTTCGCGCTGGGTGGTGGAGACGTCGCAGGGGAGGGTGACCGCGGACGTTTTGGTCTCCGCGGTGGGCGGGCTGTCCGAGCCGTCCATTCCCTCCTTGCCCGGGCTGTCGTCGTTCCGCGGCAAGACCATGCACTCGGCGCAGTGGGATGCGGCCTGGGACCTGCGCGGGAAGAAGGTGGCGGTGATTGGGACGGGCGCCTCCGCCATCCAGTTCGTGCCGCAGATTCAGCCCCAGGTCGCAAACCTCACGCTCTTCCAGCGCACCCCGCCATGGATTCTCCCCCGGCGGGACCGGGCCATCGGCGAGCGGATGCACGCGGTCTACTCGGCGATGCCGCCTGCGCAGACCGCCGTGCGCGGGCTCATCTATGCCCTGCGGGAGTTGATGTTCTTCGGGTTCTCGCATCCGCGGCTTCTGCAGCGCGCGCAGGCGCTCGCGGTGCGGCACCTGCACCGGCAGGTGGCGGATGAAGCGCTGAGGGAGAAGCTCACGCCCTCGTACACCATGGGTTGCAAGCGCATCCTCATCTCGGATGACTACCTGCCCGCGCTGACCAGGCCGAACGTGGAGGTGGTGACCTCCGGCATCGCCGAGGTCCGGCCGGAGGGCGTGCAAGACCAGGACGGGGTCCTGCACGAGGTGGACGCCCTCCTCTTCGGCACCGGGTTCCAGGTGACGGACATGCCCGTCGCCCACAAGGTGGTGGGGCGGGACGGCAAGACGCTGGACGACGTCTGGGAGGGCAGCCCCAGGGCGCACCTGGGGACCACGGTGTCGGGCTTCCCCAACTTCTTCATGCTGCAGGGGCCCAACACCGGGCTCGGCCACACCTCCGTCATCACCATGATGGAGAGCCAGATGACCCATGTGCTGGGTGCCCTGCGCTACCTGGCGAAGGAGGGGGTGGCCGCGGTGGAGCCTCGCCCGGACGCGCAGGCGGCGTTCATCCGCGAGGTGGACCGGGACATGGGCCGCACCGTGTGGACGCAGGGCGGCTGTGCGAGCTGGTACCTCGATAGGACCGGCCGCAACTCCACCCTGTGGCCGGGCTTCACCTTCACCTTCAAGCGCCGCGTCGAACGCTTCCGTCCGGATGAGTACCTCGCCATCGCCCGCCGCCCCGACGTGCAGGCGCCGCAAGAGGAGCACGCCGTTGCCTGACCGTCCGCTCTCCCTCTTCGAGAAGGCCCAGCACCAGGTCGCCCGGGCGCTGCTTCGACTGCCGCCGCGCGCGCAGGTGGCGCTGTCCGGCAGGCGGCCCGTGCACATGGACGGGCAGACGCTCCATCCCGAACTGCAGCTGCTGTTGGCGCTGCGGGCGCGGATGGGGGGCGCGCCCATGGGCCGCGGCACTCCGCAGAAGGCGAGGGCACTCTTGCGGCGCGAGGCGCTCGTCCACCGGGGGCCGGAGTGCCCGGTGGGGCAGGTGCGCGAGTTGACCCTGGATACGCCGCACAGGCCGCTGCGCGCGCGGCTCTATCTGCCGCAGCCCAGAGGTGAGGCGCCGCCCCTGCTCGTGTTCTTCCACGGCGGCGGCTACGCGCTCGGGGACCTGGACACGCATGATGGGACCTGCCGGCTTCTGTGCTGCCACGCTCAGACCGCGGTCCTCTCGGTGGAGTACGCGCTGGCGCCAGAGTTCCCCTTCCCGAAGGGGCTGGAGGACGCGACGGCCGCCTTCGTCTGGGCGACGGGGAACGCGCAGAGGCTGGGCGCGGACGGGCGGCGGGTTTCGGTGGGCGGGGACAGCGCGGGGGCCGGGCTGTCCGCGGCCATCTCGTACCTCGGCACGCAGGGGCAGGCGCCCCTGCCCACTTCGCAGCTCCTGCTGTACCCGGTGGTGGAGCGGGACCACGCGCGGCCGTCGTTCGAGTACTTCAAGGAAGGGTTCTTCCTCACCGCCGAGGACGTGCGCTGGTTCGGGGACCACTATTTGAAGGCCGCACAGCCGGGAGATCCGCGCGCGGCGCCGCTGGAGGCTCCGAGCTTTGAAGGGTTGCCGCCCACGCTGGTGGTGACCGCGGGGTTCGACCCCTTGCGCGACGAAGGCGAGGCCTACGCGCAGGCGCTCCGAGCGGCGGGAGTGACGGTGGAGCTGCGCAGGTTTGCGAACCTCATCCACGGGTTCGCCAGCATGACCGGCGTCAGCCCCGCCTGTGAGGCCGCGGTGCTCGCGGTCTGCGAGGACTGGCGGCGGCTCCTGGAGCGCGATGCGCGCAGAGAGGGGGCGGCGTGAAGAACCTGCACGGCAAGGTGGTGGCCATCACCGGCGCTGGCTCCGGCATCGGCCGCGCGTGCGCGGTGCTGTTCGCGCAGCGGGGCGCGCACCTCGCGCTCTCGGACGTGAACGAAGCGGGGCTGGCCGAGACCGTGGCGCTCTGTCAGGGGCACGGCGCGCAGGTCCGCGCTGCGCGGGTGGACGTGGCGGACCGGGCAGGCATGCACGCCTGGGCGGAGGCGACGGCGCGGGACTTCGGCGCGGTGCACGTGGTCATCAACAACGCGGGCGTGGCGTTGGGGGCCACCATCGAGGACACCTCCTACGAGGACCTGGAGTGGCTCTTCGGCATCACCTTCTGGGGCGTGGTCCACGGCACCAAGGCGTTCCTGCCGCACCTGCGCCGGGCGGGGGAGGGGCACATCGTCAACATCTCCAGCCTCTCCGGCCTCATCGGGGTGGGTTAGATGGGATGTTAGTAGTGTTGGTATTTAGTGTTGATGGTTTTGTAGTTTTCGGTGGTCGAGGTTTTTTT
>CAZQVZ010000120.1:0-14441 GCA_964596895.1 uncultured Myxococcaceae bacterium
TGCCGGTCATTTCAGCGGTTTTTGGCGCGGAAGGCGCGGGAGTCGGTCGTCCTTGCTCTGCTACCGGTGCGGCAGCCACGTCCCCGACATCAGTGAGAGTTGTGGGACGTGCGGGCAGAAGCTCGCCGGCGGCGGGGTGCGTCAAGCCACCGCCACGTTCTCGCGGAAGAAGCCGCAGGGGGCGGGCCTGGAGGACTCTCCCTACAAGCCGGGGGACACGGTCGCTGGCCGCTATGTGGTGAAGGAGGTCGCCGGCGCAGGTCCCGTGGGGGTGGTCTTCCGCGCCCATGACCGTGAGGTGGACGTCGAGGTCGCGCTCAAGGTCATCCACGCGCGGCTCCTGCAGACCGCCGAAGAGCGCCGCCACTTCGCGCGGGCGATGCGGCTGGGCCGCAAGCTGTCCCACCAGAACCTCATCCGCGTCTACGAAGAGGGCGAAGACGCAGGCCGCCCCTTCTTCGCGATGCAATTCCTGGAGGGGCTGACGCTCCGGAAGATCATCGACCTGCGCACGCAGAAGGGGCAGCCGTTCACCCTGCGCGAGGTGGAGCCGATCATCGGGCAGATCGCCAGCGCGCTCGACGGCGCCCACAAGGTCGGTGCGCACGCCAACCTCAAGCCGGAGAACGTCATCGTCCTGCCGGACCTGCTCAAGGTCTCGGACTTCGGGCTGTCGCTCGCCATCCCGCGGCTGCCGTTCGTGCAGGCGGCGAAGGGCCGCAAGGCGGACCGCTACCTCGCGCCGGAGTACGTGCAGGGCCATGAAGTGGACCCGCGGGCGGACCTCTATTCGCTCGGGGTGATCCTGGGCGAGATGCTCAGCGGCCTATTGCCCGACGGCGCCATCCCGGAGTTGCTCGCGCAAAACCCCCAGCTGCCACCCCAGGTGGAGGGGCTCTACCGCCGCGCGCTCAACTCCAACCCGCTGGCCCGGCCGAAGACCGCAGGCGAGCTGCACGATGAACTGGCCGAGCTGTGCGGCCGCGCTTCGCCGCCGCCCCTGCGCCGCGCGGACCCGCCGCCCATCCCCGCGGTGAACCGTCCTCGCCCGCCGCCTTCGCCGCAGGTCACCGCGGCAGGCCCTTCCGCCACCATCGAGCTTCGCCGCCGGGTGCTGGACAAGCCCCCGCCGCCGGTGCCCGACGAGCACGCGACCGTGGCGTTGCCGCCAGACGACGCTGAGGCGGAGGACTTCGTCGCCAGCAACACGCCGACCCGGTTGGATGGCCGGGCCATCCCGGACCCGGATCCGATGGACACCGCCCTCACGGTGGAGATGCCCAGCGTGGCGGTGGCGGACCGCGAAGAGACGGCGGTCTTCCCGTCCTTCCCCACCAGCGAGCTCGAGGCGCAGGAGCCGTACGGCGACCCCACGGAATCCCGCTTCATCCAGCCGCCTCCGGGCCGCGGCCGCGCGTTCGCGCTCCTGGCGGTGATCACCGTCGCAGGGCTCGCCGCCGGCGGCGCGGGCGGCTACTGGTATCTGGGCAAGCTGAGACAGCCGCAGCTCGTGGTCGCCACCCAGCTCCCAGTGGACGCGACACCCACGACGACACCGCCCCCCGTTGCCCAGGCTGCCCCGGACCCTGCGCCCGGGCCCGCGCCCGTTGCCGCCACCGAAGCGCCGAGCGCGCCTGCGCCCGCCCCGGTGCAGGTGGCGGTGAAGTCGGAGACCCAACCCGCGCCGACGCCCCTTTCGGCAAAGGACACGAGGCGCGCAGAGCAGGCCCGGCGCAAGGCGGAGGACACCCTTCGCATCCAGGAGGCGGCGCGCGCGGCCGAGGAGAAGCGGCGGGCGGACGCGGCGGCGCAGCAGGCTGCCCACAGAGAGGAAGCCCGGCGGACGGCGGAAGAGGCCGCGAAGGTGGAAGCGGCGAAGCGGGCGGAGGAGGCGCGCAAGCCCGTGGTCGTGGCGGCGGTGGGCACGCCCGGGCCGGGGACCTCGGGCGCAGCCTCCACCACGCCCGCGGCGGCGGGCTCGGCGGGCCCCGGTGCGTGTCCGGACGGGATGCGGAAGATCCCCGGCGGCGCCTTCCGGATGGGCACCGCCCGAGACGACCCGATGATGGGGTTCGACGAGCGCATCCTCTCCTCCGTCACGGTGGGAGACTTCTGCATCGATCAGTACGAGTTCCCCAACCGCCGCGGCGCGCGGCCGCGCATCAACGTCAACTGGTTCGACGCGAAGAAGCAGTGTGAAAGCCAGGGCAAGCGGCTGTGCTCCGAGGAGGAGTGGGAGAAGGCCTGCAAGGGGCCCCAGAGCACGCGCTTCCCCTACGGCAACACCTTCGACGCGGACGTCTGCAACACCGAGGACGAGTTGGGCGAGGACCGTCCGCTCGCCGCCGCCGGGCGCTTCGGGAAGTGCCGCTCCCCGTACGGCGTGGCGGACATGTCCGGCAACGTGGCGGAGTGGACGTCCACCAACTACGCCGGCAACCAGGACAAGGCGCAGAAGGGTGGCTCGCACACCCGCGCGGACTACGCGTCGCGGTGCTCGGCGCGCCGCAACGGCAGCCCCTCGTCGCGCGCGGTGGACGTGGGCTTCCGTTGCTGTCAGGACCTCTAGGGGCGCTGCGCACCTCCACCTTCGCCCGTGGGTGAATGCCGGGCGGGCTGTAGAGTCGGACGCGGGGTGAACACGATGCGGTTCAAAGTTTCCAATGGGCTGTGGCTGGCGCTCGTCCTGACGCCGCTGCTTCTGGCTGTGGGCGCAGCCCAGGCGCAGGAGCGGCCGCGCGTTCTGGTGGTGAAGTCCTCGAGCTTCGCCGCCTACACGTCGGTGGTGGCGGGCTTCTCCGCCGAAGCGCGCGCCGAGGTGGAGGAGATCACCCTGCCGGATGGCGCCGCAGGGCAGAAGGCGCTGGAGGCCGCGGCCAGGCGCAAGCCAGGCCTGGTGCTCGCCATTGGCCCCGTCGCGGCCACCTCGGCCCGGCGCGCGTTCGACGAGGTGCCGGTCATCTTCACCATGGTCCCGTACTACGAGCGCTACGGGCTCGAGGCGCAGAACGTCACTGGCATTGCCCTGACCAACGACCTCTCGGTGGAGCTGGAGACCCTGGCCGCGGTGTCCCCGAAGAGCCGGCGCGTCGGCATCCTCCACGACCCGCGCTACTCGAAGGCGCTGGTGGCCGAGGCCTCTGGGGCGGCGGCGAAGGCGGGGCAGGTGGTGGTGCCGCTCGAGGTTCGCGGCGCGGACAGGGTGGACAAGGTCCTCGCCGGCGCGCGGGAGAAGGTGGACGCGCTCCTGATGATCGCGGACAAGACGGTGGCCAGCGCGGAGGTGGTCCGGAAGCTCATCACCTTCTCGCTCGACGCCGGGTTGCCGCTGGTGGGGCTCTCTGCGGGTCAGGTGAAGGAGGGGGCCATGTTGTCGCTGTCGCCCAGCTACACCGGGATCGGCCAGCAGGCGGGCAGGCTCGCGAACCGGATCCTGCATGAAAAGGTGGATGCGGGTGCCCTCGCCGTGGCACAGCCCGAGGTGCTGGACATGGCTGTGAATCTGGGGACGGCGAAGCGGTTCGGACAGACCTGCGACGTGGCCCTGGAGATCTTCAAGTTCGCCGCCCGGCGCGGCTACCCGATCAAGGTCTTCGAGTGATTCCAAGGTACACGAGGCAGGAGATGGCGGCGCTTTGGACCTCCGAGGCCCGGCTCCGTCGCTGGCGGGACGTGGAGTTGGCGGCGCTGGCCGACCTGGTGGAGCAGGGCATCGCCCCCAAAGAGGCGCTGGCCGTCTGCCAGCAGAAGGCGGGGGACTTCACGGCCGAGGACGTGGCGCGCATCGACGAGATTGAGCGCACCACCAAGCACGACGTGATCGCGTTCCTGACCTTCATGGAGGGGCGCATTGGCCCCGAGGCCCGCTGGCTGCACCTGGGGATGACGTCCTCGGACGTGTTGGACACGTCGTTGGGGATGACCCTGCGGGACGCGGCGGGCCTGCTGCTCGCGGGCGTGGACCGCGCCATGGCGGCGGTGAAGAAGCGCGCGTTGGAGCACCGGCACACGGTGATGATTGGCCGAAGCCACGGCATCCACGCCGAGCCCATGACCTTCGGCCACAAGCTGGCCATCTGGTACGACGAGTTGCGCCGCGGCCGCGAGCGCCTCGTCCGCGCTCGGGAGGTCATCTCGGTGGGGAAGATCTCCGGCGCGGTGGGCACCTTCGCGCACCTGCCGCCGTCCGTGGAGGAGCACGCTTGCCGCCTGCTGGGCGTCACACCCGCGCCTGCCTCGAGCCAGATCGTGCAGCGGGACCGGCACGCGGAGTTCTTCAACGCGCTCGCGCTTCTGGGCGCCTCCATCGAGAAGTTCGCGGTGGAGATCCGCCACCTCCAGCGCACCGAGGTCCGCGAGGCCGAGGAGGCCTTCACCGCCGGGCAGAAGGGCTCCTCGGCCATGCCGCACAAGCGAAACCCCATCCTCTCGGAGAACCTCACCGGGCTGGCGCGCCTGCTCCGCGGCTACGCGCTCTCCGCGCTGGAGAACGTGCCCCTGTGGCACGAGCGGGACATCTCGCACTCGTCGGTGGAGCGGATGATTGGGCCGGACGCCACGGTGACCCTGGACTTCATGCTCCACCGCTTCAGCGGGCTGATGGAGAACCTTCGGGTCTACGCGGAGCAGATGCGGAAGAACCTCGACCTGCTGGGGGGCGTGGTGAACTCGCAGAGGCTCCTGCTGGAGCTCGCGCGCAAGGGCATGGACCGGCAGGCGGCGTACGTGGTCATCCAGCGCAACGCGATGCGGATGTACGAAGAGGGCGTGTCCTTCAAGGACGCGCTCGCGCAGGACGGGGAGCTGCTCAAGCTGATGAGCCCCCAGGAGGTGGCCGCCTGCTTCACCGACGACTACCACCTGCGCCACGTGGACCAGATCTACGCGCGGGTGTTCGGGAAGGACGCCTGAACCGGGTCGATCGCCAGGGGGCCAGGCGGGCAGGGAACGCTGCCCGTGCTTAGATGTGACTCATGACCCAGGTGAGCTTCGAGTCCACGACCTACGTCACCCGCGGCGAGTTCGCCGATTGGGTGGACGTACAGGCTCGAGCAGGGGACCCGAACAGGTATGAGCTCCTCAACGGACGCATCGTCATGACGCCCCCCGCGGGATGGCCGCACGGCGGTGTCGGCAGCGCCATTCAGGCGGATCTGTTTCGCCACGTTCGGGAGCGGCGGCTGGGACACACGTTCGATTCGAGCCAGGGCTTCGCGCTTCCTTCTGGAGACGTGGTGGAGCCCGACCACTCATTCGTCTCCAACGAGCGCTGGGCGGCCGCACCGACGCCGGTCGTCGGCAGCTTTCTGCAGGTCATCCCGGACCTGGTCATCGAAACCCTGTCCCCCGCAACTGCGTCCCGCGACCGCGGGGAGAAGAAGGCCATCTACGAACGCAACGGCGTCCGCGAGTACTGGCTCGTCGACACCCGCGCACGGACGGTGACCCAGTTCCGCCTCGAAGGCGGCCGCTACGAAGAGGCGCTCGTCTTCGGTGAGGACGACGTCATCTCGTCGTCGGTCCTGCCGGAGCTCACGTTGCGGCTGGGTGAGCTGCTCCCCGAATAGGGACCGAAGGCCAGGGCTCAGGCCGCCACGCGCAAGGGCGCGCTGTGGACCTGGTTCCTGCCGCCGTGCTTGGCGCCGTACAGCGCCCGGTCCGCGCGGGAGAGGAGAGCCTCCAACGTCTCGCCGCGCCCGTTCCAGGTGGCCACGCCCACGCTCACCGTCACCGCCAGCGGCCGCCCGTCCTCCAGCGGGATGCGCAGCGAGGCGATCTCCTCCCGCAGCCGCTCCGCGAACTGCGCCGCCGCTTCCAGATCGGTATGTGGCGCGAGGACCGCGAACTCCTCCCCGCCCAGCCGCGCGAAGAGGTCCGTCTGCCGCAGCAACGCCCGCGTCCGCTCGGCCAGCATGCGGATCGCTTCGTCACCTGCCGGGTGGCCGTAGGTGTCGTTGACGCGCTTGAAGTGGTCGATGTCCAGAAGCAGCAGGCTCAAAGGCAGCCGGTGCCGCGCCGCCCGCCCAAGCTCCGTCCGCGCCCGCCCATCGAAGGCGTGCCGGTTCAGCGCGCCAGACAGCATGTCGGTGGAGGCCAGGCGCTCCAGGGTGGCCTCCAGCCGGAACGCCCGCAGGTCGCTGCGAGAGGACATCCGGCACAGCAAGGTCGCCGCCACGGCTCCGCCGCCCACCAGCATGGCCACCGCGAAGTAGAAGTACGAAGGCGCACCGTCCCCAGCGAGCGTGGCCAAAGCCACCGCCAGCAAGAGCCCCAGCGTGGAGGCCGCCAGCCTCGCCGGCGGCGAGAGCGCGGTCACCACCAGCACCACCAGCAGCAGGGAGCCGAGCCCATAGACGTACCCATGTGGGAGCACCGCCGCCAGCTTCACCACTGCGAAGGAGGCCACCGCCACGCCGGAAAACAACAGCAAGTATGGCCGCCGTGCCACAGCGGCAACGAAAGACAGGAGGCACAGCGCCCCCAGCGACAGCAAAGCGGCGACCCGCCACGGCAGCGACAAGGGCAGCTGCCCAGGCGCCAGCACCCCCTCCCAGACGGAGAAGGCGGCGAAGAGGAACGCGCCGATGCACAGGCCCACCCGGACGCGCGGGAGGAGCTCTCCCATTCGTCGCTTCTCGAAGCGCGCGCGCAGGTCAGGGGTGAGGGGCGCCAGGTCCATGACCGGCGTCAAGTGCACGCGCCGTGCCCGAAAGCCCCGTCAGCCGTGCACTGCCGATCTGCGCGCTGGGGTTCATCCTCGCGGTTCGGAGATCACGGGCTCCAGCGCACGCTCCCCGGGAGCAGCAGGACGGAGCCTTCCGAGAGGCCGACATCTGGCGCGTTCACGCCGGGCTCATAGGGGATTACGGAGACGTTCTGCCCTCCGGCCCGGAGCGCCTCGCCCTCGTCGAAGAGCTTTCCGAACGCCAGCTCGGTTGCGATCTGCTCGAAGAGCTCCTCCACCCAGCCCCGATCCTCCGAACGCGTGAAGGAGAGCAGCTCCGGACGTCCGAACTTGTCCATCCCGTAGGTGTGACGGATCTCGAGCGACCCGGACCGACCCTCTGCCGGCACGGGCATCAGGTTCATCCGCACCTCACGGGCGAGCGAGAACTTCCTCCCGCCGGGCCATCCGCTCGAATGCCAGCCGACGATGTCGGCTGCTGCGTGCCAGGACTTCGCCTCGTGGTCGAAGACGACCGACGCGCCTTCGTCGATCAACCACCGCGCGACTGCCCACGCGAACTGGAGGTGTCCGAGATCCTCCGGATCCTCCACGGCGCAGGTGATTCGAGCCGCTGCGCGCGCCGCCACGAGATCATTGACGAGGCCGGGCGTCGCTCGACTTTCCGGCGCCCGCGCCACGTTGATCATCCCGTCGAAGAACGGCGGGTTCTCCTCTCGCTCGAGCGTGTCGATACCAAAGCCGGGGTGCCACTGCGGGTACGGACACCAGTCGTGGAGCTTCACCGGACCCTCCTCCCAGTCGTCCAGGGGGATGGGAATCGGGGCAAAGACGAAGAACTCGAAGGAGGCGTCGCCTCCCCCGGGTTGCCACATTGAACGCGTCCAGGGAGGGGCTCGGAAGCTCGACATCGCTCGAACGTACAGCGAGCGAGGGCGGCGTCAGAAGCCCCTACGGCGACTGCGCCGGGAGATACCCTTTGCGCACGAGGTTCTCGCGCAGGCGGGGCAAGGGCTCTCCCACCTGCAGCTTCGGGGACTCGCCCACGAGCTGCTCGAAGGCGGCCACGTACTTCTCCGCCAGATCCACGCGGACCTCATCCGGGATGGGCGGCGGCTCTCCATGGCCTTTGAACCCGCGCTCCTTGATGAGCCACTGCCGGATGTTCTCCTTGTCCAGCATCCGCTGGTCCACCCCGCGCGAGCACCGGTCCTCGTACTCGCCGGCCGCCCAGTAGCGGCTGCAGTCGGGGGTGTGGATTTCGTCGATGACGTAGAGCGCATCCCCCTGCTTGCCGAACTCGTACTTGGTGTCCACGAGGATGAGCCCGCGCGAGGCCGCCCACCTCTGCCCCACCTCGAACAGCGCCAGGGCGGACTCGCAGGCCCTCCGCCAGTCCCGCTCCGACACCAGCCCGCGCCCCAGGATCTCCGCCTCGCTGATGGGCTCGTCGTGCGCGCCGTCTTCGGCCTTGGTGGAGGGCGTGATGATCGCCGCGTCGAACCGCTGGTCCTTCTTCATGCCCGCCGGCATGGGCACCCCGTAGGCGCCGTGTCTGCCCGCCTCGTAGTCCCGCCACAGGCTCCCGGTGAGGTAGCCGCGCACCACGACCTCGATGGGGAGGGCCTCGCACCTGCGCGCCACCGCCACGTTCGGGTCCGGGAGGTCCAACAGGTGGTTGGGCACCAGGTCCTTCGTCTTTTCGAACCAGAAGGCCGCCATCCGGTTGAGCAGCTCGCCCTTGAAGGGGACGGTGGTCAGCACCCGGTCGAAGGCGGAGAGCCGGTCGGTGGTCACCAAGACCAGCCGGTCCCCCTGGGCGTAGGTGTCGCGGACCTTCCCCCGGTAGCGGCTGCCGAGCCCCTGCAGGTCGGTCTCCCGGAGCGTCTTCGAGAGCTGGGCTTCGAGTTGGGCGCGCATGCGCGGCTTCGTAGTCGGAATTGTCAGGCGCCGGAAGCCAAGAGGTGTTCGCCGGGGCCGGGGATGCCTACCTCTCTTGTGGCGTGAACTTGCACGGCTTCATCGACTTCTGCGCGAAGCTCCTCGAGGTGGCGGGCGTCGTCATCCTCGTGGGCTCCGCGGTGGCGGCGCTGGGGTGGACGCTGTGGCGGGTGCGCACCAGGGGCTGGAAGGGCGCCTACAGCGCTTTCCGCGTCGTGCTCGGGCGCGGAATCCTCCTGGGGCTGGAGCTCCTGGTCATCGCCGACATCATCCTCACCATCACCTCGGAGCTGGAGTTCGAGCGGGTGGGGGCTTTGGGCCTCATCGTCCTCATCCGGACCTTCCTGAGCACCATGGTGGAGGTGGAGCTCGAGGGCCGGCTGCCGTGGAAGCGCCACGAGCACGGGACGAGGCGCTCCTCGAACGCGGAGGTGTTGGCGCAGAAGGGACCGGAAGGGCCGGAGGGCGCCTGACGCAGGCGGTGGCGTTGCGGCTACGGCAGCGGCGCGTTGGCGGCGGCCATGTAGAGGAAGGCCGGGTTCAGCCGCAGCACGCCGTCCGCCCAGGCCGCCGCGTAGGGGGCGCCCGCCGAACGGTCCACGAAGATGGCCGCGCCGGGTTCGATGCCCCAGTGCGTGAGCAGCGAGCGGGCCACCAGCTCCGCGACCTCGCGCTCCGACAGGCCCTGCAGGCTCTCCCGCCGCTCCTCCGGCCAGGCTTCGCCGCCGTGGAAGACGAGCAGGTGCGGCTCTCCCGCATCCGGCGCCTGCAGCAGGTCCAACTTCACGTCCAGCGCAGGCGCCGCGAGCAGCCGCCCGTCCCGGATGAGGGGGAACAGCACCCGATCAGACGTCTCCTGGCCGGCTTCGACTTCGGAGGCCTTCGCCACCTCCCGGAACAGCTCCTGCCGGGCCGAAGGGGATTCGAACTCCATGGCCTCTGCGGTGGTGGTCAGCGCCTGCCGCGCCGTCAGTGTCCGGGGAGGCACGACGCCGTCTCCACACGCCACGAGGACGAGCGGCGCCAGAAGAAGCGCGCTGGAGAGGAACCGACGCATCGCGGCGCAATATACCGGCGGTTGGGCCATCCGGCCAGCCCAAGTCCACTGCCCTGTCGGCGGTTGTCGAACGGCCTGCCCGAAGAGGCGATCTGGTCGTAAGTTGGCTCGCAGCATGGGGAACACGATGGGGCGTCTGCGCGCACACCTGGACGTCGTCTGCCACCAGGTCCGGCTGCCAGAGAACCTCGGCGCCATTGCCCGGCTGTGCGCGAACTTCGACTTCCCCCGGATCATCCTCTCGGACGCGGAGGTGGTGTCGCACAGGGACGCGGAGCGGGTGGCGGTGGGGGCCGAGTCGGTCCTGCGCGGGCTGCGGCTGGTGCCCACGCTTCCCGAGGCGGTGGGGGACTGCGTGTTCGTGCTCGGCACCACCGGGCGGGAGAAGGTGCGCGGCCGCCGCGTCGTCTCCCCGGAGGAGGCGGTGGGCCAACTGTGGCAGCAGGCGGCCCGGGGCCGGGTGGCGCTGCTTCTGGGCGGCGAGCAGCGGGGCCTCTCGGATGACGAGCTCGAGCAGTGCCACGCCATCTGCGTCATCCCCACCTCTGAAGTGCAGCCGTCCATGAACCTCGCGCAGGCGGCGTCGGTGCTGCTCTACCTGTGCGCCCGCGCGGACGACGAGCGCCCGTCCTCCCTGCACGAAGGCCCTCCGCCTGAAGCGGGCGCGCGGCTGTCCACGGTGCAGGCGCTCGAGGCCCGGATGCAGGACGTGCTCCTTCGCGCCGAGTTCCTGAACCCGGAGGCCCCCGCGCACATCCTCCGGGAGCTCTCGCGCTCTTTGGTCAAGGGCCAGCTCTCCCAGCGTGAGGCAGAGTTGTGGCTGGCGGCCTTCGCGCACCTGGGCCGCCGCTGCACCTGACCTGTTGGCTGCGCGCGCACGAAGGCCCAGCCGGACACCTCATTGAGGCGCCGGTGGGCCCGGGTTCAAGACGCAGCGGCCGGCGTGTCTAGGCCGAAGCTTCCTTCTTGTACGTCGCGTTGAAGTGCTCCTCGCACATGCCCTTGCGGTGGGAGGGCTTGCGGCAGTTCTCTTTGGAGCAGGTCTTGTAGCGGGAGTGCGGCAATTCGCCGTGGCGCCACTTCTTGAAGTGGAAGAAGCAGTAGCCCTTCGCGCGGAACGGGCGCTTGCAGCCCTCCACCGAGCACTTGTTCTCTTCGCCGCCGCGGGGGGCGCGGTACGTCTTCTTCTGGGTCGTCTGGGTCTCAGCCATGGGGCGGGCTCTTTAGCCTTGGCCTCCGCCGAGGGCAAGGCGCGGGTGACGGCGCGGACGCGCGGGGCTCGGGCGGCTGGCGGGCGAGCAGGCGCTCCCCGAGCCGCAGAGGGGCCTTCTACGGGGCTACTTTCGTCGCTTCCGGCTCCGGCGGGGTCTCCGGGCCGGTCCCGGTCCCGGTCCCGGGCTCGGCTTCGGGAGCGGGCTCGGTCTCGGTCTCGGGCTCGGCCGCAGGCGCCTCATCCGCTTCAGGCGCAGGCTCGGGCACCGCTTCAGTCTCCTCGACTCGTGCGGCGGGCGGGGTCTGCTCGGGCGAAGGCTGTTCCGCCGGCGTCTGCGCCGGGCGGATCTCGTACCGGGTCACGCCGCGCGGCAAGGTGACCTCGATGATCGGGTTGGAGCGTTGCCACGAGGCCTGGACGGGCAGGGTGAAGATCCCTTCGGCGTTGGTGCGCTGGCGCACGCGCTCTCTGCCCTCGCCGACGATGACCGGGACGTCCGGGAGCGGCGACCCGGTGGTCCCGTCCACCAGCTGCAGCCAGGCCACATCACCTTCTTCGAGGTTTGCTGGCAGGACCTGCGCGTAGCGGGGCCGCAGCGCACAGCCGGAGACGAGCAGCGAGAGGAGGGCCACGGCCACGAATGAAGTTCGCATGGCCGCCGTTGATACTACGGTTCTCGCGCCCTGCGGCGCCCCGCGCTACGGCTTGCGCAGCGTCAGCGCGTGGGTCTCGGAGCTGCGGCGCACGAAGAGGCGGACCCACTCGCCGCTGGGCACCTCCGAGAGCGCCTGCTGCAGCTCGTTGGTGGAGCGGATCTCCTGCTTGTTCACCTTCACCACCACGTCCCCTTCGCGAAGGCCCGCCTCGTGGCCCACGCTGGACGGCTCCACCTCGGTGACCAGCGCGCCGAAAGGATGGGACAGACCCGCCACGTGCGCGGCCGCCTCCCCCACCTCGGTGACCGCCGCGCCGATGTCCAGCTGGCTGGGCGGGGACGCCGGGGTCGTGGCGGAGTGCTCCTCGGACGGGGAGGGCAGAGGCGGAGAGGATAGGTCGCCCTCCCCCTCGTCGCCGCTGCCGCCGAGCGCCGGGGTGGCGTGGAGCTCTGGCTTCTCGGTGAGGGTGACGTCCACCAGCAGCGGCTTGCCTTCGCGCTCCACCTCCAGCCGCACCTTGCCGCCCGCTCCCTTGTTGGACACGCGCCAGCGCAACGCCTGCGACCGGAGCGTGGACACGTCATCCACCCCGACAATCACATCCCCCGGCTGAAGCCCCGCCTTCGCCGCCGGGCCTTCGCCGTAGACCTCGGAGACGAGCACCCCGCGCTGCCGCTTGAGGCCCAGCTCCTTCGCCGAGTCCGGCGTGAGATCCTGGATGGAGATGCCGGCCCAGCCGCGGCGGACCCGGCCTTCCCGGCGCAGGTGCGGGATGATGGTCTTCGCCACCTCGATGGGGATGGCGAAGGCGATGCCCTGCCCGGAGACGTTCACCGCGTTGGCGATGGCCACCACGTTCCCGTTGAGATCCAGGACCGGCCCGCCCGAGTTGCCGGGGTTGATGGCCGCGTCCGTCTGGATGTAGTCGAAGTACCCGTCGAGCCCGTTGGGCACCACGTCGGTGCGGCCCTTGTAGCTGACCACGCCCACCGACACCGAGTGCCCGAGCCCGAACGGGTTGCCGATCACCACCACCCAGTCGGCGATCTCCAGCCCCGTGGACCGGCCGAGCGGCAGCACCGGCAGCGGCCTGTCCGCTTCGATCTTCAGGAGGGCGAAGTCGGTGGGGCGGTCTTCGCCCACCAGCGTCGCGACATACTCTTCGGTGAAGCCGTCCTCGCCGAGCAGCGCCACCCGGATGGAGGAGGCCCCTTCGATGACGTGCGCCGAGGTGAGGATGTAGCCGTCCGGGCTGATGAGGAAGCCTGTGCCCAGGCCGGTCTGCTCCTCCTTCTCACCCGGCGCCGCCGGCTGCGCGGTGGTGATGGAGACGACAGCGGGCATCGCCGCGCGCGCCACCCGCGAGAGCTCCGAGCGGTCCTCTCCGACCTTCTCGGCCTTCGCCTCCGTCCAGTACCGCTCACCCGCCCGCCGCTTCTTCGCTTCGACGACAGGTGCCACCAACAATGCGGCCGCCGCCGCCCACGCCCACGCCCGAACCATCACGCCCCCAGTACTGCCCCAAGAACTGCGCCCGCCGCCGCCAACCGTCTGCAAGGTAGGCAGGGGGCGCTTCAGGGGGAAGTCTTTGGAGGGCCTACTTTTCGGCCGCGGCCTTGCCCTGCGCGATGATGCGGTCGATGGCGCGGCGCTCCTCCTCCGAGTAGTTGCCGTGCGTCTTCGGCGCAGGCCTCGCCTTCTCGGAGATCGTCTCCTTCGCGTCATCGAGCGCGTCCCGCAGGCCGGCCTTCAACCCGTCCACCGCGGACGGGTCCACCTGCTGCTTCCACGCCCTCTGCGCATGCTCGATGGGCGTCCGCCCGTCGACTTCGTACTGCGCGAGGAACACCCCGAACCCCACCGCCAGCACCGTCCACACCACGACCTTGAGCACCTGGAACATGAGCCCACCTCCGGGGCATGTCGTACCTCTGCCCACAAGCGCTCGCCAGTTTCCGGTCCGCCCCCCGGGGGTTATGTACGCGGCCAGATGGTGCCCGAGGAGCTGTTCGAGGCCGCCCGGGCCCGGGCGCGCGCGCTGGAGATGATCCGCTCCCCCGAGGCGGCGGTGGTGGACCGGCTGCGCACCGAGTGCAAGGCCTGGTTCGACCAGCTCCCCGAGCCGCCCGTCTACCGGCGCCTGGATGATCCCGTCCGGCGGCAGGCGGAGGTGCTCCTCCCCGCTGGACAGGAGCTTCTGGCGCGGTGCCTGGCGCTGCTGCCGCACGAGGCCTGGCGGGACAAGGTGGAGCCCTTGAGGGACGCGGTGGGCGCGCACCTGGAGGCGCTCTGCCACGTCGCCGAAGGGCGGACCTTCGCGGCCGAGGGCGCGTGGCACCGGGCCCTGGCGCTGGAGAAGGCGCTCGGGCGGCACAACCGGCTGTGGGTCCGCAACGACGAAGAGCTGCGGCCGGTGTTCGACCGGGAGACCCGCGCCTCGAGATACGACCCCGGCCCCGAGCCCACGCTGACGGTCAAGCTCCTCTGTCCGTACCGCGCGTGCGGCGCGCAGGAGCGCTTCCGCTTCTCGCCGCGCTACTCGACGCACAAGTTCACCTGCCCGCGCTGCCGGCGGACCTTCGTGGGCTACTTCGGGGAGGTGCGCGCGGTGGAGCGCACCCGCCGCGGCGCTGCCTTGCGCTACCTCTTCAAGCTGGAGGAGTTGGACGGGGGGCTGGCGACGGTGGAGTTCGAGGAGGGAGGCGGCGCCGAATTGCCGGTGGCGAGGCGGGACCTCCTGGCGTTCCTCTACGACACCGAGCGGCAGCTGCAGGCGGTGTTGAACCTGTCGTCCAGCCGGGTGCTCCTGCTGCAGCGCGGGGGCCCCTGCTTCCTCGCCACCGCGGCGTTCGGCGAGGACGCGCCACAACTGCGCACCTTCCGCGCGCT
>CAZQVZ010000121.1:0-14432 GCA_964596895.1 uncultured Myxococcaceae bacterium
TGCTGGATGCGAAGGGGAACATCAGCGAGGCCGCGCGGCTCCTGAAGATGAAGCGGTCGCGGCTGTCACAGATCGTCAACGCCGAGGCGGAGCTGAGGGAGGTGTGCCATGGCGAGTAGCTTCAGGGCACGGACGTTGCACAGGGTCACCGACATGAAGCGCACCGTTGGAATTCTGGCAGCCACGCTGTTTTTGGGCTGCGGCGTCGGCGTGGACGACGTGGAGGGGCAGCTCGCCGCCTACGGCCAGGTCCAGTCCGTCCAGGCGCTCGGTGAAGGCCAGCCGCCACCGACCCCCGCTGAGCGTCCCGGGGACGTGGAGTTCCGGCACGGGACGCAGGCCAACGCGGAGAGCACCTTCGGCTCCGTCGCCGGCGCCGCCTCGTCCACCGCCTCCGCCTCGTCCACCGCCCCCGGCGACACGGTGAACTCGCCGGTGGACCCCATCCCCGCCTTCGACCCGCGCCTGACGCTGCCTACCGCCGGGCCCTTCCCGGGGCTCTAGCAGTCAGAAGCCGGCGCGGTGGGCGGGGGTCAGCCCGTCTCCGCGCGCGCCGCCGCGGGCAGAGACACCGTGAACACGGCGCCTTTGCCCGCCTCGCCCCCCACCTCCAGCCGGCCGCCGTGCTCCTGGCAGATGCGCGCGGCGATGGCGAGCCCCAGCCCGGTGCCGCCGGACTTGGTGGTGAAGTAGGGCTCGAAGAGGCGGCTTCGGTCCCCAGTGGGGATGCCCGGCCCCGAGTCCTCCACCGCGACCACCACCTCCCCCCCGCGGCGAAGGGCGCGCACGTGGATGTGGCCCTTCCCGTCGCCCACCGCGCCCACGGCCTCCTCCGCGTTCTTCACCAGGTTCACCAGGACCTGCGTGAGCATGTCCCGGTCCGCCAGCGCGTACAGGCCGGGCTCGAGCGCCTGGGTGAGGGTGATGCCCGGCGGGGGCGACTGGTAGAGCGCCAGCACCTGGGCCGCCACCTCCCCCAGATCCAGGCGCGAGAGCTCGGGGCGGGGCAGCCGGGCGAAGCGCGAGAACTCGTCGACGATGCGCCGCAGCCGCTCCACCTCTTCGAGCACCGCGCCGGCGCTCTCGTCGAAGAGGGCCCCGAAGCGGGGGTGCTCCGCCCGCTTCGCCGCGCGCAGGGTCTCCAGGGACATCTGGATGGGCGTGAGCGGGTTCTTGATCTCGTGCGCGAGCCTGCGCGCCACCTCCTGCCACGCCGCCACCCGCTCGCTCGCCACGAGCTGCTCGGTGGTGGTGCGCAACTCGCCCGTCATCTTGTTGAACGCCGCCACCAGCTCGCCCACCTCGCCGGAGGCGCGCTCGTCCACGCGCAGGTCCAGCTTGCCCTGGGCCACCTCCCGCGCCGCGGAGGTCAGGGCCTCCACCGGCCGCGTCACCCGCCGCGCGAGCACGAGCCCCAGGAGCAGCGCCAGCGCCAGCCCCACCGCCACCAGGGTCCCGAACGCGCGGACGATGCCCCGCTCCGCTTCGATGAGCGCCGCCCGGCTGTGGTCCAGTTCCAGCCGGGCCACCGGCGGCAGCTCCACCCGCTCGGTGGAGACGGGGCCCTGGGCGGAGCCCGCTTCGGCCACGAGCTCCTCGCCGGCCAGCAGGCGCACCCGCGCCCCGGACAATTCGGAGAGGTGCTGCGCCAGGCCCTCGTCGAGCAGGAGCCCGCCCACCACCCAGATGCGGAGCTGGCCGTAGTCCATGGCGCGCGCCGTCACCAGGGCGGGCACCCGCCGCAGCCCGCGCTCGTCGCGCAGCTCCACCAGCACCGCCACAGGCGCCCTGGACGCCGCGCGGGTGACCGCGAAGAGCGGCTCGTCCGGATCTCCGATGCGCGCCGGGAGGTGCCCGGAGGAGAGCGTGGTGCCGTCGGGGTCGAACAAGGAGAGCACGGTGAGCCCGCGGCTTCGCATCAGCCGTTCGGCGGCCGCGGCGAGCTGTGGGGAGCCGCCGGCGTGGACCTCGCGCGCCACGTCCTCCAGGGCCACGCTCTGCACCAACTCCTCCACGCTGCGCCGCGCGTCCCCGGACAGCCGGTCCAGGGCGGCCTCTGCGGCGGCGGTGGCCGCCTTCGTCCGCGCCCGCAGCTCTCCTTCCAGCGTGGACCGCAGATCCCTCACCGCCAGCGGCACCACCACCAGGAGCGGCAGCACGGCCAACAGCGCGAACGCCAGCCACAGCCGGGTGCGAAGGCGCATGGTGGCTACGGGCCTCCAGACGGCGCGAGGAAGAACAGGTCATCCAATTGCGGCACGCCGTGCCCGTCCGACTGGGGATTGGCCACGCGGGGGTGGGTGACCCACCGGACGCCCTGCGCATAGAGCGGCACCAGGGCCAGCTCCCCCTGCAGCGCGCGGGCGCGGTCTCGGGCCGCGGCGTCCCGGGCGCGGTCTTCGGTGACGGCGCCGAGCGGCGGCAGCTCCTTCGCGAGCAGGTCCCGCCGGCCGGCGAGGTCCAGGACCAGCGCCAGCGCGGGCGAAGGGACGGGCGGCAAGAGCAGGGCGTGCAGCATCAGATCGAAGCTCCCGTTGGCCCAGCGCGCGCGCAGCTCGGACCGGGAGACGCCGCGCAGCGCCACCTTGTAGCCGGCGTCGTGCAGCTTGACCTGGATGCGCTCTGCCACCCCCTTCTGGTCCGGCAGCCCGAGGTCATAGAGCAGGGTCAACTCGCGCCCGGGCGGCCTCGCGCCGGGCCTCGCGGGCTGGGGGGCCGCAGGTGCCTGCGGCATCAACGCCGGCGGCAGCAGCGAGGACATGGGGACCGCGGGCGGGTGCACGAAGAAGCGGGTGAGATCCGCGCGGTCCACCACGCGCTCCACCACCCCGCGCAGCGCTTCACCCGTGCGCTCGGGCCGGAACAGGAGCCAGGTGGCGAAGAGTGCGGGCGGCGGCGGCGCCGGCTCATAGGGCGCCACCTGGGCGCCGAGCCCCACCTCCGCCTCAGCGAGCTGCAGAAGACGCCGCGACGACTGGGCGTCACCGGAGGTCACCGCCAGCCGGTCCACGTACGGCCTGCCGCCCACCCACGCGCCGTTGGCCACCCACACCCCCAGAGCCCGCGCCGGGAGATACGGGCCTGCGCCAGGACGCACGGTCCGGCCCGAAGGTTCGGGGAGGGCGAGCGCCGGGTGACACAGCGTCCGCTCCAGGTCCGGCCAGGGGAACGACAGCCCAATCCCGAGGCGCCCTGCGCCGAACGGCTGCACGTGCCGGCCTTCTCCCCGCCAGGGGTAGAGGAGCGCGCGGTACGGCGAATGGGTTTGGGCCTGGGCGGCGCGGGTGAGGCTCTGGGCCACCTCGCGCGCGGTGAGCGGTCCGCCGCTGGCGGCGGTGAGGCCGGGGCGCAAGGTGATCTGCAGCCGGGTGTCGGTCTCGCGGATGAAGGACTGCGCGAGCATTGGCGTGATGCGCCCGTCCGGCTCCAGCCGGCACAGCCCGCGGGTGGTGAGCGCGAGCAGCGCTGCCTCCTGCGGCGTGTCCAGCACCAGCGGGTCCGCGCTGTCCGTCACCTGGCCGTGCAGGGCGACGCGCGCGGTGCCGCCGTAGCGACCTCGCCCGGCGGCGTCCGCGGCCGGGGCGCCCAGAAGAAGCGCGAGGGCGAGCACGCAGGCGGGTGGGTTCCCGGGCCGCCCGGTGTTCCGGACGCGGGTGGGGGGGCGGGGGGCCGGGTTCATCGCGCCCTCCGGAACACGAGCAGCTCCGTGGTCCCGTCCGAATGCCACACCGCCGCGAGGACCGACTGCGCCTTCTGTCCGTCGAGATCCGCGCCGACGACCTGGAGCACCCGGCCCCGCGCGAGCTCCTTGCGGAACCGCACCGCCAGGGCCCCGTCCAGGGGCCCCTCCAGGGAGGGCGCCCGCAGCACCCTGAGCGCCTCCGGCTCCGGCGTGAACGCGGCCTCGCTGGTCACCAACTCCGCGTAGCCGTCCCCGTCCACGTCCACCAGCGCGCTGCCCGCGCCCAGCCCCTGCAGGGTCCGGGTCCGCGCGTCGGGGGCGACGCCCGCGCGCCACAGGCCCGTGCCATCCGGCAAGACCGCCAGCAGCTGGGTGCCGTCCAGCGAGGTGAAGGAGGAGAAGGTGGTGAAGGCCCCCTGCAGCGCCAGCGTGAGCGCGTGCGCCCCTTCGATGGAGAGCGCTGGCGTGAAGGTGTTCTGCCCTGCCACCAGCGCGCCCCAGATGGGGGCTGCGCCCGCCACGCCCAGCGGCGCGCGCTCGACGGGCCCCAGCACCCGGAACTCGGCGCGGGTGGCCTCCAGGGAGAGCGCCTCTCCCCGGACGCGCGAAGCGGTGAGGAACACCACCCGCGCAGGGCCGGGGTGGACGGCCAGGGCTCCCTGGGGCTCGCGCGAAGGAGAGGGCGAAGGCGGCAGGTGACGCAGCTCCCTTCGCACCAGCAGCTTGCCGTCCGGCGCGAAGGCATAGAGCGCGTCCTCGGTCAGGGCGAGCACCTCCTCCTTGCCGTCGCCGTCCAGGTCTCCCGCGCCGAGCGCGGCGGTGTGACCGGGGATGCGGGCGAAGCTCCCCTGCACCAGCCGCACCTCACCTACCTGGGGTCCGCCCGTGGCGGGGCCGGTGGAGGGGAGCGGCACCGAAGCGAGCGCCAGGGCGTGCGCGTCCGCGTCCACCGAGGCCTCGATGCCCGCCGCCGGTGAAGGGGGACGCGTGGGCTGGGCGCCGGACCAGAAGTTCACCCAGGTGCCGAGCAGGTCGCCACGCGCGTGGAGCAACCCGGCGTCCAGCCCGAGCGTGACCCGCACCAGGGCGCGGTGTCCTCCGGCGCGGGCCAGCGCTTCGGCGCGGGCGGCGTCGGGCGCGTCGAGCGCGACCGCGGGCAGGTTCCGTCCAGCCAGCTCCGCCGCGAGCAGCGCGGCGAAGGCGCGCGCGAGCTCCGCGGACTCCCCGCGGGCCCACACCGCGAGCGGCGGCTGGGCGCCGGCCTCCTGCATCTGGTCTGCGATCCCGGTGGCGAGCCGCTCGAGTCCGCGGGTGGCGGCGCGGGGCGCGGCCGTGGGCGCCAGGGGGAGCTGGGCGAAGGCCGGGCCGCCTGCCGTGAACGTCAGGAGCAGCGCCAGTCCTGCGGTGCGACCGCTCATCTCCAGCCTCTCCCCCAGCGGGAGAGGGGAGCTCACAGACCACCCCGCTGGTCGTGCAGGAAGAAGTCCTCCGGGCGGACCATCTCCGGGCTGGGCGCCTCGATGGTGGGGGCGGTGCCCTCGAGGAAGGGCTCCAGGCGGCCGGGGACCGCGTTGCCGGCGAGCAGCCCGGTGAGCGGATCGATGCGCACGAACTCGATGCCCTCCGGCGCCTCGAAGTCGCGCTCGGGGAGCCCTTCGTGCGCGGCCTTCATGAAGTCCATCCAGATGGGCAGCGCGGAGCGCCCGCCGGCCTCGCCCCGGCCCATGCCCTGCTTCGCGTCGAATCCCACCCACGCCGCGCCCACATAGTCCCGGGTGAAGCCGACGAACCACGCGTCGTTCTCGTCGTTGGTGGTCCCGGTCTTGCCCGCCGCCGGACGCCCGAGCGCCCCCACCAGCTTCGCGGTGCCCTCTTCGACCACCGAGGTCAGCAGCGAGGTCACCAGATAGGCGGTGGTGGGCCGGATGGCCTCTTCGAACCCGGCCTCGTGGGCCTCGAGCACCCGCCCGTCGGCGTTGGTGACGCGCAGGACCAGCAGCGGTTCGGCGCGGCGGCCGTGGGAGTGCAGGGTGGTGAAGGCGTTGGCCAATTCGAGCACGCCCACCTCACCGGAGCCGAGCGCGAGCGGCAGGTACTCCGGCAGCTTCGAGGAGACGCCCGCCCGCCGGGCGAAGTCGATGACCGCCTGCGGGGTCAGCACGTCCGTCAGGCGCACGGGGATGGTGTTCTTGGACACCGCCATGGCCGCGCGCAGCGTCATCGGTCCCGAGAACTTGCCGTCGTAGTTCTGCGGCGCCCACTTCTGGCCGCTCCACCGGTCGAGGAAGACCTCGGGGGCGTCGTTCTGAACCGTGATGGGCGTGTATTGGCCGGTGTCCAGCGCGGCGCCGTAGACGAACGGCTTGAAGGCGGAGCCCGGCTGCCGCCTGGCCTGGGTGGCGCGGTTGAAGGAGGAGAGCTCCGCGTCATAACCGCCGACCATGGCCACCACGTGGCGCGTCTGGGGATCGATGGCCACGAAGGCGCCTTGCACCTCGGGGATCTGATCGAGCGATGCGGGGAGGACGTCTGCCGGCTTGCCCGGCTTGCCGAGCCGCACCCGCACCAGGTCTCCGACCGACAGCACGTCCGACATCTTCTTCGGCGGCGCGGTCCACTTGCCCACGCCCCGCTTGCGCGCCCACGTCACGTCCGAGAACGGGATGCGCGCGGTGCGGCCCAGGAGGTCCACGTCCGCGAACTTGCCGCCGTCATCCACCGCCTTCACGAAGCCCACCGCGCGCAGCCCTTCCTTGAGGGTCCGCAAGGTCACCTCTCGCGCGACGATCTCTTCGGCAGAGGGCGCAGGCTCCGCGCCTTCTGCGTCCGCTTCGAGCGACTGCTCGAGCGCGGCGGTGGTCTCCTCTTCGGGGGCGGGCGCAGGAACGGGCTCGGCCCGGGCGTAGCGCACCAGCCGCCACAGGTCTGCGACGAGCACCTCGTCCTTGCGCTTGCCGGCCTCCTCCAGGCGCGTCACCAGAAGTGGGCGCAGCGCTTCGAACCGCTCTGGTGGGAGTGAGGCGAGCGCGCCCGCGTAGCCCATGCGCCGGTCCACGGCCTCCAGCCCGCGCTGCAGGGCTTCGTCCGCGGTGCGCTGCAGCGCGGGGACCATGGCGATCTCCACGCGCAGCCCCCCTTCGAGCACCGCGTCCTCGCCATACCGGCCGATGAGCGTGCGGCGCACCTCCTCCACGTAGTACGGCCCCACCTGCGGCGGCGGGCGCGGCGCGAGCAGGATGGGCTTGTCCAACTCCGCGTCCACCACACCCTTCGGCAGAAAGCCGTGTTCCGCCAGTTGGCTGAGGACGTAGCGCTGTCGGGACTTGGCGCGCTTGATGTTGGTGAGCGGGTTGATGAGGTGCGGAAGCTGCGGGGTGCCGGCCAGGACCGCGGCCTCCCCCACCGAGAGGTCCTTCGCGCTCTTGCCGAAGTAGAAGAGCGCCGCCTCCTCCACGCCGTAGCGGTTGTGTCCGAAGTAGATCTGATTGACGTAGAGGTTGAGGATCTCGTCCTTGGAGAGCGCCTTCTCCATGCGCGGCGTGAGGATCCATTCCCGGATCTTCCGGGAGAGCTTGCGCTCGCGGGTGAGCAGGAGGTTCCGGCACGCCTGCTGGGTGATGGTGGACGCGCCCGCCATCCGCCCGCGCTTGAGCCCGCGCACCACCGCGGCCGCCATGCCCACGTAGTCCAGCCCCTGGTGTTGGTAGAAGTCCGCGTCTTCGGCGGCCAGGAACGCGTTCTTCACGTGCGGGGGCAATTCGCGCACGTCCACCCAGGTGCGGCGCTCCCGGTAGTACTCGGCGCACACGGAGCCGTCCGCGCACGTGACCTTGGTGACCTGCGGCGGCCGGTAGGTCTTGAGCTGCTCCACCGACGGCAGGTCGCGGTCGAAGTAGGCGAACACCCCCACGCCGCCGAGCACCGCGACGATGACGCCCACGAGCCCCAGGACCAGCAGGCGGCGTGTCCACTTCCAGAGGGTGCCGAGGAGGGTAGGGGAGGAGCGGGTGGTCATCGTCGGGTCTTCGCGGCTTGAGGCGCAGGAGGTTATCGCGGACAGAAAACGGCCGGTGGCCAGAAGGGAGGGGACTCCCCTGGCCACCGACCGAGCGGGCAATCCCTCGGGTGGTCCGGCCGCCTGTGTCGGGCCGCCGTTCGGGAGGGCGCGTGGGGCGCACCCGCTCGTGGCAGCTCACTCGCCGGGGTCGAAGTCGAAGGGGGGCTCCTCGCCGGTGCCGTCCCCTTCGTCCATCTGCGGCACGTCGGCGTCGTCGCCTTCACCGACGGCGGCCGGCTCCTGCGCGGTGGCCGGGGCGGAGAGCGCCGCCACCCGCGCCACGTTGACGCGGGCCTTCACGTACTTCGGCGAGAGGAAGCTCGCGTCCGAGAAGGCCTGCTTCGCCTCCTCCAGGCGCCCCGTCCGCTCGAGCGCCACGCCGAGGTTGTTGTGGACGTAGGCGACCCTGGGGAGCAGCAGGGCGGCGCGGGTGAGGACGTCCACGGCCTCGTCATCCATGTTGGCGCGCAGGTACGCGAAGCCGAGGTTGTTGAGCGCGTAGCCGTGGTTCGGGTCGAGCTCCACCACCTTCTCGAACAGGGCAATGGCCGGCGCGAGCTGCCCCAGGTTCAGGTGGGCCCGGCCGATGGCCTGGTAGACCTCCGGGTTGTTGGCGTCCCGCTTCGCGGCCAGGGCCCCGGTGCGGATGGCACCTGCGTGATCCTTCAGCGCCACCTGCAGCCGCGCCTTGAGGATGAGCGGCAGGGCATCGTCCGGACGCAGCGCGGCGATGCGGTCCAGCGCGGCGACGCGGACCTCGTGCGCCCGGGCGACCTTCGCCAGAGACTCCACGCGCTCGAGCGCGGCTTCGTCTTCCGGAGCGTCGAACACCGCGCGGCGGGCCTCGGCGAGCGCGCCCTTCACGTCTCCCCCTTCGTGCAGGCTCGCCGCGCGCGCCAGGTGATCCACGCTGCGGCCGTCTTCGTGCGCGAGCCCCACCTGAAGGGCCGCATCGACCTGCGCCTTGTCCACGGCACCGGACGAAGCGGCGACGGTGGGCGGGGTCTTCACCCGAGGCCCCTCCACCTTCGGGGCGCTTCGCAATTCGACGCGAGGCGGCGGCGTACCGGGGGGCTTCGGGTTGTCTGTGCAGCCCGCCGCGGAGAAGGAGAACGCGGCGACGAGCGCGGAGAGCAGAGGGGTTCGCATGGGTTGTTCCTTGGAGAGGGTGCGCACGGCGGTATTGCGACGCGCGTGCCACACCACGGCTCCCTCTGAGGGCGCAGGAGAGGTCGGTGAAGTGTGTCCGTACGGCCGCAGATCCGCGCTACAACGCCCGCCATGCCCATGAAGATCGCCGCGTGGAACGTGAACTCCATCCGGGCGCGCCTGGACCGGCTCGTGGCCTGGCTGGCCGCCGCGCAGCCCGACGTCGTCTGTCTGCAGGAGCTCAAGTGCGAGGACGAAGGGTTCCCCGCCGAAGAGATCCGCGCCGCCGGCTACCACTTCGCCTGCCATGGCCAGCGCACCTACAACGGGGTGGCCATCCTGGCGAAGGGGGAGGTCACCGACGTCACCCGCGGGATGGACGACGGGGTGGAGGATCCCCAGGCGCGGCTGGTGGGCGGGACGGTCAACGGCGTGCGCGTCTTCAGCGTCTACGCGCCCAACGGGCAGGCGGTGGATTCGCCCGCGTACGTCTACAAGCTGGAGTGGTACGCGAGGCTCCGCCGCTACCTCGACGCGCGCCACCGGCCGGACGAAAGGCTCGTCCTCTGCGGTGACTGGAACGTGGCGCCCGAGCCCATCGACGTGCACGACCCGGTGGCGTGGGAGGGGCAGACGCTGTTCAGCCAGAAGGAGCGGGACGCTTTGGCGAACCTCTGCGCCTTCGGGCTCCGGGACGTGTGGCGCGCGAAGCACCCGGACGAACAGAAGTTCTCCTGGTGGGACTACCGGATGCTGGGGTTCCCCAAGAACCGCGGCCTGCGCATCGATCACCTGCTGGCCACAGCGCCGCTCGCGGAGAAGTGCCGGGAGGCGGAGATCGACAGGGAGATGCGCAAGGGGAAGACCCCGTCGGATCACGCGCCGGTGTGGGCGCTGTTCGACGTGTAGAGTAGGGGGCCATGAGCGGTCCCATCCTCGGCATCGACTTCGGGACGACCAACACCGCCGCCGCCTGGTTCGACGAAGCCGGCAAGCTCCGGCTGGTCCGGGTCACCGACAAGAGCGTCATCCTCCCCTCGGTGGTCTGGTTCCACGCGCAGGACAAGACCCTGGTGGGCCATGGGGCCCGCACCCAGATCGTGGATGATCCGCGCCACACCGTCTTCGGCGCCAAGCGGTTCCTCGGCCGGCGCTTCAACTCGGAGTACGTGGCGAGACACAAGGACCGCTTCGCCTTCGAGATCGTCGAGGGCGCGGACGGGTACTGCGGCGTCTACGTCTACAGCCACGTGAAGCCGATGACGGAGGTGGCGTTCCACGTCATCTCGCAGATCCTCGTGCACGCGAACCACACCCGCGGAAGGCCCTTCACCGAGTGCGTCCTCACCGTGCCCGCCCACGCCAGCGTGAGGACGCGGGACGCGGTGCGGCTCGCGGCGGAGCGGGCGGGGCTCACCGTCCGCGCCATCGTCAACGAGCCCACGGCGGCGGCGCTCTACTACGCCAACCTGCGCAGCCCCCAGCAGCGGGTGCTGGTCTTCGACCTCGGCGGCGGCACCTTCGACGCCACCTTGATGTCGGTGGAGAGCCGGGTGGTGAAGGTCCTGGCCACCGGCGGTGACGCGTTCCTCGGCGGCGCGGACTTCGACGACCGCATCGTGGAGTGGCTGGCGGAGCGCTTCCTCGAGAAGGAGGGGCTCGACCTTCGCCAGAACAAGGTGGTGATGCAGCGGCTGGCGTTCGCGGCGGAGACCGCGAAGATCGCCCTCAGCCGCGAGGAGGGGACGCGGATCCGCATCCCCTGCATCGCCCAGCGGGGCGGCGCCTTCGTGGATTTGGACGAAACGCTCACGCGCACGCAGATGGAGGCCCTGTGCTTCGGGCTCATCGAACGCGCCGCGGCCGCCTGCGACGACGTGCTCACCCGCGCCGGGCTGGGGGCGGGGGACGTGGACGAATTGGTGCTGGTGGGCGGGCAGACGCGCATGCCGGCCATCCGGGCGCGGCTGGCGGACTTCCAGCGCTTCTCGTCGGAGAAGGACGTGCACCCGGAGCTGGGCGTGGCCATTGGCGCGGCCATCCTCGGGCGCAACATCGCGCGGGGGCTGCCGGGGCTGCAGGACGTGGTGCCCATGCCGCTCAGCGTCATGCTGCCGGGCGGCGCCACACACGAGGTCATTGCCGCCAACACGCCCGTCCCCTGCACGCGCGAGCTGCCGCTGGAGGGCTTGCCGCCGTGGAACGCGCCGGTGCCGGTGGCCATCTTCGAGTCGTTGGACGCGACCAGCGTGGACCGGGAGATCCTCGGCACGGTGCAGGTGGGCCCGGAGTGGCGCGTGGGGAACGTGGGGACGCCGAGGCTGGCGTTGACGGTGGGCCAGGACTTCGTGCTCAAGGCGCGGCTCTTGTCCCAGAACAGGGAGGCGCCCGCGCAGATCGTGGACGCTCGCCCTCAGGCCCGCGCCTGAATGTCGGGGCGACGGGGGCGTCTGGTGGCCCTGAAAGGTGGTCTTCGAGATGAAGCTGCGTGAGCTGAAGGTGAAGACGGCGGCCCTGGCGGTGGTGGCGGCGGTGGCCCTGACGGCGGCGCCGGCCGCGGCGCAGAAGACGGTGGCGGGCGTGGCGTTCCCCCAGACGCTGGAGGCGCAGGGCACCACGCTCGAGCTCAATGGCGCAGGCCTCCGGGAGCGCTTCACCGTGGACGTGTACGCGGTGGGGCTCTACCTGCAGACGCCCACGCAGAGCGCGAAGGAGGCGGTGAGCTCCGACCAGCCCAAGGTGATCCGGATGCACATGCTCCGGAAGCTGTCGAAGAAGCAGGTGGCGGACGCCATCCGGGAGGGCTTCGAAAAGAACTCCGAGGCCCAGCTGCCGAAGCTCCAGGAGCGCCTGGACACCCTGATGGCGGCCCTCCCGGATCTCGACAAGGGCGACCAGCTCACCCTCACCTATCTGCCCGGGAAGGGGACGCAGCTTTCGGCGAAGGGCGGCAAGCCGGTGGTCATTGAAGGCAAGGACTTCTCGGACGCGCTGGTGAACGTGTGGCTGGGGGCGAAGCCTGTGGACGCCGGCGTGAAGAAGGGACTGCTCGCCGGCCGCTGACCTTCGTGAGATGACGCGGGCATGACGCAGGAGCTCACCGCGGACACGCTCGACGCCACCCTCGACAAGGGCGGCATCGTCTTCATCGACTTCTGGGCGTCCTGGTGTGCGCCCTGCCGGGCCTTCGCGCCGGTCTACGAAGCGGCGGCGGCGCGGCACCCGGACCTCGTCTTCGGCAAGGTGGACACCGAGGCGCAGCCGTCCGTGTCGCAGGCGTTCGGCATCACCGCCATCCCCACGCTCGCCGTCTTCCGGGACGGCATTGGCCTGTCGCTGCAGGCAGGGGCGCTGGGCGCGGCGGCGCTGGAGGAGCTCATCAGCAAGGTGCGCGCGGTGGACATGGCCGCGGTGAAGAAGCAGATGGAGGAGGAGGAGCCGCCGCCGGAGCTGGAGGAGTAGTCAGCTGGACCCGGCGATGGGCGAGCGCAGCCGGATGAACCGGTCCAGCGCCAGGCGCCCAGGGCCCGTCAGCGCCAGCAGCACGAACGCCGCCAGGTACAGCGCCGCCAACTCCATGGTCGAATAGGGATCCGCGCGGTGCCGGAACAGGGCGACCATCATGGTCAGCCCCGCCAGCGTCGCCGCGGGCCGGGTGGCGAGCCCCACCGCTATCAGCAGCCCCCCGACGAGCTCCGTCAGCGCGGCGCTCCACGCGAAGAAGGCGGGGAAGGGCAGGCCCACGGTCTCCGAGACCGTCTTGGTGAAGCCGGCCATCCGGCCCCCGAAGATCTTCGGGTAGCCGTGCAGGAGGGACAGCCCCAGTCCGAAGGTCACCCGGAGGATGAGCAGCGCGACGTCGTTCAGGGAGGACATGGCGGAGGGGAGGTTATGCGGCGGCGAGCATTTGCGCTCGGCATTCGTTGGTGCACGCACCCGCGGTCGCTATGGTGCCCGCGTGAAGTTCACCGAGTACGTCGAACGCTTCTGGCGCTACGCCCGCATCGCGCAGCTGGGCCAGTACGGGGTGGTGCAGGAGGGCGGGCAGGACTACCCGCTGCTGCGCGCGCAGGTCCCGGGCAAGCACCTGCTCGTCGTCACCAGCGGCTTTCACGGGGAGGAGCCCGCGGGCCCGCTCACCCTGCTCGAGCACCTCGAAGAGGTGGTGGACCACGCCCGCGCCCATGACGTGGGGCTGCTCATCTATCCGTGCATCAACCCCTCCGGCTTCGAGGACGGCACCCGCTACAACCGCAGCGGCGAGAAGCCCAACAACGACTTCCTCCGCTACGAGGTGGCCCCCGGGCAGTGGAAGGGCGAGCTGCGGCCCGGCGGTGAGCCCATCTTGCGCTGGGTGCTCTACGACGGCGGGCCGAAGGAGACGCGCGCCATCCGCGAGGAGCTGGCGAAGCAGCCGGTGCCGCACGCGGCCCTGGACATCCACCAGGACCGGTACCTGAAGGAGGCGCTCACCTACGCGTACGTCTTCGGGGACCAGCCGGCCTACGAACCGCTGGTGGAGGCAGCGTCCCAGTACGCCCGGGTGGTCGCGAACGAGATGGTGGACGAGGTGAACCGCACCAACTCCCTGGGCCTCATCGAGTACCACGACGGGAGCGTCACCGACTTCTACCTGCGCAAGGGCGTGCCGTACTGCGCCGCCCTGGAGACGACGACGCACACGCCCCTGCCTTCGAGCCACGCCATCAACCTCATCTGGCTGCGCGGGTTCATCGAACTGGCCGCGCGCGGAGAGCAGCGGCCGCCGAGCTAGAAGCCGAACCCCTTCAGCTTGTCCTTCGCCTTCTGCTTGAGGGCGTCTTCGGCCTTCTTCTTCTGTTCGGCGGCGCGGCGCTCGGCTTCGGCGCGGGCCTTCGCTTCGGCCTCCTGGCGCGCGCGGGCGGCTTCGGCCTGGGCCTTCGCCTTCGCGTCCTCCACGTTGGTGGGGACGTTCCCCGGCAGTTGCCCGCCGAGCTTCTCCTGCAGCTTGCCGGTGGCCGCCTGCGCGGCGCACCGCTGGACGACGGACTTCGTCACCTCGCCGGCCTTCGGCTGGTACTTCGGCCCGTCGATGGTGCCGGTGATGGCCAGGGGGACCGGGATCTCCTTGTCGGTGGTGCAGCGGCCGCCGGTGGCGCGCTCGAGCATCTGCGCCGGCAGGTGGTAGGTGCCGTCCAGGAACAGCCCGCCGGCGATGCCCACCGCACCCTCCAGCGTGGTGCGGGCCTGGTCCACCATGAAGGTGATGGGCTTCTGGAGCAGCAGCCTGCCGTCCTTCACCGTGAGCTGCGCCGCCAGGTCCCGAAGGGCGTTCTCACCCCTGAGCGGCTGCAGGCTGACGCCGGGGATCTTCTCCAGTCCGTCCAGCCGGCTCACCACGCCGTCGGTGACGCTGGCCTTGTTGAACTTCCCCTGCCGCATCCCCAGTTCGATGGCGCCGGAGAGGAACTGCTCGAGGTCCGGCGTGTCGTAGCCCTTCCCGGAGAGGTTCATCTTCAAGTCGGCCTTGCCCTGCAGCACGTTGCCGTACTTCGTGTGCTGCGC